>CBRG010000332.1 GCA_000470535.1 Streptomyces sp. AW19M42
CCCGGGGTGGGGGGCCCCCCGCGGCCGGGGAGCCGGCGGCCCAGCTCCTGGGCGACGGCGCGGGTCAGCGCGGTGTCGTCGACGGAGCCGAGCGCCAGGTTGCCGGGGAAGGAGGAGCCGTGCCGCACCTCCAGCCTGGTGACGTCGCCGCCCTCCTCGTCGATCGCGACGAGCACGCCGTCGCGTTCGCCGCGGAGCTGGGCAGTGAGCGCGGTGAGCTGTCCGGGCGACTCGATGTTGCGGCCGAACAGTCCGACGGAGGAGAGGCCTTCACCGATCCGGCGCAGCAGCCAGTCCGGTGCCGTGGTGCCGGTGAACCCCGGCTGCAGGACGGCGAGGGCGTCGCGGGTGACGGTGTCCGTGGTGGATACGAGGGTGGTCATGGGGGCGTTATCCCTTCACGGCGCCGTCGGTGAGACCGCTGACGGCCTTACGCTGCAGGAAGACGAAGAGGATCAGGATCGGGACCGCGAAGATCGAGGCCGCCGCCATGGTGGCGCCCCAGTCGTCGCCGAACTGGCTCTGGAACTGGGAGAGCCACAGCGGCAGCGTCTTGGACTCGGGTTCCTTGTTGAGGATGAGGACGAGCGGGAATTCGTTCCACGCCGTGATGAAGCCGAAGAGCGAGGTCGCCATGAGACCGGGGGCGAGCAGCGGCAGGATCACCTTGACGAACGCCTGCGGGCGGCTGCATCCGTCGACCATGGCGGACTCCTCCAGCTCCTTGGGCACGGCGGCGACGTAGCCGCGCAGCGTCAGGATGGTGAAGGGCAGCACCATGACCATGTAGAAGAGGGTCAGCGGGACCAGGCTGTTGAGCATGTCCGCGTCGCGGACCAGCATGTAGATCGCGATGACCATGACCTCCCACGGGGCCATCTGCGCGATCATGAAGACCAGGATCATGCTCTTGCGGCCCTTGAACCGCATCCGCGCCAGGGCGAACGACGCGAAGAGCGCGATGACCAGCGAGAAGACGACCGCGAGCAGCGTGACGGTCAGCGAGTTCCTGACCAGCGTGAAGAAGTCGGGCGCGTTGTACGCCGTCTTGAAGTGGTCGAACGTGACGTCCGTCGGGAACCAGACCGGCTTCTCGGTGATGATGTCACCGGTCGGCTTGAACGCCGTGCTGAACATCCAGTAGACGGGGAAGACGAAGGCGGCGAAGAGGACGATCGCCGTTGCGTTGGGCCAGATGCGGCCGAGCAGTGAGCGCTTCACAGCTCGTCCTCCTCTTGCTTGAGAACGATGCGGAGGTAGTACGAGGTCAGCCCCAGCATGATCAGGATGGTGAGCAGCGAGATCGCGGCGCCCATGCCGTAGTGCTGGTTTCCGACCCCTTCGACGAAGGCGTAGATCGGCAGGGTCTCGGTGAGGCGGTTGGGGCCGCCCTCGTTGATGGTGAAGAGCTGCGGGAAGGCCTTGAACACCCAGATGACCTCAAGGAAGGTCGTGGCGTAGAGGAAGGGCCGCATGAACGGGAACGTCACCTGGGTGAAGCTCTTCCAGTTGCCGGCCCCGTCGAGCGAGGCGGCTTCGTAGAGTTCCTTGGGGATCGTCGTGGTGGCGGCGTAGAGGTTGATCGCCACGAAGGGGATCGACTGCCAGACGATCAGCAGCCCGACCACGAAGAAGGTGGAGAGCTGTGAGCCGGTCCAGTTGTAGTCGGCCATGGAGTGGAAGCCGATGTGGTCGAGCACGTAGTTCACTACGCCGAACCGCGAGGCGAAGAGCCACTGGTAGACGGTGGACGCCGCGACGACGGGCATGGCCCAGGCGAGCACGAGGCCCAGCATCAGGGTCAGTCGCATCCGCTTGCCGAGGCGGGCGAGCAGCAGTCCGATCAGCGTGCCGAACAGCATGATCAGCGCGACGTTGATGCTGGTGAAGACGACGGTGCGGACGGTGACGCGCCAGAAGTCCTCACCGCCGAGGATCTCCTTGTAGTTCTTGAACCCGTTCCATTCGGTGGCGTGCTGGATCAGCTGCCCCATATTGAGGTTCTGGAACGACAGCATGCCGTTCTTCACCAGGGGATAGCCGAGGAGGAGCGCCGTCACGGCGAGCGCGGGGATGAGCAGCAGATAGGCCGCGGCCCCCGCGCCCAGCTTCCGCCTGCGTTGCGTGCCCGGTCCGGCGGGTGGCTGCCCGCCGGGCCCCCGGCCTGCGGCTGTCTTAGCCACGTCCGACGGGTTGGTCTCTACTGCCATGCTCGTCATCACTTCCAACAGAGCCCTACAGGAACGGTGCGTACAGCCGGGGCGGCGGGTGGATGCCCGCCGCCCCGGAGTGTGTCGCGCTGCTGCTACTACTGCTGCTGGCTCAGGCGCTTGTTGAGCTCGCCCTCGACCTGCTTGGCGGCGTCGGCGGACGACTTACCCTGCAGGACCAGTGTCATGTAGGTCTTGATCGGGTTCGGCGGGTTCTCCACGGGCGCCCATTCCGGGATCAGCGGCGTCGTGCCACCGGACTTGGCGGCGGCGGGGCCGGCGGCCTCGGCGGCGGGCTGGCCCACGGCGTACTTCTGTCCGGCCTCGGACTTCGGGGTCCAGCCGGCCTCCTTGACGAGAGCGCCGTCGTTCGCCTCGCTGAGGGCGATCCGCAGGAACTCCTTGGCGAGGTCCTGCTTCTTGCTGCCCGCGGCGACGGCGAAGTTGGAGCCACCGAGGAAGACACCCTCGGGCTTCTCGGCGGTCTCACCGGGGATGGTGAAGAAGCCGATGTCCTTCTCCAGCTTCGGGTTGGCCTTGATGGCCGTGCCCGCTTCGTAGCCCATCGCGATGATGGCGCCGGTCTTGCCCTTGGCGAAGACCTCGGCCTGCTGCGGGGTGGCCTCGTCCTTGTCCTTGGGGGCCTTGGAGTAGGACTGGTACTGCTTGTACACGTCCATGGCCGCGCCGACCTTCGGGTCGGACAGGTTGGAGACGTACTTGTCGCCTTCCTTCTTGACCGGCTCGACGCCCTGGCCGACGAGCAGACCGTCGAAGAAGTACCAGTTCTGGCCGGGCAGGTAGATCGGCTCGGCATCACCCTTCTTCTTGATGGCGTCGAAGGCCTTGAAGAGGTCCGCGCGGGTCTTCGGCGTCTCGGTGATACCGGCGTCCTTGAAGACCTTCTTGTTGTACATGACGACGCGGTTGCCGAAGTACCACGGCAGGGCGTACTGCTTGCCGTCGAAGACGGAGGGGGCGTTGACCGCGTCGGCCCAGTCGGAGCCGATCTCCTTCTTCACGTCACCGAGCTCGGCGAGACCGCCGGTCTTGGCGTACGCGGGGGTCTGGGTGTTACCGATCTCCAGCACGTCGGGGGGGTTGGACTCGGAGAGGGCAGTGGTGACCTTCTGCTGAATACCGTTCCATTCCTGGACTTCGATCTTCAGCTTGGCCTTGGTCTTCTTCTCGAACTCGTCGGTGACCGTCTTGGTCCAACCGGGGGGGTTCGAGCCGGACATCGTCCAGACGGTCAGGGTCTGGCCCGCGTATCCTTCGGCGCCGGCCTTCTTGCCGTCGCCGCTGTCGTCGTCCGAACCACAGGCCGCCATGCCGAACACCATGCCCGCGACGCCGATCGCCGCGATGAGCTTGCGCTTCACGCCACCCTCCTCAGGGATGCTGCAACCCCCGCCCACCGCGCGAATAACGTCGACGAGTACTACTGGGGCTGGAACCTGGTCTTTAATGGTTTAGACCAGTACCGGGAGCTTGGCCTAGACCTTTAGGGGTGTCAAGGGTGTATAAGAAGTGCACTCGCGTCCGTTATAGGACCGACATCTGAGGGAGGGCGACGAGCCGTGACCGGACCGTGCCACCATGTGAGCCGCGACAGACGGAGGAGCCGGTGACGGCAGCAGCGCAGCAGTCGGGAAGGCGGGCCATGGGCGTCGACGGGGGCAGTGCGGAGACCGAGACGGGCGCGGGCGCGGGCACGCGTACCGCGCGCGTTCCGAAGTACTACCGGCTGAAGCGACATCTCCTCGACATGACGGACACGATGCCGCCCGGCACCCCGGTCCCGCCGGAACGGACCCTGGCCGCCGAGTTCGACACGTCGCGCACCACCGTGCGCCAGGCGCTCCAGGAACTGGTCGTCGAGGGCCGGCTGGAGCGCATCCAGGGCAAGGGCACCTTCGTGGCCAAACCGAAGGTCTCGCAGGCCCTGCAACTCACCTCGTACACCGAGGACATGCGCGCCCAGGGACTGGAACCGACGTCCCAGCTACTGGACATCGGCTACGTCACGGCCGACGACACACTCGCCGGGCTCCTCGACATCACCACCGGCGGCCGCGTGCTGCGGATCGAGCGGCTGCGGCTGGCGAGCGGTGAGCCGATGGCGATCGAGACCACCCACCTTTCAGCCAAACGCTTCCCGGCACTGCGGCGTTCGCTGGTGAAGTACACCTCTCTCTACACGGCCCTGGCCGAGGTGTACGACGTCCGGCTGGCCGAGGCCGAGGAGACCATCGAGACCTCGCTCGCCACCCCGAGCGAGGCCGGGCTGCTCGGTACGGACGTGGGCCTGCCGATGCTGATGCTGTCCCGGCACTCGCTGGACGAGCAGGGTGAGCCGGTCGAGTGGGTCCGTTCGGTCTACCGGGGCGACCGCTACAAGTTCGTGGCCCGCCTGAAGCGTCCGCTGGACTGACCGCAGCGCACCGACAGCCCCCGTGGAACCGCTTCCACGGGGGCTTCCCCATGCCCCGGTCAGCGACTTCGTACCGCCATTGGTCTATACCACTTCTCCGACGCCGAGGAACGCCGCGGCCACCCGCCCCCGGCCGGAAGACCGTTGCCGGACCGCAATGCGGACAGGGGGTGACGCTGGCCGGATCCCTCGCCTAGATTTCCTGCGCATTACATCGGTGATCAGCGAGGGGACGGAGTCGCCGCCATGTCAGATCCAGAAGGAAAGCCAGCGGACCCAGGAGCACGACCACCCACGGTCACACCCGTGCGGGTGGTCATCGCCCTCTGTCTCATCGCGCCGTTCGTGGCGATGCTCTGGGTGAGTTCGTACGCGAAGATCGACCCGACCTTCATCGGCATCCCGTTCTTCTACTGGTACCAGATGCTCTGGGTGCCCATCTCGACCGCACTCACGATGATCGCGTACAAGCTGTGGCAGCGTGACCAGCGCGCCCGCAAGGGGGGTGCGTCCGCATGAAGGACGGCGTGAACGGCATCGCGCTCGGCGTCTTCATCTTCTTCTTCCTGGCCGTCACGGTCGTCGGCTTCATGGCCGCCCGCTGGCGCAAGGCGGAGAACGAGGCCAGCCTCGACGAATGGGGCCTGGGAGGACGGTCCTTCGGCACCTGGGTCACCTGGTTCCTGCTCGGCGGCGACCTCTACACCGCGTACACCTTCGTCGCCGTGCCCGCTGCGATCTACGCGGCCGGCGCGGCCGGCTTCTTCGCGGTGCCCTACACCATCCTGGTGTACCCGCTGATCTTCACCTTCCTGCCGCGGCTGTGGTCGGTCTCGCACAAGCACGGCTACGTCACCACCTCGGACTTCGTCCGTGGCCGGTTCGGCTCCAAGGGGCTCTCCCTGGCCGTCGCGGTGACCGGCATCCTCGCCACCATGCCGTACATCGCGCTCCAGCTCGTCGGCATCCAGGCGGTGCTCGACGTGATGGGCGTCGGCGGCGGCGAGAACACCCACTGGTTCATCAAGGACCTGCCGCTGCTGATCGCGTTCGCGGTGCTCGCCGCGTACACGTACTCCTCAGGGCTGCGCGCGCCCGCGCTGATCGCGTTCGTCAAGGACGGGCTGATCTACCTGGTCATCGCCGTGGCGATCATCTACATCCCGATCAAGCTCGGCGGCTTCGACGACATCTTCGCCGCCGCGCGGGAGAAGTTCGCCGGTCCGCCCGGCGGCAAGCCGACCGGTGCGCTCGCGCCCGGCGTGGACGGCCAGTGGGGTTACGCCACGCTGGCGTTGGGCTCGGCGCTGGCGCTCTTCATGTACCCGCACTCCATCACGGCGACGCTCTCCAGCCGCAGCCGCAACGTGATCCGCCGCAACACCACGATCCTGCCGCTGTACTCGCTGATGCTGGGCCTGCTCGCGCTGCTCGGCTTCATGGCGATCGCCGCCGGGGTCAAGGTGGACAACGGCCAGCTGGCGATCCCGCAGTTGTTCGAGGACATGTTCCCCGACTGGTTCGCGGGCGTGGCGTTCGCCGCCATCGGCATCGGCGCCCTGGTACCCGCCGCGATCATGTCGATCGCCGCGGCGAACCTGTTCACCCGGAACATCTACAAGGACTTCCTGAAGCCCGACGCGACCCCCGCCCAGGAGACCAGGGTCTCCAAGCTGGTGTCACTGCTGGTGAAGGTCGGCGCGCTCGCCTTCGTCCTCACCATGGACAAGACGGTCGCGATCAACTTCCAGCTGCTCGGCGGGATCTGGATCCTCCAGACGATGCCGGCCCTGGTCGGCGGCCTGTTCACCCGGTGGTTCCACCGCTGGGCGCTGCTCGCGGGCTGGGCGGTCGGCATGGTCTACGGGACGGCCGCCGCGTACGGGGTCGCCAGCCCGACCCAGAAGCACTTCGGCGGGTCCTCCAAGGAGATTCCGGGCATCGGCGAGATCGGCTACATCGGCCTGACGGCGTTCGTGCTGAACATCGTGGTGACCGTCGTCCTCACCTTCGTCCTGAACGCCGTGAATGCGCCTGCCGGGCTCGACGAGACCTCGCCAGAGGACTACACCGCGGACGCGGGCGACCCTGGCGTGAAGACGGAGCTCCCGCCGGCCACGGCCGGGGCGCCCGGCGGTCACTGACCGCGGTGAACGGGCCGCCGCACCCCCGCTCGTGGGGGTGCGGCGGCCCGTTCGCGCGTCCGGCGGAAATCCCCTGCCGTCGCCGCCCGCGCGTGCGGCAGACTTCCGCGCATGGACATAACCATCAGGCCGGTCGAGCCCGCCGAGTACGCCGCCCTCGGCGAGATCACCGCCGAGGCCTATCTCGGGGACGGGCTGCTGGACTACGGCGCGGACGATCCCTACCTGGTGCGGTTGCGCGACGTCCCCCGGCGGGCCGAGGAGGCGGAGGTGCTCGTCGCGGCGGACGCGCGGGGCCGCGTCCTCGGCGGGGTCACCTACGCGCCGCCGGGGAACCGCTGGGCCGATATCGCGACGGCGGACGAGGCCGAGTTCCGGATGCTCGCGGTCTCCCGCGAGGCCCGCGGAGCCGGGGCGGGCGAGGCGCTCGTCCGGGCCTGTATCGACCGCGCACGGACCACCGCGGGGGTCACCGGGATCGTCCTGTCGACGCAGCCGGCCATGCACGGCGCTCACAGGATCTACGGGCGCCTCGGCTTCGTCCGTACCCCGGAAAGGGACTGGTATCCGATCGAGGGACTCTCGCTGCTGACGTACCGCTTGGAGTTCCCGGCGGTCTCCTGATCGGTCACGCGACACAACATGTGGGGGCTGCCTCATCCGGCGGCCCCCACATGTATGCTCATGCTCGCTGTCGCCGCAGGGAAATCCGGTGCGAATCCGGAACTGTCCCGCAACGGTGTATTCGGTGCGCTTTTGCGCACCCCCGAGTCCGAGGACCTGCCGACAGCGCATCCGGCTCGACCGATCCGGATGCCCAGACGTCCGGGCCTCGTGGATGGGCCGGTGGACGCCGCACGGAGTGCTGCCCGGACCGGGCCCCGCTCCGCCCGGCTGCCCCGCGCTCCCCCGTCGGCCCAGAGCCGAGCGAGGGAGAGCACCACGTGACCATCGCGCCAGCCGATCCGGTTTCAGCGGCCGAATCAACAAGAACCACGAGCGACGGACCGGGCACCGCACTGCTGCGGACCCTCACAGACCTCACCGCGGATCTGCCCGACACCGACCCCGGACGCGTCGCCGCCGCCGCGCTGCGCGGCCGCAACGCCCAGTCGGACGAGGCCGAGCTGCGCTCGCTGGCCACCGAAGCGGCCGCGGGCCTGATCTCCGAGGACCCCGCCTACTCCCGGCTCGCCGCCCGCCTGCTCACCCGCTCCATCGCGGACGAGGCGGCCGGTCAGGGCGCGACGTCCTTCTCCGCCTCGGTCGCCGTCGGACACCGCGAGGGCCTGATCGCGGACCGCACCGCCGAGTTCGTGACGCTGCACGCGGCCGCCCTGGACGCGCTGGCGACCGAGGCACTCGCCGACGGCGCCGACGACCGCTTCGGCTACTTCGGGCTGCGCACCCTGCACAGTCGCTACCTGCTGCGCCACCCGATCACCCGCCAGGTCGTCGAGACCCCGCAGCACTTCATGCTGCGGGTGGCCGCGGGGCTCGCGGAGGACGACTCCGAGCGCGCGCTGGACGAGGTCGCGGCCCTGTACCGGCTGATGAGCCGGCTGGACTACCTGCCCTCCTCCCCCACGCTCTTCAACTCCGGTACCCGGCACCCGCAGATGTCCTCCTGCTACCTGCTGGACTCGCCGCTGGACGAGCTGGACTCGATCTACGACCGCTACCACCAGGTGGCCCGGCTCTCCAAGCACGCTGGCGGCATCGGCCTCTCGTACTCCCGTATCCGGGCCCGCGGTTCGCTGATCCGGGGCACCAACGGGCACTCCAACGGCATCGTGCCGTTCCTGAAGACGCTCGACGCCTCCGTCGCGGCGGTCAACCAGGGCGGCCGGCGCAAGGGCGCCGCCGCCGTCTACCTGGAGACCTGGCACGCGGACATCGAGGAGTTCCTGGAGCTGCGCGACAACACCGGTGAGGACCAGCGGCGCACCCACAACCTGAACCTGGCGCACTGGATCCCGGACGAGTTCATGCGCCGGGTCGACGCGGACGGCACCTGGTCGCTGTTCTCCCCGGCCGACGTGCCCGAGCTGGTCGACCTGTGGGGCGACGCGTTCGACGCCGCGTACCGGGCGGCCGAGGCCAGGGGCCTGGCCCGCAAGACGATGCCGGCCCGTGAGCTGTACGGCCGGATGATGCGGACCCTCGCCCAGACCGGCCAGGGCTGGATGACGTTCAAGGACGCCTCCAACCGGACCGCGAACCAGACCGCCGAGCCGGGCCGCGTGGTGCACTCCTCGAACCTGTGCACGGAGATCCTTGAGGTCACCGACGACGGCGAGACCGCCGTCTGCAACCTGGGTTCGGTCAACCTCGGCGCGTTCGTCGAGGGCGGCACGATCGACTGGGAGCGCCTGGACGCCACCGTGCGTACCGCCGTGACCTTCCTGGACCGGGTCGTGGACATCAACTTCTACCCGACCGAGCAGGCCGGGCGCTCCAACGCCCGCTGGCGGCCGGTGGGTCTGGGCGCGATGGGCCTCCAGGACGTCTTCTTCCAGCTGCGGCTGCCGTTCGACTCCCCCGCGGCCCGCGCCCTGTCGACGAAGATCTCCGAGCGCATCATGCTCGCCGCGTACGAGGCCTCCTGCGAGCTGGCCGAGCGCTCGGGTCCGCTGCCTGCCTGGTCCGAGACCCGGGCCGCACGCGGCGTACTGCACCCCGACCACTACGACACCGAGCTGAACTGGCCAAAGCGCTGGGACGCGCTGCGCGCCCGGGTCGCGAAGACCGGCATGCGCAACTCGCTGCTCCTCGCCATCGCGCCGACCGCGACGATCGCCTCGATCGCGGGTGTGTACGAGTGCATCGAGCCGCAGGTCTCCAACCTCTTCAAGCGCGAGACGCTCAGCGGTGAGTTCCTCCAGGTCAACGCCTACCTCGTGGACGAGCTGAAGCGGCTCGGCGTGTGGGACGCGCGGACCCGGGAGGCGCTGCGCGAGGCGAGCGGCTCGGTGCAGGGCTTCGCCTGGATCCCCGAGGACGTGCGGGCGCTGTACCGCACGGCGTGGGAGATCCCGCAGCGCGGCCTGATCGACATGGCGGCGGCCCGTACGCCGTTCCTGGACCAGAGCCAGTCGCTGAACCTGTTCCTGGAGACGCCGACGATCGGCAAGCTCTCCTCGATGTACGCGTACGCCTGGAAGCAGGGGCTGAAGACGACGTACTACCTGCGCTCGCGCCCGGCGACGCGGATCGCCCGTGCGGCGTCCGCCGCCACGGTCCCCGAGCAGGCGCCCGCGCCCGACGCGGACGCGATCGCCTGCTCCCTCGAAAACCCCGAGTCCTGCGAGGCCTGCCAGTAATGAGCTCCACCAACAAGAACCTGCTCGACCCGGGCTTCGAACTGACCTTGCGGCCCATGCGCTACCCGGACTTCTACGAGCGCTACCGGGACGCGATCAAGAACACCTGGACGGTGGAGGAGGTCGACCTCCACTCCGACGTCTCCGACCTCGCCAAGCTGTCGCCGGGCGAGCAGCACATGATCGGACGGCTCGTCGCGTTCTTCGCGACCGGTGACTCGATCGTCTCCAACAACCTCGTACTGACGCTGTACAAGCACATCAACTCCCCCGAGGCGCGGCTGTACCTGTCGCGGCAGCTCTTCGAGGAGGCCGTGCACGTCCAGTTCTATCTGACGCTGCTCGACACCTATCTGCCCGATCCGGACGACCGGGCGGCGGCCTTCGACGCGGTCGAGGAGATTCCCTCGATCCGTGAGAAGGCGCGGTTCTGCTTCACGTGGATGGACTCGGTCGAGAAGATCGACCGGCTGGAGACGAAGGCCGACCGCCGCCGCTTCCTGCTGAACCTGATCTGCTTCGCGGCGTGCATCGAGGGGCTGTTCTTCTACGGCGCGTTCGCCTACGTCTACTGGTTCCGCTCGCGCGGCCTGCTGCACGGCCTCGCCACCGGGACCAACTGGGTCTTCCGTGACGAGACCATGCACATGAGCTTCGCGTTCGAGGTCGTGGACACCGTCCGTAAGGAGGAGCCCGAGCTCTTCGACGACGCCCTCCAGCAGCAGGTCACCGACATGCTGAAGGAGGCCGTCGAGGCGGAGCTGCAGTTCGGCCGCGACCTGTGCGGCGAGGGGCTGCCGGGCATGAACACCGAGTCCATGCGCGAGTACCTGGAATGCGTCGCCGACCAGCGGCTCGCCCGGCTGGGCTTCCCCGCGGTGTACGGATCGCAGAACCCGTTCTCGTTCATGGAGCTCCAGGGCGTCCAGGAGCTCACGAACTTCTTCGAGCGCCGCCCCTCGGCCTACCAGGTGGCGGTCGAGGGCACGGTCGGCTTCGACGACGAGTTCTAGACCCTCGCCCAGCTCCTCTCGTACGGACGCCGTGCCGCCTTCACCGGCTGCGCGGCGTCCGCCGTGTGCGGTGGTGCGTTTCTCCGGCCCCGTTGCGCGTCCCGGAGCTCGCGGTCGATGCGCAGTTCGCGGGCGATCCCGATCAGCGCCGGGAGCAGGACGAGGACGACAACAGCGGATATGCCCAGGACGTTCTGGAATGTGTTCATGCCTCCACTGTCGTCGGTGCGAGCAGAATCCGGCAGTGGCAGGACTGTCATAGAGCATCGAATTACTGCCACACTGGGGTCATGTTGAAGAATGTCGCGGTCCTGCTGCTCGGCGAGGTAAACCCCTTCGAACTCGGCGTGCTCTGCGAGGTGTTCGGGCTCGACCGCAGCGAAGAGGGCCTGCCGGTGCACGACTTCGCCGTGGTGTCCGCCGAGGGCCCGGTGCTCCAGACCCACGCGGGGTTCAGCATCAGCACCCCGCACGGCCTCGACCGCCTGGAGGAGGCCGACCTCGTCGCCGTACCGGCCAGCGGCCAGTCCCCGGAGCGGGAGTACCCGGAGGAGGCCCTGGACGCGCTGCGCCGGGCCGTGGACCGCGGCGCCCGGGTACTGAGCGTCTGCTCGGGGGCGTTCGCGCTGGGGGCGGCCGGACTGCTGGACGGCCGCCGCTGCACCACGCACTGGCGCCACTCCGACGCGCTGGCCCGCCGCTTCCCGCGCGCCGTCGTCGAGCCCGATGTGCTGTACGTGGACGAGGGCTCCATCATCACCTCGGCGGGCACGGCCGCGGGCATCGACGCCTGTCTGCACCTGGTCCGCCAGGCGTACGGGCCCGCCGCCGCCAACACCATCGCCCGCCGCATGGTAGTGCCTCCGCACCGCGACGGCGGGCAGGCGCAGTACATCCAGCGGCCGCTGCCCCGGGGCCGCTGCGACACGGTC
Source organism: Streptomyces sp. AW19M42 (assembly GCA_000470535.1). Taxonomy (GTDB): domain Bacteria; phylum Actinomycetota; class Actinomycetes; order Streptomycetales; family Streptomycetaceae; genus Streptomyces. The sequence goes on from CBRG010000332.1 coordinate 12,057, forward strand.
GGTGACACCCTCGTGTGGATGGACCGGCATCTGCACGAGGAGATGACCGTCGAGCAGCTCGCCGCCCAGGCGCACATGTCACCGCGCACCTTCGCCCGCCGCTTCCAGCAGGAGACGGGCACCACGCCGTACCGCTGGCTGCTGCGTCAGCGGGTGCTGCTGGCGCAACACCTCCTGGAGACATCGGACGAGACGATGGACACGATCGCGGGGCTGGCGGGCTTCGGCAACGCCGCCGCGCTGCGCCACCAGTTCGTCCGTTCACTGGGCACCACGCCGAACGCGTACCGCAGGACCTTCCGCGGCCCGTCAGAGCTGACCGAAGTCGCCTGATACCCGGCCCACCGACATCCGATCATTCGTCCAACCCTTTCCCTCACCTGTCCATGGACCGGGCCCCGGCGGCGGGCCAGGGTCGGACGATGGACATCCGGACGGCAAGACGAAGGACCATCGGGGCCGTGGTGGCCGCGCTCGCCGCCACTCTGCTGCCCTGGCAGAGCGCAGCCGCCGCGGGCGGCCCGGCCGCCGCTCCGCCGCCCGAGGTGCTGCCCTCGCTGCGGCAGTGGCAGCCCGGCGAGGGGGAGTTCACCCTCACGGACCGGGCCAGGATCGTGCTGGACGGGGTACGGGAGCAGCGCACCGCCGACGACGCGAAGAGGTTCGCGGGCGAGCTGAAGGGCCCCGCCCCGGTGTCCCGGGGCAGGGCCAGGTCCGGCGACGTGGTGCTGCGCCAGGACGCGTCCCTGAAGGGGGCGCTGGGCGCGGAGGGCTACCGGCTCGATGTCGGGGACCGGGTCACGGTCACCGCGGCGACCTCCACGGGGGTGTTCCACGGTTCGCGCACCGTGCTCCAGCTGCTGAACGACGACGGTCGCGCGGCCCGGGGCTCCGCGACCGATATGCCCGCGTACCGGGAGCGCGGGGTCGGGGTCTGCGCCTGCTACATCAACGTGTCCCTGCCGTGGTTCGAGCGGCTGATGAAGGACATGGCGTCGCAGAAGCTCAACCAGCTCTGGATCGAGGCGAAGGTCAGGAGCGACACCGACCCGGAGTCGGCGTTCTGGGGCTACTACACCAAGCCGCAGATCCGTTCCCTGGCCGCGATGGCGAAGAAGTACCACATCGAGCTGGTGCCGGAGATCAACTCCCCCGGCCACATGGACACCTATCTGGAGAACCATCCCGAGCTCCAGCTCAAGGACAGGGACGGCGTCGCCTCACCGCCCCGGCTGGACATCTCGCGGCCCGAGGCGCTGACGTACTACACCTCCCTGGTGGACGAGGCCCTGAAGGTGTGGGACACCCGTACCTGGCACATGGGCGCCGACGAGTACATGATCGGCTCCTCGTATCCGGACTACCCGCAGCTGCAGACCGCCGCGACCGCGAAGTTCGGCGCGTCGGCCACCCCCGACGATCTCTTCGTCGACTTCATCAACCAGGTCAACGCGCATGTGAAGGCCGGCGGCCGGTCGCTGCGGATCTGGAACGACGGGCTGGTCGGCCACAACGGCACCGTGCCGCTGGACCGCAACATCACCGTCGAGCACTGGCTGGGCGGCGGCGCCATCCAGCAGCCGTCCGGGCTGCTGGCCGAGGGCCGTCCGGTGATGAACTCCGCGTACTCGCTCTACCTGGTGCGCGGCGGCTACACGATGCAGACCCAGAAGCTGTACGAGAGCGACTGGACGCCGCTGAGCTTCGAGGGCGAGACGCTGCCCGCCACGGCGGCGAACCTGACCGGCGCGAAGATCAGCCTCTGGCCGGACAGCGCGGCCGCAGAGACCGAGAACGAGGTCGAGGCGAAGGTCTTCATGCCCCTGCGCTTCATCGCCCAGGCCACCTGGGGCGGCCCGAAACCGAGTGACACGTACGCCGGTTTCGAGGCGCTGGCGCGGCGGATCGGTCACGCGCCCGGCTGGGCGAACACCGACCGCGCCCCGCTGGCCGACGGCACCTACCGGCTGACGGCGGACGCGAAGGCGCTCGCGCCCGGCGCGGACTCCGGGGTGTCCCTGACCCGGGGCGCGACGGACGGCTGGACGCTGACCGCGACCGCCGACGGGTACTACACGGTCCGCTCGGAGCGGACCGGCATGTGTCTGGACGCGGTACGCGGGAAGAAGTACCTGGGCGCTCCGTTGGAGGTGGGTGCCGAGCTGTCGCTCGGGACCTGCTCCGGGGGCGCGCGCACCCAGCGCTGGCAGCTGGACGCCGGGGCGGGTGCGCTGGTCCTGCGCAACGCCGTCTCGCAGCTCCGGCTGACGGAGCGGGCCGGGGACGGCGCCGCGGTTCAGACGACGGGCGGTACGCGCCTGACAGCGAAGTCCGCCTGACGCGCGACTGTGGGGCCCGCCGTGACGGCGGGCCCCACACGTGCGCCCGAGGACCTTCCTCGGATCGGGCCGGAGTTCAGATACCGCAGTTCGGCGCCGACCAGAAGTGGCTCGGCCCCTGGTTCACGTGGATGTGGTCGCCGTGGTCCGGGTATCCCGGGCCGAGGATCCCGTTGAAGCCGTGGTTGCGGGCCTGCTGGGCGATGGTGCACAGGGGAAGCCCGCCCAGGTCGGCCGCGTCGCCGTACAGATGGCGGCTGCCGGCCGCGCCGCCGACCGCGCTGTTGCAGGACGTGGAGCGGAAGCCGCTGTTGATCCTGATGGGCTGGTCACCGAGCGCGTGCCGCAGCGCCTCCAGCTTCCACATGGTGCTCAGCGCGTTGGCCTTCGCCGTGCCCGCCGCGACGGCACCGCCGGCCCAGGTGCTGTTGCAGGTGTTGTGCTCGGCGTAGGTGAAGTGGACGGGCGTGCAGTCGTCGTCCTGGAGGGCGTAGAGCTTGGCCTGGGTGGCGGAGCCCGCGACGCCGTCGGCGGCCAGCCCGTAGGCGGCCTGGAAGCGCTTGACGGCGGCCGTGGTGGCCGGTCCGTAGGAGCCGTCCACGGCGAGTACGGAGTTGTACCCGGGGTATCCGGCCACCCGGATCTGGAGCTGGACGACATCGTTGCCGGTGGCGCCCGGGGAGAGGGTGCGGGTCCAGCTGTAGCAGCCGTCGGCCTGTGCGGTGCCGGCCGTGGCCACGGCCCCGCCCAGCGCAAAAGCCATGGTCATGACAAGGCCGAGCAGAAGTCTCGCGGAACGTCTGAACATGGGGGGCTCCCTACCACGACGAAGGTGTGGACAGAGAGACTGTCGGACGAGTCGACGCGCGTCAACTACGCCCAGGAGAAGGCCGGTTGGCGAAAGGGGGAAAAGTGGCGGGGGCCCTGCCCCGGCGAACCGGAACAGGGCCCCGCACAGCCGCGTCCTCAGCCGGTTCAGCTGTTCGGCACGGTCTCGTAGCGCGGGGTGTTCTCCTCCATCTGCCGGAGCGCGTCCTTGCGGTCGCGCTTGGAGAGCCGGTCGATGTACAGGTACCCGTACAGGTGGTCCGTCTCGTGCTGGAGGCAGCGGGCGAAGTAGCCGTTGCCCCGCACCTTGACCGGATTGCCCTTCGCGTCCTGCCCGCGCACCACCGCGTGGTCCGGGCGGGCCAGCGAGGCGTACGCCGTCGGGACCGAGAGGCAGCCCTCGTTGGCGTCGTCCAGGACGCGCTCCTCCGGCGCCAGCTCGTCCAGCACCGGGTTGCAGATGACGCCGGTGTGCCGCACCCCGTCGTCGTCCGGGCAGTCGTAGACGAAGACCTTGAGGTCGACCCCGATCTGGTTGGCGGCCAGGCCCACGCCCTCCGCCGTCCGCTGGCTGGCGAACATGTCGTCGATCAACGTGGCCAGCTTGTCGTCGAACTCCGTGACGTCCTTGCACTCCTTGTGCAGGACCGGGTTGCCCACCACCGTGATCGGGCGCGAGGTGCCGCGCTCGCGGTAAGCCGCCTCACGCGCCTCGCAGTCCTCGGTGTCGACGACGAAACCCTCGCCGTCGACGCCGTCGACGCTGATCTGCTCGTCCGTCTGCTGCTGCGCCATGTCCGCCGTACGCCTTCCTCACAACCTGAAACCCGGAATCCGCGGCTCGCGAGGACCCGGGCACCCGAGCACCGGAATCGGTGCGCATACAGCCTACGGGTACGGGTCAGCAAACCTCTTCCAGATCCCGCCACTCCCGGCTGTCCGGGCTGTCCGCCACCCAGCCGTCCAGCAGGCCGCGCACCAGCCCGGCGGGCGCCGCCAGCCCGCACTCACGCTCCGCAACCCACAGCTCACCGGCTGTGCGGTGGCCCAGCGGGCCGGGGTGCCCCGGCTCGCTGTGGTCGTGCGGGTCGAGGTGCTCGCCTTCGCCCTCGTCGCTCTCCATCCGGCTCTCCGAGCAGGCCCGGCAGAGCAGCCGGACGGACGAGGACCAGTCCTCCGCGGCGAAACCGGCGTCGGACGCCAGCTGCTCCAGGGCGTCCCGGTCCGCCTCCGTGGCGGCTTCGAGGAGCACCACCCAGGTCGGTACGGGGGACGGCGCCCACAGCTCGATCTCGTCGAACACGGGGTACGAGGGCCCGGCCGCGGTGATCCGCTCGCCGTTCGGCACCCCGTCGTGCAGCACGACCTCGCCCCAGCGCCGCCCGGAGGACGGCAGCGGGATCGACAGCACTTCCATCCGCGCCGGATCCAGCCTGCGGCCCCACACGACCTCGGCCTCGCCCTCCGGCGACAGCCGTACGGCCGCGCTGCCGAGGTCCATACCGACCGGCTCGCTGTTGGAGGCGGGGGTCTGCTGCCCGCCCCCGGGCACCCTCAGCCCGTACGCCTGCCAGGCCCGGCGCGCCAGCGGCCAGTCCTGCAGCGCCGTGGCGGCGATCCCGACGTTCCACCAGTCGGGAGCGCCGGACTCCTTGTCGAGCAGCGCGACCGCCCGCAGCCCGGCGGCCCGCGCCTGCTCCCAGTCATGCCGGAACTTGTGCAGCAGCGCCAGGTTGAACCATGACTCGGAGAGCCAGGGCTCCAGGTCCGCCGCACGCGTCAGCAGTGCGCCCGCGTCCTCGTACCGGCCGTCGCCGATCAGCGTGAACGCGCGGTCCGTGGCCTGCCGCCAAGAGGCGGAGGGCCGATGCCGTACCTTCCCGAAGATCCTCACGATTCCCGCCTGTCCCGACTGGACACCCTCGTTTTCCGCTCTCTTCGCATCCAACCATGCCTGACCGGACGCCCGCTCATTACCCATGGGTTACCCAGGTGGGACGGGGGTCAGACCGCCCCTGGCCAGAACCCGGGCGAGCGATTCCACGACCTGGGGCTGATAGTCGTGGCCGGTCCCGAGCCTGAGCCGTTCCAACGCGCCGAGCGGCCCACCGGCGCTTTCCCCGCACAGGTCGTCGTACGCGTTGACCGCCCTGACGATCCTGGCGGACAGCGGCTGCTCGCGGAAGGGGTCCGCCTGCCGCTCGACCACGACGGCCACCTTCGCGTCGACCCCGGTCTGACGGACCACGGCCCCGCCGAGCAGCGCGATCCGGCGCTGCTCGGCGGCGGGCAGCGTGGCGGTGGCGCCCTCCGGGACCGGGTCCACGAGCGAGAGCTGGCCGATGTCGTGCATCAGGGCCGCGTACTCCAGGACCGTGAGCTCGGGCCCGGAGAGCCCCAGCTCACGGCCGACGGCCGTGCAGAGCTCCGCCACCCTGCGGGCATGGCCGTGCGGGGTGTATCCGGCGATCTCGGTGGAGCGGGCGAGCGAGGCGATGGTCTGCCGGTAGGTGGTGCGCACGGCGACGAAGCGGCGGAAGGACAGCTGGGTGAGCAGCAGCGGTACGCACAGGACGGGCAGTGCCCACAGCCCGGCCGCGGCGACGCCGAGCGCCATGACCGTGCCGGTCGCGCAGACCGCGGAACCGATGCCCAGCAGGGCCCGCAGCTCGTCGCGGAGCAGCGGGCCGTACGGGACGGGGGTGCCGCCCCGCAGCAGCAGGGCGCCCAGGACGGCGTCGCACAGCGCGGTGAGGCCGAGCAGCAGGAGCAGGAAGGCCGCGTAGTACGGCCCGTCACCGAACCAGCTCTCGGACCGGCCGGAGTTGTAGAGCGGCTGGAAGCACACGGCCGCGAAAGCCACGGTCAGGATGCGGCGCGCCACCTGGTCGGGGCCGGGTCCGCGGCCGCGCGCGACATGGGGCACGCAGGCGACCAGCTGGGCCGCGACCAGCACGGCGATCACCTGGAGGGCGCCCTGCCCCGTGGGCTCCCCGCCGCTGCGCCCGAGCAGGGCGTACGCGAGGGCCCCGGCGGCGCCGAGCGGTGCGGGCTCCCGTTCCCCGGGGAGCGCGCCCCAGCGGGCCAGCTCACCGATGGCGATGAGCACCCCGAAGGCGAGGGCGTGGCCGGGGTCGTGGACCCCGTGCCAGAGGGTGTGCCCGAGCGCGGCGCCGGTGAGGGCGAGGGCGGCGCCGCGCACGGCCGGGGTGGCGTTCACCGCTCGGACGCGCCGATGTCGAGCTCGTCCGGCGATGGAGGACGAACCGGCTCCCGGACGGCCCCGGAACCCGCGCCCCGCCCCTCGCCCCGCGCCCCCGGTACCTCCGCCCCCGTCACGGCGGACGACACCCACCCGTGCCTTTCCAGGCCGCGGGCGAGCGCCCGCACCATCTGCGGATCGAACTGGGTGCCGGCGCACCGCTTGAGCTCCTGCACGGCGGCCGGCACCGGGCGCCCCCGCCGGTAGGACCGGGTCGAGGTCATCGCGTCGAAGGCGTCGGCCACGGCGACGACGCGGGCGAACTCGGGGATCTCGCGACCGGTGAGCCCGTACGGGTACCCGCTGCCGTCGAGCCGTTCGTGGTGGTGCAGGATCGCGGCCCGTGCCTCACCGAGGAAGCCGATGCCGCGCACGATCTCGTGCCCGTACTCCGGGTGCAGCTCGATGACCCGGCGCTCCTCCGGCGTCAGGGGCCCGTCCTTGCGCAGTACCCGGGTCGGTACGCCGAGCTTGCCGACGTCGTGCAGGATGCCGGCGAACCGGAGCACTTCGACACGGTCCCCGGCCATGCCCAGCTCATGGGCGATCAGCACGGAGGCGCGCCCCACGCGCTCGCTGTGGCCCCGGGTGTAGGTGTCCTTGATGTCGACGGCCTGCACCAGGGCCCTGATCGTGGCGCGGTGCGCGGCGTGCTCGCGGTGGTACTGGGCGAACACCCAGCAGGAGATGTACATCGGCAGCAGGACGAAGAGCGCGGCCAGCGGCCCGTACGAGCTGTTCCACAGGACCGCCATCATCAGTCCGGCGAGGCCGTGCACGAGGTGCGGGCCGAGCGCGCGGGGCAGCAGCCCGGACCAGGCCCGCCGGACGGGCAGCTGTTCGGCTGCGGCCAGGATCGAGCCGTCCAGCGCGCTCAGCACCAGGCTGAACACGAGGGCGGCGGCGCAGGCGGGCAGCAGCGCGTACGGGAGTTCCGCCGGTCGCCCGGCTCCGGAGCCGCCGAGTGCGGCGGGCCCGCCGAGCAGGGCGTGCACCTGGGAGGCCGCCCAGACGGTGAGGGCGAGCTGTGCCGCCCGCCAGACGCGGCGGGCGGCGGCCGGCGGGTTCTCCACCCGGCCGGCGAACGAGCCGGGTATCGCGACCAGCGCCGCGGCTCCCGGCGGCAGCAGAAAGGCGGCCGCCAGGAGCAGGGGAAAGAACGATCCGGCACTGATCGGCACGGAGCTGCCGAAGACGGGCCGGCGCCCGGGAAGTTCGCAGAGCAGGTAGAGCCCGGTGAGCAGTGCGAGGGTGGTCCACGGAGTGTCCGCGCCCGGACGGAGCGCGGGCAGCACGCAGGCAGTGGCGCAGAGCGCGACCGCCAGAATGTACGCCCGCGCCACGCCGCGTGTGGCTCTCACCCGATCCGCCCGCCCCCAGGTCGCGTCCGCGAAGTTCCGCCGGTTCGCGGACACTCCCCAGCATCACCAATGGAGGCGCCAGGCTAGCGACTTGGGTGCGGCGGCTCAGTGGTGACGGCCGCGATTAGCACGTTCGGGTGATGCGTCAGTCCTTGGCGGTGGCCGGCAGCTCGCTGTCGGAGACCGTCACGTCCTGCTCGGGCACCGCCTGGCCGGAGCGGATCAGATCGATCCGCCCCATCACCTTGGAGCGCAGGTCGGTCGGTACGTCGTCCTGACCGCAGCAGCGCTTCACCAGCTTCTTCACGGCCTGCTCAAGACCGTACTTCTCCAGACAGGGAGAGCACTCACCGAAGTGCGTCTCGAACTTGGTGCAGTCGCTGTCGGGCATCTCCCGGTCGAGGAACTCGTAGAGGTGGTCAAGGACCTCTGAGCAATCCGTCTCGTGCGGCTCTCCGCAGCTCATGAGCCCGAGCCTTTCCGATCGTCCGACTCACCGGCGCCCGCCGGCACGAGCCCGCGGTCACGGGCGTAGTCCTCCAGCATGCCGCGCAGTTGACGGCGGCCCCGGTGCAGTCGGGACATCACCGTACCGATGGGTGTCCCCATGATGTCCGCGATCTCCTTGTAGGCAAAGCCCTCGACATCGGCAAGATAGACCGCGATGCGGAACTCTTCGGGGATCGCCTGCAGCGCAGACTTCACATCGGAGTCGGGCAGGTGGTCGAGGGCCTGGGACTCGGCGGAGCGCAGACCGGTCGACATGTGCGACTCGGCACGCGCCAGCTGCCAGTCCTCGATCTCCTCGGCGGCACTGCGCTGGGGTTCGCGCTGCTTCTTGCGGTACGAGTTGATGAACGTGTTGGTGAGGATGCGGTACATCCACGCCTTGAGGTTGGTGCCCTCACGGAACTGATGGAAAGAGCCGTACGCCTTCGCGTACGTCTCCTGGACCAGGTCCTCGGCATCCGCGGGGTTGCGCGTCATGCGCAGCGCGGCCGAGTACATCTGGTCGAGGAAACCGAGGGCATCGCGCTCGAAGCGCGCGTTGCGCTCGGCGGTCGTCTCCTGCGGGCGGCCGTCGTCGGTCCCTGTGTCGGTCCCTGTGACCGGACCCACCTCCTCCAACGCTGTGGCGGAGCCGAAACCGGACCCGCTCGAATCGGAGAATAGTCGACCTTGGTCCGGCGCGGGCTGTCGATCCGGTCCGCTCAGTGCCCGCTCGGAAGTGGTCTTGGCCGCATGCAGCACCGTCCACTCCAGGTCAGCGGCGTTCGAGCGACGCGGGCAGATGGTCGAACCCATGCGACGGACTCCCTCTCCACATACGACGTTGGTGTACCGACATCCCGCACAACAGTGGCCCCCCGCCCAACATTCCCGGCTGCCGCGTCACACGATTGCGGCCAGCCATCCGGTCACTGCGGAGGTGAGGATCTCCATCGCCTGATCCTCGGTCACCCCGGAGCGCTTCGGTACCGCGAACCCGTGGTCCCCGTGCGGCACCTCGGTGATCCGGTACTCCCCCGGAGGGAACTCGGCCGGCTTGCCGAACGGATCGTTGCCGCCCTGGACGACGAGCGTGGGTACGCCGGAGGCCAGCAGTTCGTCCGCGCGGGACTTCTCCGGCCGGCCCGGGGGGTGCAGCGGGAAGCTGAGCGCGAGGACCGCGCGGGCGCCGAGCCCGGACGCGGTGCGGCAGGCCACCCGGGCGCCGGCGCTGCGCCCGCC
>CBRG010000333.1 GCA_000470535.1 Streptomyces sp. AW19M42
GAGCCGGTGGGCGAGCGCGGTGGTGCCGGCCGGCTCGTCCAGCGCGCACAGGACGTCGGCGCGGGCCCGGCCGAGCAGCCGGGCGAGGACGTCCGGGGTGCGGTCGCCCGGCTCCGTCCAGAGTCCGCCGATCCCGCGTGCCGGATAGATGACCGCGGGCAGCCAGGGAGCCTCGAACCCGCCGACCACGTTCGGCCAGGCGAACACGCTCGGCATCAGCACGAGGCCCTGCCCGCCGAGCACCCGGGAGTGCCGGCCGGCCGTGCGGGCGATGGTCAGCGTCGAATCCGCCCAGCTCAGCTGCGGGCTCAGTTCGCTCAGCAGCCGCTCGAAGCCGACCGCCGCGAGCCGCCGCGAGTGATAGGCCACATCCGCCTCCAGCAGGGCCCGCAGCCGAGGCCAGTGCGGCTCGATCAGCGCCCGCCAGGCCCGCTCCAGCAGATCCGCCAGTTCCCGCACGGTCCGCGCGGGATCGGCCAGCAGCGCCCGCCCCGCGGGGGAGTCCAGCGCCCCGGGCCGGTCCGACAGCGCCCACGCGATGTCCTCCCGCGCCAGCGCCGGATCGACCGCCCGCACGCCCGCGATCTCCTCCTCGAAGGAGACGAGCGGCCCCAGCGGCGGCGGGCAGAAGAAGTCGGGGCTGTGACCGCGCTCGTTCATCAGCAGCCACAGCGGTCCGAGATCGAGCCCGGCGGCCGCGTGCCGGATCCGGCGCAGCCACGGCAGGTGATAGCCCTGCCGCTGCGGCGTGGCCAGCACCCGCACGGCGGCCTGGGTCTCCCCGAGCGGGGAGAGCGCGAACCGGCAGCGCAGCAGATCGCTCTCGTCGAAATGCAGATGGAACGGCATGCGCGGCCTCGGGAAGATTCGGGGTGGACCGAAAGTTTACGGACCGCGCGGCGTGCTCCCGCAGGCTGCGTCCATGCCGAGAGACACCGCTCCGCCGACGGGCGGCCACCCGCCCCGCGACCCGGAGCGCGCCGATTCCCCTGACCCGAGCGAACCGGCCGCGCTCCGGGCCCCCGCGGTCCAGGGGGCCCCCGCCGATGTGCCGGGCGAACCGTCCCGCGGCTACCGGGCCGTCTTCGCCGTCGTCGAGTTCCGCGCCGTCTTCGCCGCGCATCTGCTCTCGCTGCTCGGCGTCGTCGTCAGTGAGCTCGCGCTGACCGTCCTCGTGTACGACCTCACCGACTCACCCCTGCTCAGCGCCCTCACGTTCGCGCTCGGCATGCTGCCCTACCTCGTCGGAGGCACCCTCTTCGCGGGGATCGCGGACCGCTACCCCGCGCGCCGGGTCCTGGTCACCTGCGATCTGATCTGCGCGGCCTGCGTCGCCGTGATGGTGCTCCCGGGCACGCCCGTCGCCGGACTGCTCCTGCTGCGCTGCCTGGTGGCCGCCGTGTCGCCGGTCTTCACCGGTACCAGGATGGCCGCGCTCACCGACATCCTGGGCGAGGGCGACCTCTTCGTGCTGGGCCGCTCGCTGCTGCGGATCGTCTCGCAGAGCGCGCTGCTGGCCGGTTTCGGCGTGGGCGGGCTGCTGCTGGCCGTGGTCTCGCCGCGCGGTGCGATCACCATCACCGTCGCCACCTTCCTCTGCTCGGCCGCGCTGCTCCGGCTCGGCACCCGGGACCGGCCCGCCAGGACCGCGGGCAAGGGCGGCGGCACCCTGCTGGGGGAGTCGCTCGCGGGCGCCCGGCTGGTGCTGGGCCACCGGCGGATCCGGGCGTTGCTGCTGCTCTTCTGGCTGCCCCCGATGTTCGTCGTCGCGCCGGAGGCGCTGGCCGCCCCGTACGCCGACGAGATCGGTGTGGGCAGTGCCGCGCTCGGGCTGCTGATGTGCGCCATGCCGGTCGGCTCCATCGCCGCCGAGCTGTACACGGGCGCCGCGCTGAGCCCCCGTACCCGCTCCCGCGTCGTGCTGCCCCTCGCCGGGGCAGGGCTGCTGCCCCTGGTGCTGTACGGGTTCAGTCCCGGAGTCGCCCTGGCGGCCGTCGCGCTGGTGCTGGCCGGTGCGGGTTCCGCGTACGTCATCGGGCTCGACCAGTGGTTCGTCGAGGCGGTCCCGGACGAGCTGCGCGGCCGGGCCATGACCGTGCTCACCGCCGGGCTCATGACGCTCCAGGGCGTGGGCATGGCGCTGGCGGGCCTGGCCGCCGAGTTCTTCCCGGTGCACCAGGTGGTCGCCGGGGCCGGAGCCGTGGGCACCCTGTGCCTGCTGGTGCTCGTCGCGGAGGTCCGCAGAACCGCGCCCGCTCACCGAATTCGGACCGAAGTTCGAGACGGGGCGGACCAGCATGTGGCCAGTGGGTAAGGTCGATGCCGTGCCGAAGCCGCTCAGTCTCCCCTTCGATCCCATCGCCCGCGCCGACGAACTGTGGCAGCAGCGCTGGGGTCCGGTGCCCTCCATGGGTGCGATCACCTCGATCATGCGTGCGCAGCAGATCCTGCTCGCCGAGGTCGACGCGGTGGTCAAACCGTACGGACTGACGTTCGCGCGGTACGAGGCGCTGGTCCTGCTCACCTTCTCCAAGGCCGGTGAGCTGCCGATGTCCAAGATCGGTGAGCGGCTGATGGTCCACCCCACGTCCGTCACGAACACCGTGGACCGGCTGGTGCGCTCCGGCCTGGTCGACAAGCGCCCCAACCCGAACGACGGACGCGGCACGCTCGCCTCGATCACGGACAAGGGCCGCGAGGTCGTCGAGGCGGCCACCGAGGACCTGGTCGCGATGGAGTTCGGACTCGGGGTGTACGACGCCGAGGAGTGCGGCGAGATCTTCGCGCTGCTGCGGCCGCTGCGGATCGCCGCCCAGGACTTCGAGGAGATCTGAGCCGGTCCGCGGAGGGCGGGGTTCCGGGCCCGGCCCGCTGCAAGACCGCCCCGGACGTCCGGTTAGGCTCGATGGCATGAAACGCAGCGTGCTGACCCGGTACCGGGTGATGGCCTACGTCACCGCCGTCATGTTGCTGGTGCTCTGCACCTGCATGATCTTCAAGTACGGCTTCGAGACCGGTGAGGGCCTGACGCTCGTCGTCTCGCAGATCCACGGCGTCCTCTACATCATCTACCTGATCTTCGCCTTCGACCTCGGCTCCAAGGCGAAGTGGCCGATGGGCAAGCTGCTCTGGGTGCTGATCGCCGGCACGATCCCGACGGCCGCGTTCTTCGTCGAGCGCAAGGTCGTCCGGGAGGTCGAGCCGCTGCTCACGGACGCCGCCCCGGTGCCCGCGAAGGCCTGACCGGAGGCCCGGTCCGAACCGCCCCGCGCAAAGCGCCGGGCGGTTTGCCATCGACATTTATTAGGACGTCCTAGTAAATTCGTACGCATGGACGCTGACGCGATCGAGGAAGGCCGCCAACGCTGGCAGGCCCGTTACGACAAGGCCCGCAAGCGTGACGCGGACTTCACCACACTCTCCGGGGACCCGGTCGAGCCCGCGTACGGCCCCCGGCCGGGGGACGCGTACGAGGGCTTCGAGCGGATCGGCTGGCCCGGTGAGTACCCCTTCACCCGGGGGCTCTACCCGACCGGCTACCGCGGCCGCACCTGGACGATCCGCCAGTTCGCCGGCTTCGGGAACGCCGAGCAGACCAACGAGCGCTACAAGATGATCCTGGCCGCGGGCGGCGGCGGCCTCAGCGTCGCCTTCGACATGCCGACGCTGATGGGACGCGACTCGGACGACCCCCGCGCGCTGGGCGAGGTCGGCCACTGCGGGGTGGCCATCGACTCCGCCGCCGACATGGAGGTCCTCTTCAAGGACATCCCGCTCGGTGACGTCACGACGTCGATGACGATCAGCGGCCCCGCCGTGCCCGTCTTCTGCATGTACCTGGTCGCCGCCGAGCGCCAGGGCATCGACCCGGCCGTGCTCAACGGCACGCTCCAGACGGACATCTTCAAGGAGTACATCGCGCAGAAGGAGTGGCTCTTCCAGCCCGAGCCCCATCTGCGTCTCATCGGTGACCTGATGGAGCACTGCGCCCGCGACATCCCCGCGTACAAGCCGCTCTCCGTCTCCGGCTACCACATCCGCGAGGCCGGAGCCACGGCCGCGCAGGAGTTGGCGTACACCCTGGCCGACGGCTTCGGATACGTGGAGCTGGGCCTCTCCCGGGGGCTGGACGTCGACACCTTCGCACCCGGCCTCTCCTTCTTCTTCGACGCGCACCTCGACTTCTTCGAGGAGATCGCCAAGTTCCGCGCGGCCCGCCGGATCTGGGCCCGCTGGATGAAGGAGACGTACGGCGCGAAGACCGACAAGGCGCAGTGGCTCCGCTTCCACACCCAGACCGCCGGAGTCTCGCTCACCGCCCAGCAGCCTTACAACAACGTCGTGCGCACCGCCGTGGAGGCGCTCTCCGCGGTCCTGGGCGGCACCAACTCCCTGCACACCAACGCCCTCGACGAGACCCTCGCGCTCCCCTCGGAGCAGGCCGCCGAGATCGCCCTGCGCACCCAGCAGGTGCTGATGGAGGAGACCGGCGTCGCCAACGTGGCCGACCCGCTGGGCGGTTCCTGGTACGTGGAGCAGCTCACCGACCGGATCGAGGCGGACGCCGAGAAGATCTTCGAGCAGATCAGGGAGCGCGGCACCCGGGCCCACCCCGACGGGCAGCACCCGATCGGCCCGATGACCTCCGGCATCCTGCGCGGCATCGAGGACGGCTGGTTCACCGGCGAGATCGCCGAATCCGCCTTCCGCTACCAGCAGTCGCTGGAGAAGGGCGACAAGCGCGTCGTCGGCGTCAACGTCGCCCACGGCTCGGTCACCGGGGACCTGGAGATCCTGCGGGTCAGCCACGAGGTCGAGCGTGACCAGGTCAGCGAGCTCGCCGGCCGCAAGAGCGGTCGCGACGACGCCCGGGTGGGCGCCGCGCTGGACGCGATGCTGGCCGCCGCCCGCGACGGCTCCAACATGATCGCCCCGATGCTCGACGCCGTAAGGGCGGAGGCCACCCTCGGTGAGATCTGCGGGGTGCTGCGCGAGGAATGGGGCACCTACACGGAGCCGCCCGGCTTCTGACAGATAGTTGGTAGTTACAGGTGTCACCTCCAGGGGCTCGGGTAGGCGCAGCCGCGATACTCGTACCCCTCTGGAGGCAACACCGTGAGACTGTCCGGGAGAATCACAGCGGCCGCGGGCGCCGCACTCGCCGTACTCGGAACGCTGCTGGTCAGCGGTTCGACGGCGGTCAGCGCCGCACCGGCGCCGAAGCCGAGGGTGCAGGACACCTTCGACTCGCTCGGCCCGGATGTGCGGGCCGCGAAGCTCTCCAGCGGCCGGACCGCGCACTACATCGACGAAGGGCGCAGGGGCGGCACCCCGGTCCTCTACATCGGCGGTACGGGAACCAGCGCGCGCGCCGCGCACATGACCGATTTCTTCCGGTCCACCCGGGAGTCGTTCGGCCTCCGGCTGATCTCCGTGGAGCGCAACGGCTTCGGTGACACGGAGTACGACCCCTCGCTCGGCAAGGCCGACTTCGCGAAGGACGCCCTGGAGGTCCTGGACCGGATCGGCGTCAAGAAGGTCTCGGTGATCGCGATCTCCGGCGGCGGGCCGTACGCCGCCGAGCTCGCCGCCCGCGCCCCCGGCCGGATCAAGGCCCTCCACCTGGCCGCCGCGCTCCCGCCGTACGGCGAGAAGGCCGCGTACTGCGGTCTGAGCGACGACGCGCTGGCCGACACGGTCAAGGACTCGATAGCCGACCCGCGCTCCTGGTGGGCGTTCCCCGACGACAGCGCCGTCAAGTCCATCCCGGGCTTCGCCGACACCGCGTACGAGGAGGGCGCCCGCACGTACAACCAGCGCGGCCAGAAGTCCGATCCGGCGCCGCAGGTGCACGAGCAGCGGCTCTACTGCCAGCGCCCCGGCCCCGACCTGTCGAAGCTGAAGGCGCCCGTCTACCTGTACGGCGGCGACAAGGACACCACCGTGCCGACGGCCGCCGCCCTGGCCACCTGGCGCAAGGCGCTGCCGGTCACCCCGGTGGTCCGTACGTACGCCGACTCCGGCCATGACGTCCAGTACCGCCACTGGGACCAGATCCTGGTGGACCTGGCCGGCCAGGGGGACCGCACCGTCGTCTGCCACAGCGACCGCACCAAGCTGACGGCGCCGAAGCGGGCGGACCGCCTGGTCGCGGCCGGCCAGGCGACGCTGGGCAGCTGCGCCTGGCAGAAGTAACCTCCCGCCGGACAGCACCTGTATGGGGTTGTCACGCGGCGTCACGGGGCTGGGCACGCAGGCTCGCGGCGTTGCCGGAACGCCCTGCCGGCTCCGCTACGAGGACGCTCCGGCGCCTTGCGATCGCACGCACCCAGCCCCGCTCCTTCTTCCGCCTGACAACCCCGTACAGGCCCTATCCGGCGGCGGCCGCACCCAGCCCCGCCAGCAGTAGCAGGGTGAAGCGCCGGGCCCAGTCGGCATCGACGGGCTCGGCGCTCACCAGTGCCCGGTGCACCACCGCGCCGGCGATCACATCGAAGATCAGATCCGCCGTCAGGGCCGCCGCGGCCTCGTCCTGCTCCACCGGCAACTCGCCCCGGTCCTGGGCCCGTCGGCGGCCCTGGAGGACGAGGCGCTTCTGCCGGTCCACGATGGAGTCGCGGATCCGGGTCCGCAGCGCCTCGTCACGGGTCGACTCCGCGACCACCGCCATCAGCGCGGTCTGGGTCTCCGGCCGCTCCAGCAGCGCGGCGAACTGGAGCACCACCGCCTGCACATCGGCGGACAGGCTGCCCAGATCGGGGAGTTCCAGCTCGTCGAAGAGGACCGCGACCGCGTCCACGACCAGTTCGTTCTTGCCCGCCCAGCGCCGGTACAGCGTCGTCTTGGCGACCCCGGCCCGCGTCGCCACATCGCCCATCGTCAGCTTCGACCAGCCGAGGTCGACCAGCGAGGCTCTGGTCGCCTCCAGGATCGCCTCATCGGCCGCGGCATTGCGCGGGCGTCCCGTTCGTGCTGGTTTGGGGTGGCTACGGCTGAACATGACGCGACCATACCCGCCAGTAGCTAAATTCGACCGGCCCCGTCGGCCGTGAGACAGATCACCGGGCGGTCCTGTTCAGCAGGGGGTGCGGCCAGTTACGCTACGGGTCGTAGCGTAAGGACGACGGCTGTGCCGTCGTCGCGCCACGGACGAACGACAGCCACAGGCGCCGGGTGGGGACCGGGTGCCGAACCGGGTCTTTCAGGGGCCCTGGGACCGTGTCTGTCCGTACACCTCGCACACCGGCGGGGGGCGCGGACGGGCGCGGTTCGCGTATCGCTTTCCGGATCGGTGTGCCAAGGGGGGAGGATGTACGTATGCAGCCTAGGAACATGTCCATGAGCGGCGTCGTCGACCTCGCCGCGGTGAAGGCGGCCGGTGAGGCCAAGACGAAGGCGGAGCAGGCCCGTGCCGAGTCCGCCCGGCAGGGTGGCCCCGCCGCCGTACCCGCTTCCTCCCTTGTGTTCGACGTCGATGAGGCGGGCTTCGAGAGCGACGTACTGCAGCGCTCCGCCGAAGTCCCCGTCGTCATCGACTTCTGGGCCGAGTGGTGCGAGCCGTGCAAGCAGCTGGGTCCGCTCCTTGAGCGGCTGGCCCAGGAGTACAACGGCCGCTTCGTGCTGGCCAAGGTCGATGTCGACGCCAACCAGATGCTGATGCAGCAGTTCGGGATCCAGGGCATTCCGGCGGTCTTCGCCGTCGTCGCCGGGCAGGCGCTGCCGCTCTTCCAGGGCGCGGCCCCCGAATCCCAGATCCGCGAGACCCTGGACCAGCTGATCCAGGTCGGCGAGGAGCGCTTCGGGCTCACCGGCATCGTGGTCGACCAGGACGCGTCGGTTCCCGACACCGCCGCGCAGGAGCCCGCCCCGGTGCCCGCCGGGCCGTACGACGCCCTGCTGGAGGCGGCCGCGCAGGCGCTGGACGCCAATGACTTCGCCGGCGCCGTCCAGGCGTACAAGAACGTCCTCTCCGACGAACCGGCCAACAGCGAGGCCAAGCTCGGCCTCGCCCAGGCGGAGCTCCTTGCCCGGGTCCAGAAGACCGACCCGCAGCAGGTCCGCAAGGACGCCGCCGAGAACCCGGCCGATGTACCGGCCCAGCTCGCCGCGGCTGACCTGGATCTGGTGGGCGGTCATGTCGAGGACGCGTTCGGGCGTCTCGTCGAGACGGTCCGCCGGACTTTCGGTGACGACCGGGACCGGGTGAGGCTGCGGCTGCTGGAGCTGTTCGAGGTGATCGGCCCCGACGACCCTCGGGTCGGTGCCGCGCGCACCGCTCTCGCGCGCGTCTTGTTCTGATCTGACAACACGGCCGCGACTCCTTACGGGAGTCGCGGCCGTTTTCGCGTCAGGGCGATAAGAGAAGCCCGTGCTTTACCAAATCTTGATAAAAGCAACGGCTGTTACTCCGAGTAAATCAAGCGCCGGGGTCTGTCCGGCTTCGGCCGTCATTGCCGTGATTCGTCTGCGGGTTCGGGGCAACCCTGTGTGGCCGCTCGGTGTCGCCCGGTCGCGGGTGGGTTATCGCGCCGTTACCAGTGAGTAACGAACCCCCTTGTGTCCCGGCCGCGAATGGACCACGATCGGCCACGCTCGGTCCAATAACGCCACTCCGGCCGCCAGTCGGTGCGGCGGCTCCGTTGGGTCCCCACCGGGTGGGCCGGCGGCAGTGGCGCCGGCTCCGGACAGGGGGGTTCCTGCTGAAGGCAGGGCCTGTCCGAAGAGGTTGCGCGAACGCGTGGCCAGTGGTTGTCGCTCGGGGGTGATCGCCGGTGATTCGGGCGCGGTTCACGTATCCGTTCGCGGGCGCTCTCCTTTCCGAGGACGTAGCACTTCTCCCATCCCGGGTCGGGCAGGATGCCAGGCCGGAGATGTACGTCCGAGAAGGAGGAAAAGTATGAGTTCCCAGGTTCGCGGTGGCACGAGATGGAAGCGTTTCGCTGTCGTCATGGTGCCGAGCGTCATAGCCACCGCCGCGGTGGGTGTCGGCCTGGCACAGGGCGCGCTCGCCGCTTCGTTCAGCGTGTCCGGCCAGGAGTTCAAGGTCAGCGCGGATTCGCTGGAGGGTGACAACTTCGTCCAGTACGGCAGTGTCGCCGCCGGCAAGAACCTCAAGGGTGAGAAGCAGGCCGCTCCGGTCGCCGTCTCCGGGTTCAGCACGGCCTACATCACCAACATGTGCCAGTCGGTCGTCACCCCCGACCTGCCGTTCGGCCTCGGCAGCGTGACGCTGAAGCTGAAGGCGGGTGACCCGAAGAAGAAGCAGGAGAAGGTCTACGCCAAGGACATCTACCTGGATGTCTCGCAGCTCGATGCGGACGCCAAGTTCCGCAACATCGACATCGGCGTGGCCGCGGGTTCGCTGGAGGGCCCGGGTATCCAGCCCGGCACCCAGGCCAACCCCAACGGCTTCTCGCAGCGGGCCGAGCACGCGACGCTGACCAATGTCCATCAGCAGGCGTGGGCGACCACGGCCGGCACGTTCAAGCTTCCGGGCCTGTCCCTGAGGCTGTCCAAGGGCGTCGACGAGTGCTACTAGGCACTCGCCCGGGTGGCCGGGGGCACTTCACGTGCCCCCGGCCGTCCACCCTTCTCCTTCTCACGGCGGTACCGGTTCCAGGGAGCTGTTTTCCATGAGCCCCGAATCCACAGGGCAGAACGAGCACTACCTCCGCGTCATCCGGCGACGCTTCCGCACCTGGCGGGGTAACAGGCCGTTCTGGGCAGGCCTGTTCACCATGGTGGGCGGCGTGCCCATCGCGTACTTCCCGTACGCGAACATGCACCTCGGCAACATGACGCTGGCGATGTCCACCACGGCGGGCGCCGGGTCGCTCATCATCGGCATCCTGCTGATCACGCTCGGTCTGACGATGTGGTTCCACCACATCGTCCGGGTGTTCGCGGGTGTCGCGGCGATCCTGCTCGCACTGATCTCGATCCCCGTCGCCAACATCGGCGGCTTCCTGATCGGCTTCCTGTTCGCCCTGCTCGGCGGCGCGCTCTCCCTCTCCTGGGCTCCCGGTGAGCCGGTGGCTGACGAGGCCGAGCCCGAGGCGGGAGTTGCCGCGGAGACCGCACCGGAGGGCCTCTCGTTCGCGAAGGACGAGCAGAGCGCCGGTCACCCTGGGGGCGAGCTCCTCGGGGCGGGTGTTCCCCAGCAGGAGCCGGCGAGGTACGACACGGCAGTTGAGGCCGACGGTGGGAGGCATCGTGCGGGGTGACGACAATCAGACGGACGCGGTGGGCGAGAGCGGGCTCCAGGAACGAAGAGGGCCCCGCCACGCCGCCCCCAGGAAGTCCCTGCTGACGAAGCTGCACATGCCCGCGGGCAAGAAGGCGTTCGCGCTCGCCGCGATGCCGACCGCGGTGTTCGTCGGGATGGGGCTCACCCCCAAGCTGGCGATGGCCGACGACAGCGCGGACATCCCCTACGCGCCCGGCCCCTGCGTGACCCGCTCCGACGAGCCCAGCGAGTCGGCCTCACCCTCCGCGTCCGCGACGAAGTCGCCCTCCCCGTCCGCCACCGCGAGCGGCAAGGCCACGCCGGACAAGAGCGACGGGGCCACCCCGAAGCCCTCGGCCACCCCGTCCGCGAGCGCCTCGGGCGACGCGGCGGCCGACAAGTCGGGCGACGCGGCGGCCGACAAGTCGGGCGACGCGGCGGCCGGCACGGCGAAGAAGACCACCGACGCCAAGACCGAGACGCCGAGCGCGACTCCCTCGCCCACCAAGTCGAAGAACCCGCTCGACCCGCTGGGGCTCGGTGACGCGCTCAAGGACCTCTTCGACGGACCGGACAAGGAGACGCCCGCCCCCTCCCCGAGCGCCACCACCGCGTCCCCGAAGCCTTCCGCGAGCACCTCGGACAAGTCCTCCGGCAAGACCGCGGACAAGCCGGCCGACGAGCCCGTCAAGAAGGTCACGGACGCGGCGAAGGACACGGCCGACAAGACCGCCGACGCCATCCGCGAGGCGGCGGGCAAGGCCGGCAAGCCGGTCGAGGAGCTGGACAAGGACGTCAAGGGACTCGACCCCAAGAAGGACGAGGACATCCCGGACGGCGCCAAGCCCTCCTTCCCGTGCCCGACCGCCGACCCGAAGGCACTGGCCGCGGCCGATCTGGAGCAGGGCATCCCCCGCCTCCCGAACGACCCGTGGATCCTGGAGAGTTCGCTGCTCACCCTGAGCGGACTCGACTACAAGGGCATCGTGGAGGTGCAGAAGGGCGACGGCAGCACGAAGAAGGTGCTGAAGTTCACCGCCTCCTCCATCGACATCAAGGACCTCCACCAGCTCACGGTCGGCCCGCAGTCGGGCGTCACGGGCCACGTGAAGTCGCGGCCGGGTTCCACCTCCACCATCCGCGACGGCACGGTGACGATGTACACGGAGGAGCTGAAGGGCAACCTCTTCGGCCTCATCCCGATCACGTTCAGCCCCGAGACCCCGCCGCCGATCAACGTGCCGTTCGCCTTCTTCACCAAGGTGAAGGTGACCCAGGCGGGCCAGTTCGGCGGAACGCTGACGGTGCCGGGACTGCAGAACTTCTTCAGCAAGGGCACCGGCTGACGCAGCCCGAACCCGTTCGGGAGCTGCTTCGACAGTTGCGGGCCGCGCCTCTTCAGGAGGAGCGGCCCGCGGCCTTGTCTCCCGGTGGCGCCGGCCCCGACGGCCGGCGCCACCGACGCATACGGCTACGCGTCCACGATGGACTCGACGTCGCTCACGACTGGAGCCGTCGGGTGGGCCACGAAACCGAGTGAGTGTGACCGGCCGCAGTTCGGACCTTGGCCGGGTCCGGACGCGCCCCACCGCCGAGGG
>CBRG010000334.1 GCA_000470535.1 Streptomyces sp. AW19M42
GCTGCGGACGGAGGGCCGCAGCGGGGAGGCGCACGGGGTGCTCTGCGAGGCGGCCGGCCGGCCCGCGGACCGGTTGCCGGTGCTCGCGGCCGAACTCCAGCGGTCGGGGCTCGACGCGGACTGGGCCACCCTGCTGTGGGAGGTCTCCTCGCTGCCTCCGGCCGCACTCGCGGCAGCGGCCGCCGCGTTGTCGGAGGCGGGTCGACCGGAGGACTGCGACCGGCTGCTGCGCCAGGGCGTGGCGCGGCCCGCCGCCGAGATCGCCGACGCCGTGACCGCCCTCGACCGGGCCGGCCGGGGCCCCCAGGCACTGGCGCTGCTCGGCGCCTTCGTCCGGGTCCGGACCCCGCAGGACGCGGCCAGGGTCGCGGAGAGCGATCCGCGCCGCCTCGTACCGCAACTGCTGGCTGCGGCCCGTGGGGTGTCACAGGCGCGCGAGCGGGACGTGGTGCACGCGCTGAGGGTCGCCGGGATCGGCTAAGGCCTGTCGTCGAACTGCCCTCTGCCGCGCGACGCCATGCACGCACTCTCGCCGTACCGGCCCCAGGCCCCGGTACGTCCACAGGGGTCTGGGGCCGGCACGCCGAGAGCACGCACCTGACGCCGCGCGGCCACCCTTCGGGCGACGGCGGTTCGACGACAGACCCTGGCGCGCGGCTCGTACGCCACCTGGCCGATCCTCGCGCGCTTCACGGGCTGGACCGCACGGGTGCGAAACATGATCGACTCCGCTGGTTCACGGCGATGGTCTTGCCCCGCTGTGTGACGGGGCTTACGTTCTCCTCTACGCACGTGTCTACGGGCGTAGAAAATGCCAAGAGGCTCTCTGACGCCGCGTCGAAGGAGCAGCTCATGTCCCACGTCGTACGCGCCGCACTCGTCCAGGCGACCTGGACCGGCGACACCGAATCCATGATCGCCAAGCATGAGGAACACGCCCGCGAGGCAGCCCGGCAGGGGGCGAAGATCATCGGTTTCCAGGAGGTGTTCAACGCCCCCTACTTCTGCCAGGTGCAGGAACCCGAGCACTACCGCTGGGCCGAGGCCGTGCCCGAGGGCCCGACCGTGCAGCGGATGCGGGAGCTGGCCCGGGAGACCGGCATGGTGATCGTCGTCCCGGTCTTCGAGGTCGAGCAGTCCGGTTTCTACTACAACACCGCCGCTGTGATCGACGCCGACGGCTCGTATCTCGGCAAGTACCGCAAGCACCACATCCCGCAGGTCAAGGGGTTCTGGGAGAAGTACTACTTCAAGCCCGGCAACGCCGGCTGGCCGGTCTTCGACACGGCGGTCGGCAAGGTCGGCGTCTACATCTGCTACGACCGGCACTTCCCCGAGGGCTGGCGCCAACTCGGGCTCAACGGAGCGCAGTTGGTTTACAACCCGTCCGCGACCTCGCGGGGTCTGTCCGGCTATCTCTGGCAGCTGGAGCAGCCGGCGTCCGCCGTCGCCAACGAGTACTTCATCGCCGCGATCAACCGCGTCGGCCAGGAGGAGTACGGCGACAACGACTTCTACGGCACCAGCTACTTCGTCGACCCGCGAGGCCGGTTCGTCGGTGACGTGGCCAGTGACAAGGAAGAGGAACTGCTCGTCCGTGACCTCGACTTCGGGCTGATCGACGAGGTCCGCCAGCAGTGGGCGTTCTACCGGGACCGCCGACCCGACGCGTACGAGGGACTGGTCGAGCCGTGAGCAGCCTGCACCACCGCCATCTCGCCGTCAGCCCGGACTGGCTGGCCCTCTACTACCGGCACCCGCTGGAGATCACCCACGGCGAGGGCCGCCACGTCTGGGACGCGGACGGCAACCGCTACCTCGACTTCTTCGGCGGCATCCTCACGACCATGACCGCCCACGCGCTGCCGGAGGTCACCAAGGCGGTCACCGAGCAGGCCGGGCGGATCATCCACTCCTCCACGCTCTACCTGAACCGGCCGATGGTCGAGCTCGCCGAGCGCGTGGTCAGCCTCTCCGGCATCCCGGACGCCCGGGTCTTCTTCACCACCTCGGGCACCGAGGCCAATGACACGGCGCTGCTGCTGGCCACCGCGTACCGCAGGTCCAACCAGATCCTCGCGATGCGCAACAGCTACCACGGCCGGTCCTTCTCCGCCGTCTCCATCACCGGCAACCACGCCTGGTCGCCCACCGCCCTGTCCCCGCTCCAGACGCTGTACGTGCACGGGGGCGTCCGCGGCCGCGGACCGTACGCGCACCTGAGCGACGAGGAGTTCATCGCGGCCTGCGTGGCGGACCTGGAGGACCTGCTCGGCCACACCAGGGACGCCGCCGCACTGATCGCCGAACCCATCCAGGGCGTGGGAGGGTTCACCTCACCGCCCGACGGCCTGTACGCGGCGTTCCGCGAAGTCCTCGACCGGCACGGCATCCTGTGGATCTCCGACGAGGTGCAGACGGGCTGGGGACGCACCGGGGAGCACTTCTGGGGCTGGCAGGCCCACGCGGAGAAGGGCCCGCCCGACATCGTCACGTTCGCCAAGGGCATCGGCAACGGAATGTCGATCGGAGGCGTCATCGCCCGCGCCGACGTCATGAACTGCCTGGACGCCAACTCCATCTCGACGTTCGGCGGTTCACCGGTCACCATGGCCGCCGGACTCGCCAACCTCTCGTACCTCCTCGAACACGATCTCCAGGGCAACGCCCGCCGGGTCGGCGGACTGCTCATCGAGCGGCTGCGAGCGATCGCGGCCGGTTCGGAGTCCGTGCGGGAGGTACGCGGCCGGGGCCTGATGATCGGCGTCGAGCTGGTGAAGCCCGGCACGGACGAGGCGAACCCCGAAGCGGCCTCGGCCGTTCTGGAGGCGGCCCGCGAGGGCGGCCTGCTCATCGGCAAGGGCGGCGGCCACAACACCAGCGTGCTGCGTATCGCCCCGCCGCTCTCGCTCTCCATTGCGGAGGCGGAGGAGGGTGCGGCGATCCTCGCCGACGCGCTGCGGGCGGCGGGGTGATCCCGTGAGGGGGCGCCGCCGGCCCGGCGCCCCCCGGGGCCTGTCGTCGGACCGCCGGCTACCGCGCGGCGCCGTCGAACTTCACGGAGCCTCCGTTGGTCTCGTCGTCGGTGCCCCACACGGCCTGCCTGCCCGGCGCGAAGGCGATGGCCTCGATCTTCCGGTTGTCCCGCTTGGTGAAGAGGGCGAACGGGACGAGGTCGTTCTTCGGCTTCACACGCAGCACCGCGTCATGGGCCGCGTTCACGGTGAGCCGGCCGGCGTCGTAGACGGCGGAGGCGAACGGCCCGTCGTCCGCGCTGGGATCCGAGGCCGAAGACGCCATGACGGTGCCGTCGTCCAGGACCTTCAGATCGCTGACGTGCCGGACCTCGTCCTCGTTCGGGAACGGCACGGCGAACCCTTGGCGAGCCGTGACCGTGCCGAATTCCGGGCCGCGCGTACCGACGCGTACCGAGGAGGCGCTCACGACGGCCTCGCGGGGGCCGCTGCCCCGCGTCGCCCACACGGCGAAGGTCCGGCCCGATCTGTCGCGGTGCAGTGCGAAGCTCCCGTAGCCGTCCTTGTCGTGCCGGCCCGGCAGCGCGACGGGCCCGCCCCGGACCGTGACCCAGCCGTCCGCCACGACGATGTGGTACGCGTCGCCCCCGCCGGTCACAGCGATGTAGTGACCAGCGCGGCCGGGCACCGCGTCGAGGGCCTCCAGGTCGGCGGGGAGCACGCCGAGCCAGGGGAGTTCGGTGACGGCCGGTGCCTGGCCGGGCCGCAGACGCAGCGCCGCCACCCTGCTCTCGTGGTCCCCCCTGTTGTCCCGTACGACGACCGCGTCGGCCAGGCCCTCGCCCACCGGCGCGCCCTCGACGAGCGCCATACCGCTCACCCCGCCCAGGACGCCGGAGCCGACCCGCTGCCAGTCGTCGGACGGGCCGGGAGCCCCGGCGGCCGGGGGAGCGGCGGCCAGGAAGGCGCAGAGTGCGGCGGAGGCGATGACTGCGTTTCTGATCATGCAGCGAAGCTAGGCGACCGTCCCCGGATCCGGGCCGAACTGCCGCCCGCCGTCCGGCGGGTTCCACCGCACGGACTCGCTCCACTCGCCCGTACGGTGCCGGGCACGGGGCGCCGTGCTGGGCCGGTGGAGTGCCGGACGGATGAAACGGAAACGTCCTCAGCGGTTGACCGCAGCGGTATTGCCACAGTGGGCAACCCACTTCTACGTTCTTCACCACGCACCGGTCTACGTGCGTAGACCCAATCCGCCACAGTGAGGAGGGGTACATGAGCCGCACCGTCATCCACGGCGGCCTCGTCGTCACCGCATCCGACGAGATCCACGCAGATGTACTCGTCGAGGGCGGCCGCATCGCCGCACTCGCCGCGCACGGCACCGACGCCGCAGCGAGCTGGACCGCAGAGCGGACCATCGACGCCACCGGCAAATACGTCATCCCGGGCGGCGTCGACGCGCACACCCACATGGAGATGCCGTTCGGCGGCACCTACGCCGCCGACACCTTCGAGACCGGGACCCGGGCGGCTGCCTGGGGCGGCACCACCACCATCGTCGACTTCGCCATCCAGTCCGTGGGGCGCTCCCTGCGCGAGGGGCTCGACGCCTGGTACGCGAAGGCGGACGGGAACTGCGCCATCGACTACGCGTTCCACATGATCCTCGCCGACGTGAACGCGTCCTCGCTCAAGGAGATGGACCTGCTGGTGGCGGAGGGCGTCACCTCCTTCAAGCTGTTCATGGCCTACCCCGGCGTCTTCTACAGCGACGACGGCCAGATCCTGCGCGCCATGCAGCGGGCCGAGTCCAACGGCGGCCTGATCATGATGCACGCGGAGAACGGCATCGCCATCGACGTCCTGGTCGAGCAGGCGCTCGCCGAGGGCCGCACCGATCCGCGCTACCACGGAGACGTGCGCAAGGTGGCGCTGGAGGCGGAGGCCACCCACCGAGCCATCCAGCTCGCCCGCGTCGCCGGGGCACCGCTGTACATCGTGCACGTCTCCGCCGACGAGGCCGTCGCCGAGGTCGCGGCCGCCCGCCACAAGGGGCTTCCCGTCTTCGGGGAGACCTGCCCGCAGTACCTCTTCCTCTCCACCGACAACCTCGCAGAGCCGGACTTCGAGGGTGCCAAGTATGTCTGCTCCACACCGCTGCGGCCCAGGGAGCACCAGGAGGCCCTCTGGCGGGGCCTGCGCAACAACGAGCTCCAGGTCGTCTCGACCGACCACTGCCCCTTCTGCTTCTCCGGACAGAAGGAGATGGGGCGCGGCGACTTCTCGAAGATCCCCAACGGCA
Source organism: Streptomyces sp. AW19M42 (assembly GCA_000470535.1). Classification (GTDB taxonomy): domain Bacteria; phylum Actinomycetota; class Actinomycetes; order Streptomycetales; family Streptomycetaceae; genus Streptomyces. The sequence goes on from CBRG010000334.1 coordinate 5,281, forward strand.
TGCCGGGCGTCGAGAACCGGATGGACCTCCTGCACCAGGCGGTCGTGGACGGCCATATCTCCCGCCGCCGCTGGATCGAGATCGCCTGCGCCTCGCCGGCCCGGATGTTCGGCCTCTACCCGAAGAAGGGCACCATCGCGCCCGGGGCGGACGCGGACATCGTCATCTACGACCCGGCGGCCCAGCAGACCATCTCCGCCGAGACCCACCACATGAACGTCGACTACTCGGCGTACGAGGGCAAGCGGCTCACCGGCCAGGTGGAGACCGTGCTCTCGCGCGGTGAGGTCGTCATCGACCGCCGCACGTTCACCGGACGCGCCGGCCACGGCATGTACACCCCCCGCGCCACCTCTCAGTACCTGGACTAGGAGTACCCGGCATGGACTTCGGACTCGTCCTGCAGACCGACCCGCCCGCCTCGGCCGTCGTCGGCCTGATGCGCCGCGCCGAACGCAACGGCTTCCGCTACGGCTGGACGTTCGACTCTGCGGTGCTCTGGCAGGAGCCCTTCGTCATCTACAGCCGCATCCTCGAACACACCGACCGTCTCGTGGTCGGGCCCATGGTCACCAACCCCTCCACCCGCACCTGGGAGGTCACCGCCTCGACGTTCGCCACCCTCAACGACATGTACGGCAACCGGACGGTCTGCGGCATCGGCCGCGGTGACTCCGCGATGCGGGTGGCGGGCCGCAGCCCCAACACGCTGGCCAGGCTGGGCGAGGCGATGGACGCCATCCGCGACCTCGCGGAGGGACGCGAGGCCGTGGTCGACGGGCAGCCCATCCGGATCCCCTGGGTCAAGCACGGCCGGCTGCCCGTCTGGATGGGTGCGTACGGGCCCAAGGCGCTCGCGCTGGCCGGGCAGAAGGCCGACGGCTTCATCCTCCAGCTCGCGGACCCCTTCCTCACGGAATGGATGATCAAAGCGGTGAGGGAGGCGGCCGCGGAGGCGGGCCGTGACCCGGACTCCGTCACCATCTGCGTCGCCGCGCCCGCCTACGTGGGCGACGACCTCGACCACGCCCGCGAGCAGTGCCGCTGGTTCGGCGGGATGGTCGGCAACCACGTGGCCGACCTGGTCAGCCGGTACGGCGAGCACTCCGGCCTCGTCCCGGAGGCGCTGACCGCGTACATCGCGGGACGCGCGGGCTACGACTACAGCCACCACGGCCGCGCCGGAAACCCCGACACGACCTTCGTACCGGACGAGATCATCGACCGGTTCTGCCTTTTGGGACCACCGGCGGCGCACATCGAGAAGCTCCGGGCCCTGCGTGATCTGGGCGTCGACCAGTTCGCCCTCTACAACATGCACGACGCCCGCGAGGCCACCATCGACGCCTACGGCGCCGAGGTCATTCCCGCCCTCTCCGACTGACCGCTTTCGCAGGCCGGGCCGGTTTGGAGCCTGTGTGTGGGGTACGCGCCGTGAATCCCACGAAAGGACCACGCCGTGCCCGTAGAGCGGAAGAACATCTTCATAGTCGGCCTGGACGAGGCGAATCTGCCGACTCTGGAATCCGTCCCCGAATCCGACACGTACCGCTTCCATCCCCTGCTGAGCATCGACGAGCTGCAGGAGGGCGAGGTTTCGGTAGCCGATCTGATGAGCCGGGCCCGCGAGATCCTGGACGCGCACGAGGGCAGCATCGACGCGATCGTCGGCTACTGGGACTTCCCCGTGAGCACGCTCGTACCGATGCTCGGCAGTGAGTACGGCACGCGCACCACGAGCCTTGAGTCCGTCGTCAAATGTGAGCACAAGTACTGGAGCCGACTGGAACAACAGAAGGTGATCGACGAATACCCGAACTTCGGACGGGTGGACCTGAGCAGTGCGGATCCTCAGCCGCCCGAGGGCGTGGGCTTCCCCATGTGGCTCAAGCCTGCCCTGGCCTACTCGTCCGAACTGGCGTACGGCGTCTCGGACATGGCGGAGTTTCGTACCGCCGTGGAAAAGATCCGTGAGGGCATCGACCGGGTCGGCAGGCCGTTCAACGCGATACTGGAGCTCCTGGATCTTCCGCCGGAGATGGCGGGGGTGGGAGGTCAGGTCTGTCTGGCCGAGGAGGCGATGACCGGCATTCAGGTGGCGGTCGAGGGATATGTGAACGACGGGGACGTGACCGTCTACGGCGTACTCGACTCGATCAACTACTCCGGTTCCTCCTGCTTCCTGCGCCACCAGTACCCGAGCGCTCTGCCGGACTCGGTGATCCAGAAACTGCACGACGTGAGCGAGCGGACCATGCGACAGATAGGCATGGACTCCGCCACCTTCAGCATCGAGTACTTCTACGACCCCAAGACCGGTGACGTCAGCCTGCTGGAGATCAATCCCCGGCACTCCCAGTCGCACGCGGAGTTGTTCGACTTCGTCGACGGCGCCCCCAATCATCACCGGATGATCAGTCTCGCCCTCGGAAACGACCCCGCCCTGCCCAGCGGGCAGGGGCCGTACGGCGTGGCCGCCAAGTGGTATTACAGGTGGTTCGGGGAGGGGACGGTGCACCAGGTCCCCACGCCCGACGAGCTCGCCGAGATCGAGCGGGCCATACCCGGGGTGCGGATCGATGTCGTGCCTGCCGAGGGGCAGAAGCTCTCCTCGGTGTCCCAGCAGGACAGCTACAGCTACGAGATCGCCCACATCTTCACCGGGGCGGACGACGAGGAGGGACTGCGACGCAAGTTCGACCAGTGCATCGCAGCCCTGGGCCTCACCTTTGACCACACCGCACCGGGCGGCCGTGACGAGAAGACGTCCTGAAGAGGCCCCCGAGCGGAAAGGAGCACACCATCGGTATGCGATACGTCGACCGGCTTCCCCAAGCGGTCGAGCGAGAGGACCACGTCACCATCAGGATGTCGGACGGGGTCCGGTTGTCCGCGAGGATCTGGCGCCCGGTCACCTCCGACCGGGAGCCGGTCCCGGCGATCCTGGAGGCCATTCCGTACCGGAAGAACGACCTGACCTCCACCCGCGACGCGATCCACCACCCCTATATCGCCGGGCACGGCTACGCCTGCGTACGTGTCGACCTGCGAGGCACGGGCGAATCGGAGGGTGTCCTGCTGGACGAGTACCTGGAACGGGAGCAGTGCGACGTCGAAGAACTGCTCGCCTGGCTCGCCGAGCAGCCCTGGTGCGACGGAACCACAGGAATGATGGGCATCTCCTGGGGCGCGTTCGCCGCGCTCCAGGTCGCCGCCCGGCAGCCACCGAGTCTGGGCGCCATCGTCATCGCGTCCTTCACGGACGACAGGTACGCGGACGACATGCACTATCTCGGTGGTGCGATGCTGTCCGACAACCTGGCCGAGGCCGGGACCATGTTCGCCTACGCCACCTGCCCTCCCGATCCGGCCGTGGTCGGCGGGCGCTGGCGGGACATGTGGCACGAGCGGCTGGACTCCGCGCGCCCCTGGGTCCTCGAATGGCTGCGCCACCAGCACCGCGACGCGTACTGGCGTCACGCGTCGCTCAGTGAGAACTATCAGGCCCTGCGCTGCCCCGTGCTGGCCTCCAGCGGCTGGGCGGACGGGTACTCCAATGCCGTCACCCGGCTGCTGAGCCGTGTCCAGGTGCCTCGCAAGGGGCTGATCGGACCCTGGTCGCACAAGATGCCCCACCTCGGCGAGCCGGGACCGGCCATCGGCTATCTCCAGGAGGTGGTCCGCTGGTGGGACCACTGGCTCAAGGGCGTGGACAACGGCGCGATGGACGGACCCATGATCCGCGCCTGGATGCAGGAGAGCGTGCCGCCGTCCACCTCCTACGAGGAGCGTCCGGGCCGCTGGGTGGGGGAGCCGAGCTGGCCCTCGCCGCACATCCAGGAGGTGTCGCACCCCCTGCGCGACCGCACCATCGTGCGCGCCGACGAGGAGCCCGCCTCATCGGAGGAGGACGAATCGGCGGGCCGTGTCCACACGGTGCAGTCGCCGCTCTCGGTCGGGCAGTTCGCGGGAAAGTGGGCTTCGTACAACGCCCCGCCGGACCTGCCGTACGACCAACGCGAGGAGGACGGCGGCTCACTCGTCTTCGAAACCCGGCCGTTGACAGAACGCGTCGAGATTCTCGGCGCGCCCGCCGTGGAACTTCTGGTCTCGTCGGCCAAGGAGACGGCACAGATCACCGTCCGGCTGTCCGACGTGGCGACCGACGGGCGGGCGACCAGGGTGACCTACGGTGTGCTCAACCTCGCGAACAGGGCGGGCGACAGCCCCGAACCACTGGAGCCGGGCCGGACCTACCGCGTGCGCATCCCCCTCAACGGAGTCGCTCAGGTCTTCCCGGCCGGGCATCGCATCCGGCTCTCGCTCTCCACCTCGTACTGGCCGCTGGTCTGGCCGGCGCCCGAGCCCGCCATCCTGAGCGTCCACGAGAACGGCAGTTCCCTGACCCTGCCGGTCCGCCCCACCGGCACCTCGATCGACGACTCCCCGCAGCCCTTCGGCGAGCCCGAGGGCTGCACACCGGCGGACGTGACACAGCTGACCGAGCCGGAACAGGCCTGGACGGTGTCGAGGAACCTGGTCGACTACCACTCCTCGCTCGACATCATCAAGGACCGCGGACTGCAGCGGTACGAAGAGAACGGGATCGAGGTCGGGCTGCGGGCCGTCGAGAAGTACACGTCCGTCGCGGACGACTTCGGATCGGTGAGCGGCGAGTCCGCCTGGACGATGCGGTTCAGGCGCCCCGCATGGGACATCCGGGTGGAGACGCGCACCCTCCTGACATCGGACGAGGACGCATTCCACGTCGATGCCACGCTGGACGGCTACGAGGACGGCCGCAGGGTCTTCTCCCGTACCTGGAACGAGAGCGTTCCGAGGGAGAACGTCTGAGCCCGCGACGCGGATAGAGGCAAAGAGGCCGGCCCCGGCCCGTGCCTGGGGTGACGGCGTCCAAGCGGTTGTCAGGAACCGTTGGCGCGTCACCCGGTCCGGCTCTGTGGCGCGTTGTCGCCCAGCCTGTCGAGGTGGGCGATCACCGGAGGCGCCGAGGCGCCATGGAGCAGGACGGACACCAGGATCGTGAAGATCACCACCGACCACATCTCGTTCTGGTACGTGCCGAAGTCGCCCTTGCCGCAGGCGTAGGCAAGATAGAAGAGGGATCCGATTCCGCGGATCCCGAAGAACGCGGTGACCACGCGCTCCTTCCGGCCGCCCCGCCCGCCGAACTGTGCGAACCACCCCGACACCGGTCGTATCAGCAGATGGAGGAGCAGGCCCACGACGGCGCCCCGCCAGGTGAGGTGGCTCAGGGCGCCCGTGGCCACGAAGGCGCCCACTCCGAAGAGCAGGACGGCCATCAGCAGCCTTTCGATCTGGTCGGTGAACTCGTGCAGGACCTTGTGATAGCCGTGGCCGTGCTCGAACCTGCGCACGGTGCAGGCGGTCACGAACACGGCGAGAAAACCGTAGCCGTGCAGGGACTCGGTGATGCCGTAGGAGGCGAACGTCGCTCCCAGCGCCACGAAGCCTCCGCCGTTCTCGGAGAGCCGGAAGGATCGCGTGTCGGAGCGGAAGACCATCCGCCCGAGCAGCAGGCCCGCACCCACGCCGACTGCCAGGCCCACGACGATCCTGAGGAGAACGTCGCTCAGGACCCAGTGCGAGATCCAGCCCGTGGACCAGCCGTCGCCGGCCGCCGCCAGCGCGACGGCGGCCAGAACGAAGGGGAAGGCGAGCCCGTCATTGAGGCCGGCCTCGCTCGTCAGCGCGAAGCGCACCTCGTCCTCGTCGTACTCGGCTTCTGTCGGTTCGCCGACCCTCACCTCGGAGGCGAGTACCGGGTCCGTCGGTGCCAGCACGGCAGCCAGCAGAAGCGCGACGGACAGCGGCCAGTCGAGCAGCCACCAGGCCGCGAGCGCGGTGGCGCCGATCGTCAGGGGCATGGCCAGTCCGAGCAACCGCCATGTAGTGGACCACTGCCGCCACCCGAAGGGACGGTTGATGGCCAGCCCCGCGCCCATCAGCGAAGTGATGACGCACAGCTCGGTGAGATGCTCCACCCAGATCCGGTCCGTGACGGGGTCCACCGAGGGAAGAGGCAGAGGAAGCAGGTACGTGGCCGTACCCGCTGCCAGGAACACCATCGGAACGGAGACCGGCAGGCGGAACAACAGCCTGGGCAGCACCGCGGCGAGCAGGACGCCGATGCCGAGACACGCGTAGACCGCACCGGTGGTGGTTATCACGTCCGGCCGCTCCTTTCGGTTGGCCGCACGCGAGTCCGACGGAATTCGTTCCGTCGGAGCGGGAGCCTCGCGATTATCGGGGCGGTCAAGGGATAAGTGTCCCGCTTCAATGACATGACCCCGGGCGTGGGGTGAAGGTGGAGATGGAGGAAAAGGAGACCGCGATAGACGCCGACATTTTGGTGAAGTGCGGGATTCCCGCTACGGAGACAGGGGCTTCGGAGGAATCGGGTGTCTGCCGGACACCGTTCTCCCCTGTCCGGTCGACGCCGTCGGTACGCACACGCCGGGGCCGTTGTACGCGCACGCCAGGGCCGGCCAGAAACTGCTGGCCGGCCCTGGTCTGAGGGTGGTGCCGCGGGATCAGGGGCGGCGGTGGCTGCCGTAGTAGCCGCCGACCTGCTCGTGGTACCGGCGTCACCGCGTGCTTGTCCTTGTCGAACTCGGGGGAGTCCTTGATCTGGTCCTTCGTCAGGTCGACGAATATCTTGCGCTCGGCCTGGTCGACGGTGCGTACCGTACCGGCGGGCAGCATGACGTGCTTGCCGAAGATCCAGACACCTGTATCGACCACGATGTACGAGGAGTTGACGTCGTCCGAGTGCTTGTCGACCTTGCCGATGCTTCCTCGACCTTGTAACCGATGAGGTCAGTGCCCGCCGTGTGGCCCGCAGTCGGCTGATAGCCCCAGATGTTGTCACTCATAAAATGGCTCCCTTATTGAGATTCTTCGCTGCTCCACCACCAAAACCGTGGAGTCGGCCGGCGTCTCCGAAATATCCGGTGACGCGCTCTCAGAAGTTCGGGTGCCCTGCATCCTGGACCCCACACACATATACGGCAGACGATTTCCCGCATCGATTCCACGGGACCGCAACGACATGAATCCGGGCCCCGCGACGACGGTGCGTCGCGGCCCGGATTCATGTCACCTGCTGTTTGCTCAAGGGCTCCGCACCCTGCCCCAGGAGACCGTGCGTCACGCCGTCCTCGTGGAGCGGCCAAGCAACGCGTTGATGTCGAACGTCTCGTCCGGCGGCGGGGTGGACGTGGGCACCGGCTTGTCGAAGGCGGAGAAGTCCGCGGTCGCGTCCGACCCGCCGCCCTGGAGGGTGAGCCGCAGCGGGTACGGCTTTCCGGTGGCCGCCACGTACAGGACCAGCGTCGTGTCGTCCCGCATCCTGGTCAGCGGTACGGCCGGCGTCGTGCCGAGCGTGGTCCTCGCGCCCTTGTTGAGCGTGCCGGTCTCGTTGTCCGCGTTGTCGCTGACCAGCTTCTGGAAGGTGTCCAGATCGCAGGCCTTCGTCAGCGGGAGCAGCCGGGGATCGGTGGCCGAGGCTCTCATGTAGCGGCCGTTCAGGATCGCGCCGAAGGCCTGGCCGCCGTCGGGGACCTGGTTCTTCCAGAAGTCCGCGTCGGGTTTGACCCAGACGTCGTTGCCGCGCTTGACGATCCGTACCGAGCCCTGGCTGTTGCCGAGGTCCACCGAGCCGTCGCAGTTGCCGCTCCGGTCCAGGGTGAGGTCCAGGGACATCGGCGTGCTGTCCCTGCCGAGGTCCCCGCGTGTGCTCAGGTGCATGGAGTGCGCGTCGAGCAGGGCGTCACGGGAGCGGCCCGCGATCTGCTGGGCGGTGAGGGTGTCGATGTCGTCCGCGTGTGCCACGCCGCCGCCGACGAGACCGCCGGCGGTGACGGAGAGCACGATCGCCGCGGTCCATGCGGCCGGGCGTGTGCCGAGGTGTGGACCGGTCACGTCGCCTCCTCGAAGGGTCAGGGCGGGGGTGCGCGGGTTCAGGTCCGCAGGTCCGGTTCGTTCGAGCGTACGCCGGGGCGGGGACGGCCGCCCGACGGAGAAAACGACACCCGGACGGGTACTCGGCGTGACGTCCCGGGGCGATTTCGGTTAGAGGGTGAAGGGGCGGCTGCGAGGGCGGCCGGTTCGTCACGACCGAGAGGGAACCATGAGGGACACCATGCGGAACCTGTCCGTGAACATGCTGCGGAGCGCCGCCGTCGCGGGCCTGACCGCGGCGCTCGCGGCCTCCACCGGCCTGGCCACGACGGCCACGGCAGCGGCCCCGGCGGCGACGCCTCCGGGGCTGTCCTGCGACACGGGCAAGCACGCCGTCGACGACTACACCGGTTACGCGCTGTGCCGGAACAACGGCGGCGCGACGCAGACCTTCTGGGTGCACCTGGTCTGCGGCTGGTCCCCGGACGTGGACGGCGAACACGTCACGCTCAACCCGGGCCAGTCCGGTCAGTCGACCGCGCACTGCGCCGGGCTCGGCACCGGAATCGGTGAGATCACGGTGCAGCCGTAGGTCAGTAGGGGCCGTGGGGCCGGCGCGGACCGGCTCCACGCCCCCACGACCCGGGAACCGGCCGCACCGTGGCTCCGGCAAGCCGTACCCGACACTCCTCGCCGCACGGTTGAGCGGACCGCCCCGACTCGTTACCCTCCAGTAGCGACCGGGCGGACAGGTGCGCGCACCTGACGGCATGAGGGAGGCGGGCAGCACATGTCCTCAGCGGAGTCCATCGAGACGGACGCGGCGGTCCCGGCCGGGCTGTCCGACAGCGCACGGGCCCTGGCGGAAGGGCGTACCACCGCCACGCGGCTGGTCTCCGCGGCCCTCGCCCGGATCGAGGCGAGCCAGGGCACCCTGAACGCCTTCCGGCACCTCCGGGCGGAGGCCGCACTCGCCGAGGCGGCCGAGGCCGACCGCCGACTGGCGGCCGGGGAGCGGCTGCCGCTCCTCGGAGTGCCCGTCGCGGTCAAGGACGACACCGATGTCGCCGGGATGCCCACCTACTTCGGCTGCGCCGGGGAGCTGCCCGCCGCCACCGCCGACAGCGAGGCCGTACGCAGACTGCGCGCCGCCGGAGCCGTGATCGTCGGGAAGACCAACTCCTGCGAACTGGGCCAGTGGCCGTTCACCGAGGGGCCGGCCTTCGGCGCCACCCGCAACCCCTGGAACACCGACCACACCCCCGGCGGCTCTTCCGGCGGTTCCGCGGCCGCCGTCGCCGCCGGTCTTGTGCCCGCCGCGCTCGGCTCCGACGGTGCCGGGTCCGTCCGCATCCCGGCGGCCTGGACCCACCTCGTCGGCATCAAACCGCAGCGCGGCCGGATCTCCGTCCACCCCCACAGCGACGCCTTCCAGGGTCTCACCGTCAACGGGCCCCTGGCCAGGACCGTCGAGGACGCCGCCCTCCTCCTGGACGCCGTCGCGGGGGCGCACCCCGAGGACCCGCACCGCCCGCCGCCCGTCGAGGCCCGCGCCGCCGCCC
>CBRG010000335.1 GCA_000470535.1 Streptomyces sp. AW19M42
CCGCCGTCGTACGACGGCGATGGCGGCGCCAAGCCCCCGGGGCCGCCCACAGCGCCCTCCGGTGCGGTGAGGTCGGCGAGCGGTGACAAGTGCCTGGACGACGACAGCGGGTCGACGGTGAACGGCAACAAGATCCAGATCTGGACCTGCAACGACTCCGCCGCTCAGCGCGTCACGGTGGCGGGAGACGGATCCCTGCAGCTCCTGGGCAAGTGCGTGGAGGCCACAGGCAACGGCGGCACGGCCAACGTCACGCTGATCGAGCTGTGGGACTGCAACGGCGGCAACAACCAGAAGTGGACCCACACGGCTTCGACCGGCGCACTGGTCAACCCCCAGTCCGGCCGCTGTCTCGACGTACCCGACGCGAGCGCCTCCGACGGCACCCAGCTGGAGATCTGGGACTGCAACGGCGCGGCCAACCAGAAGTGGAGCCTGCCCTCCTGAATCCGGGGCGCTTCCCCGGCCCCGCACTCCACGGCAAGCCTGTGCACCCTCGCACGGGCTCGCCGTCGCAGCCCCCCCGTGCCATGACGACCGCGAGTCGCCCCCCCCCGGCCGATCACGTTGACCGGGCCGCACGACCGACTGTTCAAAGAGCGCTCTCCGTCAATCGGGAGCGTGCACCCCCACCGTGCCCGACGTTATGGGAGTCCCCCTCATGAGGTCTCAGAGATCCACTTCGGTAGCTTTGTTCGCCCTTCTGACTACGTTGTTGCCTCTCGTTGTCGGCGGAATGTCGCCCAGTGCCGCCGCGGCACCCGCGGCGGTGTGCAACACGTACTGCGATGCGCGGGATCCGGCGCTGAGTACCCAGGACCGCGTCGCGGTCACCGCCACGGTGGCCGGGAGGTCGGTCGCGTTGCACTTCGACGATGCCGCGGCGATGGGCTGGGCGTCGATCGAGAACGGCGGTGCCGACGACCGTGTCTGGCTGGACCGGTCGATGGACGGCGGCCGGACCTGGGGCTCTGGCAGCCGTCTCGGTGACACCGCCGTGCCGTCCGGAGGGCAGGGCTGGCGTACTCAGATGTACAACGTGGATGACTGGAACACCGAGGGCGTCGGAGCCCTTCGGGCCTGCGGGCAGCCAGCCGGCGGGGCCATCGCGTGCACACCGTGGGCGCGGACGGCCTGGAACGCGGGCAGCCGGAGCACCGCGGCGGCCACCGCGCTGATGATGTCGTTCGACCGGAGCAGCAAGCTGTTCGGCGGCAACGGCTGGTGGACGGCTGCCAACGCCCTGACCGCGGTCATCGACAACAGCCGGATCAGCGGCATGGGCAGTTACACCTACGCCATCGCCGAGACGTACGACAAGAACATCAACGCGCAGGGAGGGCAGTTCCGCAACGAGTATCTCGATGACACCGGGTGGTGGGGTCTGGCCTGGATCGACGCGTATGACGTGACCGGTGACAGCCGCTATCTGGAGACCGCGCGGGCCGACGCGGACCACATGAACGCGAACTGGAACGACACGTGTGGTGGCGGGGTCCGGTGGAGTACGAACGGCAACTACAAGAACGCCATCACCAACGAGTTGTACCTTCAGCTCACCTCGGCGCTGCACAACCGCATCCCCGGTGACACCACATATCTGGACCGGGCGAAGAGCGAATGGAACTGGTTCCGGGACAGCGGCATGATCAACGGCGACCGCATGATCAACGACGGTCTCAGCGATGCCTGCGCCAACAACGGCCAGCCCACCTGGACCTACAACCAGGGCGTCATCCTGGGCGCGTTGACCGAGTTCCACAAAGCCACCGGCGACGACGCTCTCCTGACGACGGCACGCGACCTGGCCGACTCCTCCACCACCCGCCTTGAGACGGACGGAGTCCTGCGCGAACCGGGCGAGGGCGACAGCTGTACAGGGGACGGCCCGAGCTTCAAGGGCGCCTACGTACGCGGCCTCGGCACGCTCAACCGCCAGCTGTCGGACCACCCCTACGCCCCGGCCCTCACCCGTTGGGCGAACAGCGCCTACGACCACGACCGCAACGCGCTCGACCAGTACGGCCCGCACTGGAGCGGAGGCAACGGCACCACCGACTACGGCTGCCAGCAGAGCGTTCTCGACCTCCTCAACGCCGCCACGGGCTGAGGGGTCCGTCCTGGGACATCCGCACTCCACCTGGTGAGGACCGGTATGGAGGGAGAGATCCTTCGCGACTCTCGCCACGATGCTCGCCACCGCCACCGGGGTGCTCCGGGGCGGCACGCTGTCCGCCACGGCTGCCGAGCGGTCTGCCGCGGCGGCCTCCGCCTTACGCGCCATGCCCCTGGGCGGCTCGATCACCGACGGCCTCGGGAGCAGCAACGGAAACGGCTTCCGTGGCCCGCTCTGGGACGAGTCGAGCGCCAAGGGGGATTCGCTGGACTTCGTCGGGACGTCCCGGGCGGGCTCGACGACGGACCTCGACAACGAAGGACACTCCGGTCGCCGGATCGACCAGATCGCCTCCCTCACGGACGCGTCGCTGGCCCGTTACCGGCCCACCGTCGTGACCTTGGTGATCGGCACCAACGACCTGGGGCACAACTGCCAGGTGCCCCCTGCGCCTGACCGGCTCGATTCCCGGAACGACGAGGTGGTGGCGGACGCCCCGGACGCGACCGTGCTGGTCGCGTCCGGGGCCGTCTCCACGGACCCGACGATCGAGGCGAACAGGGCAGCGTGCAACCAGCGGATCCCGGGGATGGTCCAGGCGGAGCAGGCGGTCGGCAAGCACGTCCGCTACGCCAGGGGTGCTCTGGCCAACGGTGACCCGGCCGACGGGCGGCACCCCCACCAGAAACGGGGGTCGTCTGACGCACGTGGCGCCGCGTCGGCCCCGGGGGACCACCTGCTCCGGTCCCGCGATCAGGCCGGTGTTCGCGCCTCTCGCCGGCTCCGCGGTGCTCAGGGGCGGCCGGTGAGGTATCCGCCCATGGAGGTGAAGTACTCGGTCGCGGGCAGCTCCCGGCCGTCCTCCGTGCGCACCCGGGTGATGGCGAGACCGTGGTTGAGGCCCGTGCGCGCGTCCGCGCCGGCGACGATCACGACTCCCTCGCCCTCGCGGTAGAAGACGCGGCCGGGCGTGCCGCCGTACCGGCCCTCCGACACGACGGCGGACATCACCTCAAGCCGCTTGCCGCGGTGGAAGGTGAAGGCGTTCGGGTAGGGCGACGTCTGGGCGCGGACCAGGCGGTCCAGCACCTCGGCGGGCCAGTCCCAGTTGATGCGGATGTCCTCCTCGGCGCGCTTGTGGAAGAACGTCGCCTGCGAGCGGTCCTGCCGGGTGAACTCCGTCTGCCCGGAGGCGATCCGGTCGAGCGCGCCGATGGTGACCGGGGCGATCAGGTCGACGGTCTTGTGGAACAGGTCCACGGAGGTGTCGCCGGGCTCCACCTTCACCGCGCGCTGGTCCACGATGTCGCCGGCGTCGAGTACCTCGTCCATCATGTGGGCCGTGACGCCGACCTCGGTCTCACCGTTGATGAGCGCCCAGATCAGCGGCGAGAACCCGGCGTACTTCGGCAACAGTGAGTCGTGGACGTTCAGCGTGCCGTGCGGGGGCAGGTCGTAGACGCGCGGGGGGATCCAGGTGCGCCAGTTGTTGGCGACGATGATGTCCGGAGCGGCCTCCTGGAGCAGCCGGAACAGCTCCTCGTCGTCGGGCCGGTTGCGGATGATCACCGGGACGCCGTGCTCCTCGGCCAGGTCCGCTACGGAATCGCTCCAGATCTTCTCGTACGCGTGCTCGCTCTTGGGATGCGTCACGACTGTCACCACGTCGTGCTCGGACTCCAGTAGGGCTCGCAGGGTGCGGTGGCCCCAGGTCTGGTAACCGAACATGGCGACCCGCATGGGTTCCTCCTCAGGTGAGCGACTGATCGAAGCCAAGTAAAGCAAGCCTTACCTAATGACGCAACGGGCCCCGATTTCTGGCGTGTTAGGTCGGAGGCTTGGTGATTGGTCCGGTTTGTCTAGTCGACAGAGCCGTTGAAGTCAGGTTAGCTTTACCTAAGTTCGACTGGCTGCCGCTCTCGGTCTGCCCGCGCCCCGTACTTTTCGTCCACGCCTGACAGGCGGCTGTCCCGCACGATGGGAGTGACATGTCACAGGTTGATCCTGGCGACGCACCTCTGATCCACGACCTCATAGGAATCGGCTTCGGGCCGTCCAATGTGGCCCTGGCGATCGCGCTCAGCGAGCACAACGCGCGAGTGGGCAGGCAGGAGGCGGTCACGGCACACTTCTTCGAGCGCCAGCCGGCCTTCGGCTGGCACCGCGGCATGCTGATCGACGACGCGACGATGCAGGTGTCGTTCCTCAAGGATCTGGTGACGCTGCGGGACCCGTCCAGCGAGTACACCTTCCTGCGCTACCTGCAGAGCAGGGGCCGGCTGATCGACTTCGTCAACGGCAAGAACCTCTTCCCGCTCCGCGTGGAGTTCCACGACTACTTCGAGTGGGCCGCCGCGAAGGTCGACGACATGGTCAGTTACGGCCACGACGTGATCTCCGTCGAACCCGTCGTGCGTGACGGAGTGGTGGAGTACGTCGATGTGACGTCCCGCGCGGGAACCGAGACGGTCGTCCACCGCGCCCGCAACCTCATCGTCGGCACCGGGCTGCGCCCGCTGATGCCGGAGGGCGTCGAGCGCACCGACCGGGTCTGGCACAACTCCGACCTGCTGGCCAAGGTCGACGCGCTGGAGGGCACGGAGCCCGCCCGGTTCGTCGTGGTCGGGGCCGGACAGAGCGCCGCCGAGAACGTCGCCTACCTCCACCGTCGCTTCCCGCGCGCCGAGGTCTGCGCGGTCTTCTCCCGCTACGGGTACAGCCCGGCCGACGACAGCAGCTTCGCCAACCGGATCTTCGACCCGGAGGCGGTCGACGCGTACTTCACCGCCCCGGACGACGTCAAGCGCAAGCTGATGGCCTACCACGGCAACACCAACTACTCCGTGGTGGACATCGACCTGATCGACGACCTGTACCGCCAGGCGTACCAGGAGAAGGTGCTCGGGACCGAGCGGCTGCGCTTCATCAACATCTCCCGGCTGACCGGGGTCGAGGAGGCCGGGGACAAGGTCCGCGCCACGGTCACCTCCCTGGTCACCGGTGAGGAAAGCACGCTGGAGGCCGATGTAGTGGTCCTCGCCACCGGCTACAGCCCCGTCGAGCCCCTGAGCCTCCTCGGTGACGTCGCACGGCACTGCCACCGCGACGAGGAGGGCCGCGTCCGGGTCGAGCGCGACTACCGCATCGCGACGGACGACGAACTGCGCTGCGGCATCTACCTCCAGGGCGGCACGGAGCACACCCACGGCATCACCTCGTCGCTGCTGTCCAACACCGCGATCAGGGTCGGCGAGATCCTCGACTCCATCGTCGAGCGCGGCCTGAAGAGCGCCTCTGAAGGGCCCCGCCCGCTCGCCGGCGGCGTGCCGCGCCCTGACCCCCCCCCGTTCCCGGTCCGCCTTCGGTCCGCCCCCACGTTTCGCCCTGCCCGCCGCTCGTACGGGAGTACGCGGCGGGCCCGGCACACACAGTGAAACCCCTTGAAAGGAACATCCGTGTCCACTGGTACACGCCCCGCTCTGACGTGGTTCGTCAGATTCGCACCCCGAGTGGCAGTCGCGGCCGTCGCCGCCGTCGCTCTGGCCGCCTGTGGGGGCGGCAACGACAAGGCATCGTCCAGCGACTCGGCGGAGGCGGGCGCCAAGTCCGGTGCCTTCCCGGTGACGGTCCAGCACAAGTACGGCAGCACGACGATCGAGTCGGAGCCCGAGCGGATCGTCACCCTGGGCCTCTCCGACCAGGACGCGGTCCTCGCACTCGGCATCAAGCCCGTCGGCTCCGTGGACTGGTTCAAGGAGAAGCCGTACGGCAAGTGGCCCTGGGCCAAGGCCAAGTGGGGTTCAAACACACCGGACATCGTCGGTGAGCGCGACGAGTACAACATGGAGAAGATCGCCGCACTCAAGCCGGACCTGGTCATCGCCCAGTACTCGGGGATGAAGAAGGAGCAGTACGACACGCTCTCCAAGTTCACCAAGGTCGTCGCCCAGCCCGAGGACCTGCCCGACTACGGGGCCTCCTGGCAGGTCATGACCCGGCAGATCGGCGCGTCGCTCGGCAAGAAGGCACAGGCCGAGAAGCTGATCACCGGCATCGACGCCGACTTCGAGAAGGTCCGCGACGAGCACCCCGAGTTCGGCGCGCTGACCCTCGCCGTGGCCGACAGCTTCGAGGCGGGGAAGTACTCGGCGTTCACGAAGACGGACCCCAAGGCCATCTTCTTCTCCGAGCTGGGCTTCAAGCTGAAGCCGGGGATCGACAAGCTGGCCAAGCCGGGCTGGAACGCCGCCGAACTCAGCTCCGAGAAGCTGAACGTGCTCGACGTCGACCGCTTGGTCTGGGTGACCTCCAGCACCGACGCCAACGACCGGATCAAGTCCGAGCCGCTCTACAAGAACCTCAAGGTGAGCAAGGACAAGCGCGATCTGTTCGTGCCCTACCAGGACCCGGACATCGGCGCCGCGTTCTCCTTCAACACGGTCCTCTCGATCCCCTACGCGATCGACCAGATCGTGCCGCTGCTGACCGCCGTCAAGTAGCGCACCGCCCCACCTCAGCAGGACCGACAGGGGTGCCCGTCCGATGGCGTGCCGGCCCGGCACGCCATCGGACGGGA
>CBRG010000336.1 GCA_000470535.1 Streptomyces sp. AW19M42
CCCCCCGCCCCTCCGGGCACGGGCACGGGCCCGCCGCCCGGCCCGCGGCCCAGCGGGCGGCGGGAGGTGCGGGCGGGCTCGTCGGGTGAGGGCATGGGGATCCAGGGTGCGGCGGGACGCGGGCGGACGGACGGCGGCCCGCCCTTCCGGGGCAGGCTACCGGCGCCGGGCCCGTCAGCGGCCGCGCAGCCGCCGTACGAGGATGCTCGCGTCGCCCCGGGACTCCAGGTCGGCCAGGACGACGGCGACCGCCTCACGGACGATCCTGCCCCGGTCGATGGCCAGCCCGTGCTCGCCGCGCAGCACCAGCCGCGCGTGTTCGAGGTCCATCAGCTCCTCGGCGGAGACGTAGACCGTGATCTTCTCGTCGTGACGCTCCCGGCCGCTGGGCCGCCGGTTCGCGCCGCGCCCGCCACCGCGTCTGCGCTGCTGCTGGACGACGGGGGCCGGAACCGGCTCCTGCGAGGACGACGGCTGCGGACGGCGCCCGGCCTGTGCGGCCACCGCCATCCGGTCGTTCCCACCGCCCCGGCTGCGTGAATCGCCCGCGTCGGCCCTGGCCGCCGAGTGCTCCTCCTGCGTGGAGGGGGCGGCCGCCTGGACCTCGGAGCCCTTCGCCGGGGCGTCGGCCCCGGAGTCGCTCTCGCCGCCGGCCGGTGCGGGTACCCGGGCGGCATCGCCGTTCGCCTTGCGCCGCCGTTCCGCGGGGGACGAGGACTGCAGCCCCATCCCCCCGGTGGTACGGAACAGTTCGTCGGCCCCCGGCAGACTCACTCGGCGTGACACCGGGCGAGCACCTCCCTGGCGAGCTGGCGATAGGCGGCGGCACCGACCGAGTTGGAGGCGTACGTGGTGATGGGCTCGCCGGCGACCGTGGTCTCCGGGAAGCGGACCGTGCGCCCGATGACCGTGTGGTAGACGTGATCGTCGAAGGCCTCGACGACGCGTGCGAGGACCTCGCGGCTGTGCACGGTGCGGGAGTCGTACATGGTGGCGAGGATGCCGTCGAGCTCCAGCTCGGGGTTGAGCCGCTCCTGGACCTTCTCGATGGTCTCGGTGAGCAGGGCCACACCTCGCAGCGCGAAGAACTCGCATTCGAGCGGCACTATCACCTTGTGCGCGGCGGTCAGCGCGTTCACGGTGAGCAGGCCCAGCGAGGGCTGGCAGTCGATCACGATGTAGTCGTAGTCGGCCATCAGCGGCTTCAGGGCACGCTGCAGGGTGGATTCCCGGGCCACCTCGCTGACCAGCTGGACCTCTGCGGCCGACAGGTCGATGTTGCTCGGCAGCAGATCCATGTTGGGCACGGCGGTCTTCAGGAGGACCTCGTCGGCCGCCATGCCCCGCTCCATGAGCAGGTTGTAGACGGTGAGGTCGAGCTCCATCGGGTTCACGCCGAGACCGACCGAAAGGGCACCCTGCGGGTCGAAGTCGACGAGCAGCACACGCCGCCCGTACTCCGCGAGCGCGGCGCCCAGGTTGATGGTCGACGTGGTCTTGCCGACGCCGCCCTTCTGGTTGCACATCGCGATGATCTTGGCGGGGCCGTGATCGGTCAGCGGGCCCGGGATCGGGAAGTACGGCAGGGGCCGGCCCGTCGGGCCGACTCGCTCGCGGCGCTGCCGGGCGGCGTCGGGCGCGAGAGTGGCCGCGTACTCCGGATCGGGCTCGTACTCGGCGTCGGGGTCGTAGAAGCGCCCCTGGGGCGCCTCGTCGAAGTCGGCGAGGTGGGCGGTGTCCCGGCCACTCTCGTTGCCGGCCATGGCGTTCACGTGTAGGCCGTCCATCATCTGGGGGGCTGTCGTCATGTGCTGGTGGGTGGCGAAGGTGCGGACAGCGACGGAGCCGACAGCCTCCAGCCCGTTCGGGCTCTGGCCCCGTGCAGGCATCCCTGGATGAACACCCCCGGGAGTAAATGTCGACTCATTCACAAGTCGTCTTACCTCCTTGGACGTGACCAGGAAACTTATCGATAGGTCAGCGTGGCACCATGCCGACGATTGGCGACTCTATGGCGTGTCACCGGTTCGCAGCAACACAATCCGCCGGACCCGGCCCGACGTGTCGGCAATCGAACACCCCGCTGTCAAGGGCGCGCAGCCCTCCCAGGGCACTTTTCGCGGGTGCACGAATCGGTTAAAGGGTTACGTTCGAGGCGAGTTGTGCGGGGCCTGCCAGGGGCCCGGCACACGTCCGGCCGGACCTTGCTCGGCAAGGTCCGGCCGGGTGCGCGAGGTTGACGGGAGGGGTTGACCCTCAGCCGAGAAGCGTGCCCAGTTCGATGTGGTCGAGGCCGTGCGCTTCGGCCACCTCACGGTAAACGACCTGCCCGTCATGGGTGTTGAGCCCCTTGGCGAGTGCGGCGTCACGGCGCAGCGCCTCGGTCCAGCCGCGGTTCGCGAGCTCAACGATGTAGGGCAGCGTCGCGTTGGTGAGGGCGTACGTGGAGGTGTTCGGCACCGCGCCGGGCATGTTGGCGACGCAGTAGAAGACCGAGCCGTGAACCATGAAGATCGGCTCGGCGTGCGTCGTCGGGTGGGAGTCCTCGAAGCAGCCACCCTGATCAATTGCAATGTCGACAAGTACACTTCCGGGCTTCATCTTGGCGACGAGCTCGTTGGTGACCAGCTTCGGGGCCTTCGCGCCGGGGATGAGCACGGCGCCGACGACCAGGTCCGCCTCGACGACGGCCTTCTCCAGTTCGAAGGCGTTGGAGACGACCGTCTGCACCTTGGTGCCGAAGATCCGGTCGGCCTCGCGGAGCTTGTTGATGTCCTTGTCGAGCAGCGTGACGTGGAAGCCGAGCCCGACCGCGATCTGGGTGGCGTTCCAGCCGGAGACGCCGCCGCCGATGATGACGGCCCGCCCGGCCGCCGTGCCCGGGACGCCGCCGGGCAGCACACCTCGGCCGCCGACCGAGCGCATCAGGTGGTACGCGCCGACCTGCGGGGCCAGCCGGCCCGCGACCTCGGACATCGGGGCGAGCAGCGGCAGCGCGCGGTTCGCGGTCTCGACGGTCTCGTAGGCGATGGCGGTGGTGCCGGACTCCAGCAGCGCGTCCGTGCAGGCGCGGGAGGCGGCGAGGTGGAGGTAGGTGAAGAGGGTCTGGCCCTTGCGGAGACGGTGGTACTCCTCGGCGACCGGCTCCTTGACCTTCAACAGCAGGTCCGCGGTGGCCCAGACCTCGTCGGCGGTGGGCAGGATCCGCGCCCCGGCCGCGACGTACTCCTCGTCCGTGATCGACGAGCCGGCACCGGCGCTCGCCTCGACGACGACCTGGTGGCCGTGCCGGACGAGCTCGTGCACTCCGGCAGGCGTGATCGCCACGCGGAACTCGTTGTTCTTGACTTCGCGGGGGATGCCGACCTTCACGTCGATCACGGTCCTTGACTCAGAGGGGCCACCCGGGCATAGCGATACATACCCGGATAGACGCAGCGTAAATGAAGACACCGCGAACACCCGCGGCAGAGCCAGTCTAATGAAGGGCTTCCCGCTGTCTAGCCTTACAAAGTATTAACTTTCCGTCGCCGCACTACGGATTTCGTAGGCTGCACTCCCCTCACCCAGCAATCTGTCGGCTGTACCCCGGTGCAGCCCCGCGGCTGCGGGGTCACCGAGCCGGTCCAGCGTGTCGGCCAGCCGCAGCTCAAGGGCGGCCTGCAGCCGTACGTCCTTGGCCTGCCTCGCCCACTGCACAGCCTCCCGGCAGGTCTGCAGCGACTCCTGCGGACGGCCCGCGTACTCCTGGACCCGGGCGACCTCGCTGAGGGCCCGCGCCTGGGCAGGCAGGTCCCCGAGCCTGCGGTAGCCGGCCGCCGCCGCGCGCCAGTTCCGCAGCGCCTCGCCGTACCGCCCGGCGTAGGTGTGGACCGTGCCGAGGCGCCCGTAGAGCCGCGCCTCGTCGGCCTTGTCGCCCTGGGTGAGCCGCTGCGCGAGCGCCCGGCCGTACCAGTCGGAGGCCCGGTGGAAGTCGCCCAGCTCCGCGTAGGCGCCGCCCACGGATTCCATCGCCCGCCCGGTGGCGTACGGGTCCTTCGCGGCCCGTCCGGCATCCAGCGCGGCCCGGTAGCGGGCCAGCGCCTCCCGGGTCCGGCCGGTCCCGGCGTCCAGGTCCGCGAGGTTGAGCAGGGCGGCCGCCCGCTCGCGCGGCAGCTCGCGGCGCTCCGCGACGGCCAGTACCAGACCGTGCAGTCCGTACAGCTCGGGCGCGGCCGCCTCCGTGCCCTCGTGCACCGCCAGCGCCCGCACCAGCGCGGCCACCAACCGCCTGGCCAGCGTGTCGAGTTCACCGTCCTGCACGGCGATCCGGGCGGAGGCCAGCAGGGCGGGGCGGCGGATCCGCAGCCATTCGGCGGCGGCCTCGGGGCCGGGGAAGCGCAGGGAGCGCGGCAGTCCGGCGAGTCTGCGCCGGGCCGGGGAGCCCTCGGGTTCGGTGACCGCGCGGCAGGACTGGAGGAGGCGCACGGTCCGCTCCAGCATCCTCGCCTGCGCGAGCTGGATCTCGGCCGGACGGTCCCGGTCCTCCAGCAGCGCCCGCAGCAGCGGGGCCAGACAGCCGGGCACCTCGTATTGCGGCCGGCCCGCCCCGTTGCTCCGCAGCACGCCGAGGCGCACGAAGTCGTCGAGTGTGGTCTGGGCGGCCGAGACGGAACAGCCCGCCAGCGCGGACGCGGTGTGGGCGTCGGCGAGTCCGGCGGGGGCCAGCGAGAGCAGTCGCAGTATCCGGGCCGCGGTCGGCGCCAGCGAGTCGTGGATCAGCCGGAAGGCGCGGGCCAGCGGACGGGCGCCGGTCGGCTGCTCGGCGTCGTCCGGCAGTTCCCGCAGCTGCTTGGTGACATCGGCCACCGAGGCCGTCGGGTGCGTGGCCAGCCAGCCCCCGACCATCACGAGCGCGGCGGGCTGGCCGCCGCACTCCTCGGCCAGTGTCTCGGCGGTCCGGGGGTCGACGGTGATGCGGACCTGCCCGATGGTGCGGGCGAGCAGCTGGACCGCGGGCCCCGACTCCAGTCCGCCGATGGTGCAGGGCCGGACGCCGGGGATACCGGTCAGCGGGCCCTGTGCGGTGGCGACGACCAGGCAGTCCGGGTTGTCCGGGAGCAGCGGGTCGACCTGTTCGGCGTCCGGCGCGTCGTCGATCAGCAGCAGGACCCGGCGTACGGCGAGGGCCTCGCGCACCATCTCGGACAGCTCGTCCTCGTCCGCGCCGGGCGGTCCCACCACGTCTAGCTGGCCGAGGAGGTCCCGGGCGGCGCGTTCGGTGGGGACCGCGGCGCCGCAGGGTTCGGTGAGCCGGACGCGGAGCAGGCCGTCGGGGTAGTCGCCGGTGCCGAGCAGCCGCCGGGTGAGCTCGCAGGCCAGCGCGGTGCGGCCGGATCCGGGGCGTCCGGCGATCAGCAGGACCCGGGCCCGGCCGCTCTTGCGACCGGCCATGGTGTCCAGTCCGGCCCATTCGATGTCGGCCCGGAGTTCCTTCAACTCGCGTTCGCGCCCGAAGAATTGAGATGGCTCGACGGTAGCCGGCTCCTCGGTCCCCGCTGCCTCGGCCGGGTCGCTGGTGTCCACCGCCTGATCCGTCACGGGCCACGCTCCACTTCGCTGCACGCGTCGCCCGCCGGGACTCCGGTCAGGGCATTCCGAGCGTAGTTCAGGCGGGTGGGCGAAACCGGTGGAGCGCGGCGGGTACGTCCCCCGATCGGATCAGCGTTTTTTCCGACCGGGGGTCATTTTGGTTCCGACGGGCCGTCAGGCCTCGAACGGCCGGGCGGGCCAGGGCGCCTCTGCGGGCCGCAGCGATTCGACCCCGTCGCCCGCGAGCACCGCGGCGAGCGAGAGCACACCCACCACCAGGCAGTTGTTGTGCAGGTCCCCGGCGAGCACACCGCGTACGAGGTCCTGGAGCGGCACCCGGGCCAGCTCCATGTCGGCCTCCTCCTCCGCGACCTCGAAACGCTCGCCGTCCGCCTCGGAGATGTTCCGGGCGAGGAAGATCCGTACGGCCTCGTCGCAGCCGCCCGGCGTGGTGTAGACGTCGGTCAGCACCCGCCAGTCCTCGGCCTTGACGTAGGCCTCCTCGTACAGCTCGCGCTGCGCGGCGTGCAGTGGGTTCTCACCGGGGACGTCGAGCAGTCCGGCCGGGATCTCCCACAGCTTCTGGCGCACCGGGTGGCGGTACTGGCACAGCACCAGGACGCGGCCCGTGTCGTCGAGTGCGAGCACGGCGACCGAGCCCGGGTGGACCTGGTAGTCGCGGCGCGCGACCGTGCCGTCCGGCATCGTGACGTCATCGGTGCGGACGCTGGTCTTGTTGCCCCGGAACGGAGTCTCGGTCGCGGTGACCGGCCATTCCTCGGGCGTGTCCTGGAAACCCATCTACGTCCTCCCACAAAAAACAGTGACCGGGGTACGCGTCCCGGAAGGACGCGTACCCCGGTCAACCGTAACGCCTGTGGGGGTGCTGTTACTTGCCCGGCGTGGCTTCCGACGTGCTGCCCGTCCTACGCGCGACGGCCGCCTTCACCAGGCCCGCGAACAGGGGGTGCGGGCGGGTCGGGCGGGAGCGCAGCTCCGGGTGCGCCTGGGTGGCCACCAGGTAGGGGTGGACCTCGCGCGGGTACTCGACGTACTCGACGAGCTTGTTGTCCGGGGAGGTGCCGGAGAAGACCAGACCGGCCTTCTTCTCCAGCTCGGCGCGGTAGGTGTTGTTGACCTCGTAGCGGTGGCGGTGGCGCTCCTCCACGTACGGCTGGCCGTCGTACGCCTCACGGACCAGCGAGCCCTCGGCGAGCTTCGCCGGGTAGAGGCCGAGCCGCATGGTGCCGCCGAGGTCGCCCGCGCCCTCGACGTACGCCAGCTGCTCCTCCATCGTCGAGATGACGGGGTGGGCGGTGGCGGCGTCGAACTCGGTGGAGTTGGCGTCGGGGATCTCCGCGAGGTTGCGCGCCGCCTCGATCACGATGCACTGGAGACCGAGGCAGAGGCCGAGCAGCGGCACCTTGTTCTCACGGGCGTACTGGATGGCGCCGACCTTGCCGATCACACCGCGCTCGCCGAAGCCGCCGGGGATACAGATGGCGTCGACGTCACCGAGCTGCTTCTTGGCACCCGCCTGGGTCTTGCAGTCGTCGGAGGCGACCCACTTGACCTTGACGCGGGCCTTGTTGGCGAAGCCGCCGGCCCGGATGGCCTCGGTGACCGAGAGGTAGGCGTCGGGCAGGTCGATGTACTTGCCGACCAGGGCGACGGTGACCTCGTGGTCGGGGTTGTGGACGCGGTCCAGCAGATCCCCCCAGGTCGTCCAGTCGACGTCCCGGAACGGCAGGTCGAGCTTGCGCACGACGTAGGCGTCCAAGCCCTCGGAGTGCAGCACCTTGGGGATGTCGTAGATCGACTTGGCGTCCGGGCAGGCCACCACGGCAGCCTCGTCGACGTCGCACATCAACGAGATCTTGCGCTTGATCGCGGTCGGCACCTCGCGGTCGGCCCGCAGCACGATCGCGTCCGGCTGGATACCGATGTTGCGCAGCGCCGCCACCGAGTGCTGGGTCGGCTTGGTCTTCAGCTCGCCGGACGGGCCGATGTAGGGCAGCAGCGAGATGTGCACGACGAAGACGTTGTCCCGGCCCACCTCGTGGCGGACCTGGCGGACGGTCTCCAGGAACGGCAGCGACTCGATGTCGCCCACCGTGCCGCCGACCTCGGTGATGACGACGTCCACGTCGTCGGTGGCCATCCGGCGGATGCGGTGCTTGATCTCGTTGGTGATGTGCGGGATGACCTGCACGGTGTCACCGAGGTATTCGCCTCGCCGCTCCTTGGCGATGACCTGCGAGTACACCTGGCCTGTAGTGACATTGGCGGAGCCGTCCAAGTCAACGTCGAGGAAGCGCTCGTAGTGTCCGATGTCCAGGTCCGTCTCGGCACCGTCGTTGGTGACGAACACCTCACCGTGCTGGAAGGGGTTCATCGTGCCGGGGTCGACGTTCAGGTACGGGTCGAGCTTCTGCATGGTGACCCGAAGGCCGCGCGCCTTGAGCAGGGCACCGAGGCTGGAGGCAGTCAGACCCTTGCCGAGGGAAGAGGCGACACCCCCGGTGACGAAGATGTGCTTGGTCGTCGTGGATGTGGGCTGCATAGCCAAAGGGGGCTCCCGTGGTCGCGATCGTGAGGTGCGTACCGGCGTTGCCGTCCGGAGATTCCGGAGGCGCCGTCGCTGCGGTTCGGGGGCCTCGTCTGCTGTTGCCAGACGACCACCGGTCCACGGGCTACCAGGGTATCAGCGACCAGGGGAGCCTGCTTCCGGCCACTCCCGGCACAGTCAGCACACACGATCCCCGCATGTCTCTCACGCCCCACCCGTTCGGCTCATCTCTCTTGCCGGGACCGTCGCGCGGATCACCCAGGTGCGTCGTATCCTGCTCGGACACTCGCTCCGGGAGAGGTTCCGGGCGAGGTATGAACGCGCAGATTCCCCCACTTCAACCCCTAGCAACGACCTCTTGACCCGCAGTAAGCGCCCTACGGGGCGACATGGCCGTTCGACTGGAGATGCACGTGGCCGGGCGCATCGAGGATTACGCACTCATCGGAGACATGCAGACCGCTGCCCTGGTCTGCCGGGACGGCACAGCCGACTGGCTATGCCTTCCCCGCTTCGATTCACACGCTGTGTTCGCGGGCCTTCTGGGCACGGAAGAACATGGCTTCTGGCGCGTCGGGCCCCGTGCCGAGGGCGCGGAACCGCCCTTCGCCGACCGCCGCCGTTACCGCGGGGACTCACTGATCCTCGAATCGGAGTGGGACACGCCGCGCGGCACGGTCCGGGTGACCGACTTCATGCCGCCGCGTGACGGCGCCCCGCAGCTGATCAGGATCGTGGAGGGCGTCAGCGGCCGGGTGCCGATGCGCTCGGAGCTGCGCATGCGGTTCAGCTACGGCCGGGTCACGCCGTGGGTACACAAGGTGGACGGCCGCACGGTCGCCGTCGCGGGCCCCGATTCGGTCTGGCTGGACACCACCGCCGAGACCTTCGGCGAGAACCTCACGACGTACTCGGACTTCACCGTCGCCCCGGGTGACCGGATCGCGTTCACGATCAGCTGGCAGCCCTCGCACCGCGAACCGCCCGCGCTCCCGGACCCGGAGGGTTCACTGGAGGCGACCGCGGACTTCTGGCGCGAATGGGTCGAGCAGTGTACGTACCACGGGCCCTACCGCGAGGCCGTGGTCCGCTCGTTGATCACCCTGAAGGCCCTGACCTACGCGCCGACCGGCGGCATCGTCGCCGCGCCCACCACCTCGCTGCCCGAGGACATCGGCGGCTCCCGCAACTGGGACTACCGCTACACCTGGCTGCGCGACGCCGCGATCACGCTGTCCTCGCTGCTGCGCACCGGCTACCGCGAGGAGGCCCGTGCCTGGCGCGAGTGGCTGCTCAGGGCGGTCGCGGGCGACCCAGAGAACCTGCAGATCATGTACGGGATCGCGGGCGAGCGGGAGCTGGGCGAGGCCGAGCTGGAGTGGCTGCCGGGGTACGAAGAGTCGGGCCCGGTCCGGGTCGGCAACGGCGCCGCGGGCCAGCTCCAGCTGGACGTGTACGGCGAGGTCACCGAGGCGCTGCACCTCGCGCACATGACCGGGCTGACCCGCAACGACTACGCCACCGGCCTCCAGCTCAAACTGATCGAGTACCTGGAGAAGCACTGGGAGGAGCCGGACGAGGGCATCTGGGAGGTGCGCGGGCCGCGCCGGCACTTCGTGCACTCCAAGGTGATGGCCTGGGTGGCGGTCGACCGGACGATCAAACTGATCGAGGCCGGGGACGCTGAGGGCCCGCTGGAGAAGTGGCGCGATCTGCGCGACGACATCCACCGCGACGTCTGCGAACGCGGGTACGACAAGGAGCGCAACACCTTCACCCAGTCGTACGGGTCGAGGGAGCTGGACGCCTCCCTCCTGCTGATCCCCCAGATGGGGTTCCTGCCGCCCGACGACAAGCGGGTCATCGGCACGATCGAGGCGATCCAGCGGGAGCTGTCCACGGAGGACGGCTTCGTGCTCCGCTACCCCACCACGGGCGGGGACGCCGGTGTGGACGGTCTGGAGGGCGACGAGGGCGCGTTCCTGGCGTGCTCGTTCTGGCTGGCCGACGACCTGGCGATGATCGGCCGGGTCGATGAGGCCCGCCAGCTGTTCGAACGGCTGCTGTCCCTGCGCAACGACCTGGGCCTGCTGGCCGAGGAGTGGGACTCCCGGCTGCAGCGCCAGGTGGGCAACTTCCCGCAGGCCTTCAGCCATGTGCCGCTGATCGACACGGCACTGCGGCTGACGGCGAGCGGGGCGTACGTGGGCTGACGGCGACGCCGCGGTTGTGGGATCCCAGATCCCCTGTCCTCGTCCCAGCGGTGGTGTCCACCGCGTGGCCAATAGGACAGGGGGATGGGATTCATGCCCAGTGTGCGAGTAGTTCCCCTCTTTGTGTACAGGACCTCCCCGGTCGTCGTCTGCGTACGCGGCAGGGGCAGGACTTCGGCGTCCAGCGGCCAGTGGGGTTGCCTCGGAACGCACGGGGTTGATGGTCTGATGGGTACAGCGGTGGCCGCACCGGTACGGCTGAGTGTCCGGCGTGATGACGTGGCCGTGGTGGATGACCTGGAGTGGTCGTCGGTGCCGCTCGGGCTGCTGCGGGAGGCTCGGCCCTGGCGGACGTTCCGCTGGTTCAAGGGACAGCAGCACTATTCGGGCACGTACTGGTCGGCCACCATGGGCGACCACGTGATCTACGAGTCGCGGCTGGAGCTGGGGCGGCTGCTGTTCGCTGACTTCGCCCCAGAGGTGCGGCACATCGTCGCCCAGCCGTTCCTGCTCAAGACCGATGTTGACGGCAAGATCCGCAAGCACATCCCGGACTATCTGCTGCTGACAGACGACGGTCCGGTGGTCGTGGACGTCAAGCCGCGCCGCTGGCTTCAGAAGCCGGAGGTCGCCTTCACCTTCGCCTGGACGCGCGAGGCGGTCGCGTCGCGCGGGTGGCAGTACGAGGTGTGGAGCGAGCCGGATCCTCACGTGCTGGAGAACATCCGGTTTCTGGCCGGCTACCGCCGCGACTGGCTGTTCGACCCTGATCTGGTGGCCGCGCTGCGGACCGCTGATCTGGACGGGATGCCGCTGGGCGATGCCTTCCGGCTGCTGCCGGAGTGTCCCCAGCCGCTGGTGAAGTCCGCGGTGCTGCACCTGTTGTGGTCCGGGCATGTGACGACCGCACTGGACCGGCCGCTGAGCGCTGCGCACGTGTTGCGGAGGGCCGCATGAGCGGGGCGGGGACGAAGCTGGGGGTCGGGACGCACTTCCGGCTGGACGGCGAGACGGTCGAGGTCGTGGAGTTCGCCAGCCTGGCCACGGGCATGGAGGTCGTCCTCAAGGACGGGCGCGACCGGCTGGCCAGGATGTCACTGCGCGAGCTGCTGACTTGCGATCGCGCCGAGCTGATCCACGATAGGTCAGGCCCGTCTGTCGCCGATGACGAGGACCTCGCGGCCCGCACGGCCCTGATCACGAGAGTTGGAAGACTGCGTCGCGAGATCGGACACCCACTTCTCACTCGTACAACCACGGCATCACCGATGAAACTGACCCAGATCGGTGAAGCCGTAGTCGCTGCGATCCACGCCACGGGGCCACGGAACCAAGGATGGCTGCGTGCCGACCTACAGGACACGCCCTAGCTGTACTGACCCGTGAGGTTGGGGACGCGGCTGGCGGGCGGTTGGCCCTTGAGCGCGGTGT
>CBRG010000337.1 GCA_000470535.1 Streptomyces sp. AW19M42
CCGTCCTGCGTTGAATGCCGGAGGCAACACCGTGCCCGCGCACGCACACGAAAGCGACACCACCACCGACCCCCTGGCTCATGAACGCGCCCATCTCGCGGCCTCGCGCGCCGCACTGCGTGCCATGCGTGAGGACGCCCAGGCCCTGAACATCCGCGATGTCACGGCGAACTGGGTGAACGCCGCAGTACTGCAGGCCCAGATCACCGACCGCATCAAGTCACTGGCCGACCTCGCCCACACCCCGCTCTTCTTCGGACGTCTCGACTACCTCCACGTGGTCGGCGCGGAGAAGGCCGAGGGCGCGGAGGGCGAGCAGTTCTACATCGGGCGCCGCCACGTCCACGACGCCGACGGCGACCCCATGGTGATCGACTGGCGGGCGCCGGTCTCCCAGCCGTTCTACCGGGCGTCCCGCAACGATCCGCTCGACGTCGGCCAGCGGCGCCGCTTCGGCTACACCGGCGGCGAGCTGACCGCGTACGAGGACGAGCACCTCACCGACCCCGCCGAGGCCGCGCAGACCAGCAAGCTGCTCCAGGCGGAGATCGAGCGGCCGCGCGTCGGCCCGATGCGCGACATCGTCGCGACGATCCAGCCGGAGCAGGACGAGATCGTCCGTAGCGAGCTGGGCGGCTCCGTCTGCGTGCAGGGCGGGCCCGGCACCGGGAAGACCGCCGTCGGCCTGCACCGGGTCGCGTATCTGCTGTACGCGCACCGGGACCGGCTGGCCCGCACCGGGACGCTGGTCATCGGGCCGAACCGGTCCTTCCTGCACTACATCGAGCAGGTGCTGCCGGCCCTCGGTGAGCTGGAGGTCAAGCAGGCGACCGTCGACGACCTGGTGACGGCGAACGTCGAGGTCCGGTCCACGGACGAGGCGCAGGCCGCCGTCGTGAAGGGTGACGCCCGGATGGCGGAGGTGCTGCGGCGGGCGATCCGTTCGCACGTGACGCCGCCGACGGAGCCGGTGATGGTGGTGCGCGGTTCGCGCCGCTGGCGGGTGCCCGCGTACGAGATCGAGGAGATGGTCGACGAGCTGCTGGCCCGCGACATGCGGTACGGGGCCGCGCACGAGGCCCTTCCGCAGCGCATCGCGCACGCCGTGCTGGTGCGGATGGAGGAGTCGGGCGAGGCGCCCGACGACCGGGTGCAGAACGCGGTGGCGCGCAACCCCGCGGTGAAGGCGGCGGTGAAGGCGGTCTGGCCCGCGGTCGAGCCGGCGAAGCTCGTGCTGCGGCTGTTGTCGGACCCGGAGTTCCTGGCCGCGCAGGCGGACGGGCTGCTGACAGAGGACGAGCAGAAGGCGATCCTGTGGACCAAACCGGCCCGCAGCGTGAAGTCCGCGAAGTGGTCGGCGGCCGACGCGGTGCTGATCGACGAGGCGAACGACCTGGTGGCGCGCACGCACTCGTTGGGCCATGTGGTGATCGACGAGGCGCAGGACCTCTCCCCCATGCAGTACCGGGCGGTGGGCCGGCGCTGCTCGACCGGTTCGGCGACCGTCCTGGGGGACCTGGCGCAGGGCACGACGCCGTGGTCGACGCAGAGCTGGGAGCAGGCGCTGCACCATCTCGGCAAGTCGGACGCGGTGGTGGAGGAACTGACGGCCGGTTTCCGCGTGCCGCGCGAGGTGATCGCGTACGCGTCCCGGCTGCTGCCGGTGATCTCGCCCGGCCTGGCGGCGGTGGAGTCGGTGCGTGAGTCGCCGGGTTCGCTGTCGGTACGCAAGACGGAGGCCGCGACCACGGGCGCGCTGGACGCGGCGGTGGTCGCGGCCTGCGAGGAGTCGCTGGAGCAGGAGGGTTCGACCGGCCTGATCGCCGCCGACGCCCGTATCCCGTCGCTGGCTGCCGCCCTGACGGCGGCGGGCCACAGCTACCTCTCCCCCGGCGAGGAGACGACCGCCGAGTCCCGGCTGACCCTGGTCCCGGCGTCACTGGCGAAGGGCCTGGAGTACGACTACGTGGTGCTGGACGAGCCGGCGGCGGTGGTCGACGGCGAACCGGACGAACGGACGGGCCTGCGCCGCCTGTACGTGGCCCTGACCCGTGCGGTCTCGGGCCTGATCGTGGTCCACGCGGCGCCGCTGCCCGCCGAGTTGGGCTGAGGGAGGCAGGCGGTGTGCGGGGGTACGGCCCCCCGCACACCGTTCCCGCTCAGCCCGCCGCGCAGGCCCTCCCGTTCAGCTTGACCGTGCGCGGGTCGGCGGCCGGGCCCCCGACACTGCTGTTGAACCCGAAGTCGACCGAGGCGCCCGGTGCGAGCGTGCGGTTCCAGGACAGCGGTACGGCGGTCACCGTACGTCCGTACTGGGCGAGTTCGGCGCTCCAGGTGTGGCCGAGCCGCTGGTCACCGGGGAGCAGCCAGGTCAGGGACCAGGGGGTGACCGCCTTCGTGCCGGTGTTCTTCACCGTCACCGTGGTGGTCGAGCCGGTGTTCCAGGGGTGCGAGGAGTACGTGACGCGGCAGGCACGCGCCGGGCCCGCGCCGTCCCCGGTGTCGTCCAGGTAGGAGGCGACGAAGGCCAGCGGCGCGTTCCAGTTGATGGCGACCTCGTTGGTGGCGTACGAGCCGTTGGAGTCGAGGTAGCACATCGCGGCCGCGCATCCCTTGAGCTTCGCCGCCGCCTCCGGGTCGCCCGAGGTGGCGGCGGTGAGGTTGGGTCCGCCCGCGAGGGAGCCGTGAGGCGGGTGCGGCAGGGCGGGGTCGCTCTGGTGGGCCCAGACCCGGTGGTGCTGGTTCTCGGAGGCGCGCTCGCCGTACCCGGTGACGTAGGACTGGTTCAGCGGGTTGCGCCCGAACAGGTAGTCCGCGCCGCGTAGTACGGAGTCGCGGTACTCGGACCTGCCGGTGAGGTCGGCGGCGGTGGCCAGCACGATCATGTTGTTGAGTACCTGGCTGTTGGATCCCCAGGCGTAGTTCCCGCCCGCCGGGGCGTAGGGCACCCCGTAGGGCTGGTCCTCGGACTCCTGGGCGTAGTGGTCGGCGGCCGTGGTCACCACGGAGCGGACCTGTGTGAGCTGCGCGGGGGTGAGGTCGTTGGGCACGGTGGCCAGGGTCAGGACGCCGAGTCCGGCGGTCTCGCCCCACCACATGCCGCCGTCCGCGGGGAAGACCGCGTCGGCGTCGCCGTGCAGCGGTGACGCCAGCAGGGCCTGCCGGTAGGTCTCGTCGCCGGTCGTGGTGAACAGTTCGGCCGCGGCCCAGTAGAACTCGTCGGTGACGTCGTTGTCCTCGTAGGTCCCGCCGCCGACGCCGTCGGCCGGGTCGGCCAGCACGTCCGGGTGCGCCTTCGCCGCGGTCCACGCCGCCGTCGCGGCCGTGCGGCACCGGGCGGCGAACTCCGCATCGTACGGGGCGAACAGCCGTGCGCACTGGGCGGCGGCCGCGGCCAGGTTGAGCGTGGCGGCGGTGGTCGGCGGGGGCAGTTCGCGCTGCTGGGGGTCCAGATGGGGCATCATCGGCAGGCCGGTCCACTGGGAGTCGTGCACCTTGTGGTGGACCATGCCGGCCAGCGGGTTCCCGGCCGGGACCTGCATGCGCATCATGAAGTCGAGTTCCCAGCGCGCCTCGTCGAGGATGTCCGGCACGGCGTTGCCGTGCTCGGGCACCCGCAGCGCGCCGTCGCCGAGTTCGGCGGACTCCGCCCCGTCGGCCGTCAGGGTCCGCTCGTAGGTGTCCATCAGCTCGGCCACCGCGATGCCGCCGTTGACGACGTACTTGCCCTGGTCACCGGCGTCGTACCAGCCGCCGCGCACATCGAGCCGGTAGTCGCAGACGCCCGGTTGGCACGGCACGTCGGTGTCGCCCTTGTTGGGGGCGACGCCGAGGTGTCCGGCGGGGCGTGCGTACTGCTCACCGACCAGGTCCGCGTCGATCTCGATGCCGCTGCGGTTCTGGTAGAAGTACTCCAGCGAGTCGCCGCGCAGGGCGTCGTACAGGTCGGCGCGGATCGAGAAGGGCTCGCTGACCTGCCCGTCCGCCTCGATCGTGTAGCCGTCCCCGGTGGTGGTGACCGCGCTGAAGTCGAAGGTGTGAACGTTCTGCCGCGAGGTCGGGTCCTCGCCGCCCGGCACGGTGGTGCCGCTGGCGGCGGTGGTTCCGTCGGCCGCCTTGAGGGCCCACGGCAGCGGGGTCGTCGCGTCGGTGACCAGTGTCCCGTCCTTCGGCCCCTGGGGGAGATAGCCGACCTGGTTGACGCGGACGGGCGAGCCGGTGTCGGGCACGTACACGGGCGGTTCGGCACCGCCGCGCAGGGACACGTCGTCGAGGCAGAAGGTGGCCGCCGCGTCGTTGCCGCCGATCTGGAAGGCGACCTGAGCGTCGTCGCGGTTCGCGGCCGCGGTGAAGGCGTGGGTGACCGGAGTGGCTTCCGTGCTGATCGTGTCGGTGGCGGAGAGGTCGGTGGTGTACGGCTCGGTGGCCAGCTGCACGTTGGTGTGGATGGACAGCGGGACGGTGGAGGTGGCCGTGTAGGTGAGGGTGTACGTGTCCCCCGCGACGAGCGGGATGTCGTTCTGGCCGACGATCACGTCCCACGGGTTGGCGGTCCCCGCGGGCGCCTGGGAGCAGAGCCGGCCGCCGGTGACGGAGGCGGCGGCGTTGGCCGTCCACCACCAGGGGGCCGTCCCGGCGGCGAAGTCACCGTTGATGATCTGCTCGGGAGCGGGGGCCGGGTCGTCGGCGGCAGCCGCGCCGGGCGCGCTGAGGGCGCTGCCCGTCAACGCGGCGATGGCCAGTATCCCGAGCGCGCGGCTCCGGCGCCGGGAGCGGCCGGCGGGGGGCGGGGGCGATGAGGCGTTCACCGGGAACCTTTCGGTTGGGGTCGGCAGTGGCGGTCCGTCGGGCGATGAGAACGGGTGGGACGGGAGCACGAACACGGTGGGAGCGCTCCCATTTGAAGGTGCGGGCAGCCGGAGAGCGCTGCGGGAGCGCTCCCACGACGTCGCGCCATTGTGGAGCCGAAGGCGGGTGTTGCGCCAGGGTCATGACAAGGACAGAGGCGCGATCACCCCATAGCGGAATACCGGGACGGGTACCCGCGCAGGTCCTGGCGCCGACACCGCGACGAGTCCCGGCACGGAGCGGGCGCCACAGCGCGGCGCCGGTGCCGCGACTCGCCCCGGCCACTCCGCCGCCCTACGCGTCGAGCACGTCCCGCCACTCCCGTACGGCCGCCGCGTCCACCGGCCCCGCCCAACCGCCGCGCCGCGCCGCCCCGCCGATGTGGACCGCGTCGATCCCCGCGTCGAGCAGTTCCGGCAGGTGGTCCAGGCGCAGCCCGCCGCCGACGAGGATCCGCGGTTCGTACCCCGGCTCCCCCGTGCGGGCGGCCTCGACCAGCAGCGCGGGGATGCCGTCGTCCACTCCGGCGGCCGCTCCCGCGGTGAGATACGTGTCCAGACCCGGCAGGTCCGCGAGCGCCTTGCGCAGGGCGTCCCGGTCGGAGGCCCGGTCGATCGCGCGGTGGAACGTCCAGTGGCAGCCGTCCAGTTCCGCGATGATCCGCTCGACCGCGACGAGGTCCGGGCGGCCCTCCGCGTCCAGGAAGCCGAACACGAACTCGTCCGCGCCCTCCGCCCGCAGCTCGCGCGCCTTGCGCACGAGTACATCGATGTCACCGGCCGCGAAGCCGTCGGCCACTCTGAGCATCACCCGCAGGGGGATGTCCACCGCGGCACGGATCGACGCGAAGGTCGCACAGGACGGGGTGAGGCCGTCCGCCGCCATGTCGGTGACCAGCTCAAGCCGGTCCGCACCACCCGCCTGGGCAGCGACCGCGTCCTCCGCGTCGAGAGCGATCACCTCCAGGACTGCACGGTTGCTCATGGGAACCCAATCCTCCAGGAAGCAGCTATAGGTCTAGTCCAATGGCCAGCCTACGGGCCGGACGGCCGAGGACACAGCCTCACCGCGCACGTGAAGATACGCGAGGCCAGAGGCGCGCCAGGCAGCTGCACGCCGGACTCCGCGGATCCACCTGCGGCCGTCCTTGCGTATATATAGGGGTAGGGGGTATACCTGGTTCAACACCACATACCCCCTAGGGGTATAAACGATCCTCGTTATCCCTGTAGATCCCCTACCAAGGAGGCCCCGTGTCCGCGCAGACCGCAGCCACCACCGGCGCCGCAGAGGTCGAGCTCGCCATCGGCGGCATGACCTGCGCCTCGTGCGCGGCCCGTATCGAGAAGAAGCTCAACCGGATGGACGGGGTCGAGGCCACCGTCAACTACGCCACCGAGAAAGCCCGGGTCAGCTACCGGGGCGAGGACGTCTCCGTACAGGACCTGATCGCCACCGTCGAGAAGACCGGCTACAGCGCGCAGGAGCCCGCTTCTCCGGTACGCGGCGCGTCCGACGCGACGGACGCGGCGGCGGAGGCCGACGAGCTCCGCCCGCTGCGGCAGCGGCTGATCACCGCGGTGCTGCTCGCGGTACCGGTGATCGCGATGTCGATGATCCCGGCGCTCCAGTTCGACAACTGGCAGTGGCTCTCCCTGACTCTCGCCGCGCCCGTCGTCACGTACGCGGGCTGGCCCTTCCACCGCGCCGCGTGGACCAACGCGCGGCACGGCGCGGCCACCATGGACACGCTGGTCTCGGTCGGCACCTCCGCCGCGTTCCTGTGGTCACTGTGGGCGCTCTTCTTCGGCACCGCCGGGATGACCGGCATGACGCACCCCTTTGTGCTGACCATCGGCCGCGGCGACGGCGCCGGGAACATCTATCTCGAAGCCGCCGCCGGAGTCACCGCTTTCATCCTGG
Source organism: Streptomyces sp. AW19M42 (assembly GCA_000470535.1). Lineage (GTDB taxonomy): Bacteria > Actinomycetota > Actinomycetes > Streptomycetales > Streptomycetaceae > Streptomyces. The sequence continues at coordinate 6,772 of CBRG010000337.1, forward strand.
CCGGGCGCTACTTCGAGGCCCGCTCCAAGCGGAAGGCGGGAGCGGCGCTGCAGGCCCTGCTCGAACTGGGCGCCAAGGAGGTCACCGTCCTGCGCGACGGCCGCGAGGTCACCGTGGACACGGCGGACCTCCGGGCAGGGGACCGCTTCCTGGTCCGGCCCGGCGAGAAGATCGCCACTGACGGCACCGTCGTCGAGGGCAACTCGGCGGTCGACGCCTCCATGCTCACCGGCGAGTCCGTCCCCGTCGAGGTCGGCGTGGGCGACCCGGTGACCGGCGCCACGCTCAACGCGGGCGGCCGGCTCGTCGTCGAGGCGACCCGGATCGGCGCCGATACCCAACTGGCCCGGATGGCGAAGCTGGTCGAGGACGCGCAGAACGGCAAGGCGGCCGCCCAGCGCCTGGCCGACCGGATCTCGGCCGTGTTCGTCCCCGTCGTGATCCTGCTCGCGCTCGGCACGCTCGGCTTCTGGCTCGCCACCGGCTCCGGGCTGACGGCCGCCTTCACCGCCGCCGTCGCCGTACTGATCATCG
>CBRG010000338.1 GCA_000470535.1 Streptomyces sp. AW19M42
CCCAGCCCCCCCGCCGCCGGGCCCACCGCCCGCGGGCGGGGGGGGGCGGCGGGGGGGGGGGGGGGGCCGGGGCGGGCCCGCCGGCCGAGGTGGCGAAGGCCCGCCGCAGCGCCACCGCGCCCTATCTCGCGGCCCGGCTCGCGCGCTCCTGACGACGGCGCGAGGGCTGGCACCGGTCAGCCGTGGCCGTGGCGCAGGGTCGCGCGCGTCGCCGTGCTGCGCTTACAGCTTGTGGCGGACACCGCTCGCGAGGTGTCCCGTCTAGGCCGTCCACGACCAGTTCGGCGACGTGGCGCATCTTGATGTCGGTGTGCTGGGAAATCGAGGAGGGCAACGCCACGTTCGAGACCGCCGCCCCGGACTGGGAGAGGTTCGACGCGACGAGCTGCCCGAGCACCGCCTGGTCGCCCTCGGCGAGGGACATCGCGTCCTGGGCCGGGCCCGCCGCGGTTCCGGTTCCGCCTCGACATCCACCTCGTCGATCCTGTCGCACACCGGCGAGTTCCAGAACGGTGCATCCGGCTGCATGACCGGCGCCATCACCGTCCACAGCCGACCCCAACATGAGTCGGTCCTGTCAGCGAGCAGGTGGCGTGAGGGCGGTGCGGTCGAACGGGCCGCCATGCGAGGCGGCGTACGTGACGGCGTCGTTGACGGCGTTGAGGCCGAACGACCGAACCCGTTCGGAGGCGAGGTCCAGCGTGCCGGAGGCGAGGAGCCGGATGATGCCGACGTTCGCTGCACGCGGGTACATCCACTGGCCGCGCACGGTGATCGAATTGCGCATGATCCACGGGTACGGGAGTGCGAGGTCGTCGCCGCCGAGCATGCCGACGCCGCCCATGAGAACGACGCGGCCGTACTCGCGCACGGTCATGGCTGCCGTGCGCGCCGCCGAGCTGGGTGCGCTCGGCGGCAGCAGGTCGATCATCATGTCGATCGGGCCGTCGCCCGCCGCGGACATCGCCGCGCGGTCGCTGGCCTCGTCCCCGGTCAGCGGGACCGGGCACACCCGCGGGCCGAACCGGTCGGCGAGGAGGTCGAGCGCGGCCCGGTTGCGACCTGGGGCGACCACACGACCGGCCCCCATCGCGAGCGCGACCGCGACCGCACTGCTGCCGAGGTTGCCGGTGGCGCCGCTGACGAGCAGCGTCTCACCGGCAGCGAGCCCGCCGGCCAGCAGCCCGCCGTACGGGATGACGTGCACGCCGACCGCGGCCCAGCGGGACGGGTCGTCCCCCGCCGCCGCGGGCAGCGGGAAGACGTTCTCCGTGGGGACCCGCATGCGCTCGGCGAACGATCCGTCGTGCAGGTGCCGAGCGAGCCGGGCGCCGCCCTCGCCCCGGGAGCTCCAGCCCTGGAGCGTGATGTCGGGCGTCAGTGCGTCGTCCCGCGAGCGCACCGTGCAATCGCACCACACCAGGTCGCCGGGGTGCAGCCGGGTGGCGTCCGGGCCCGCGTGGACGACTCGTCCCACGCCGCCGATCCCGGGCACGACCGGAGGGACCAGGGGGTACTTTCGGTCGCCGCTGAAGACCTCGGCCGCGTACGGGGCCACACAGGTGGCGAGCACCTCGACCACCACCTCGCCGCCACCGGCCTCGGGGTCGGGTACCTCCCCCACCGTGAGCGGAGCCCCGAACTGCGTCAGAACTGCTGCTCGCACGTGATGACCTCCGTGTTCGTCCGTGTTCGTCGCGATCGACACTAGGAGTCCGGTCGGCATGCGGGAAGCGACAATCAAGCACTCGTGGTATGCGTATGTCGCATGGATATCTCCAGCACAGGCCTGCGGGTCCTGCGGCAGATCGCCGAGTCCGGCAGCTTCACCGCAGCAGCCGCGCGGCTCGGCTACACCCAGTCGGCGGTCTCACGTCAGGCCGCCTCCCTCGAACGAAGCGCGGGCACCGTCCTGTTCGAACGCCGCCCCGACGGAGTGCGGCTTTCCCCCGCGGGTCTGACCCTGTTGCGTCACGCTCGCACGATCCTGGACTGTCTGACGGCGGCCGAGCGCGACCTCACCGGCATCGTCCCGAAGACCGAACTGGTGCGGCTCGGACTCTTCCTGAGCGCGGGCGCGGCCATCCTGCCTCCCTCACTCGCCCGCCTCGCGGCGACCGACCCGCAGATCACGGTCATGACTACCGAGGGCACCACGCCCACCCTGATCCGGGCACTGCGCGCGGGCTCGATCGACCTCGCCGTACTGACGTCCCGCCCACCCCACCGACCCTTGGACGGCGAAGCGCCGCGCCTGCACGTCGAGACGGTCGCGGACACCGAACTGGTCGTGGCGGCGCCCTCGGCCGGAGAGTTCGCCGGCCGCACCGCGGCGCACGTCGATGAACTGGTCGACGCCCCCTGGATCGCTCCCCCGGCGTCGAACTCCGACCCGCTGCTGGGCGTTTGGCCCGGCCTGCCTGGACGGCCGCACATCGTCCACTACGCGCGCGACTGGCTGACGAAGCTCCAACTGGTCGCCGGTGGCTTCGGGGTGACAACGGTGGCCTCCCGGCTCTCGCCAGTGCTGCCGCCCGGGGTGAGCCTGCTGCACGTCGAAGGCGCGCCTCCCGAGATCCGCCGCGTTCTCGTGGCGCGACTCCCCGGTCGCCCAAGCCCGGCGATCACTGCCGTTACCCGAGCAATTGTTTCGACCGCCTGATACATGCCGCCAGGGCCGTCGGATTCGTGCCGTAGCCGGGTCGAGGGCGGGCCGGAGCCGCAGGTCCGCACGCCCGGTGTCGCGGTGTGCCGGTCACGTCGCGAGCGGTGCCACGAAAGTGCGTCGGGGGCGCAGGTGCAAGCGCACCAGCCGCAGGCGGCGCGACTCGCGGGAGCACAGCGCCACCTCGTCTGCGAAGCGTCGGTCGTTGTGTTCATACACCTGCGCGAAGAGGAGAGCAGCTTCCTTCATCGCGTCCACCGCCTCACCCCTGCTTCCCTGCGCTTCGAGGTGGTGGGCGTAGTCGAACAGAGCCCGTGCCAGTTCGCGTTTGTGCCACAGGCTGTGCGGAACCACTTCCCGATACACCTCTACGGCCATCCGCATGTTCTCGACCGCCTCGACGTAACGTCGGGCCCGGTAGTCGACCCTCGCCTTGTTCACGTGCGATTCTGCCTGCGTTATCCGGGCGTTCAGCTGCTTTCCTTCCGCCTCCTCGATCCGTGCGGCCTGCCGGGTGAGGTCCTCCGCCGCGAGAGGCTCGGAGGTCACGTCGGCCGGGCCGCGGCCGGCAAGCCGGTCGATCACTGTCCGGCGCCCGGCCGCCACCTGATCGGCCTTGGCCGCGTACCGGTCGCTGAACCGTGCCAGCTCCCGGAAGGTTTCGAGCGCCACCTCCGCCAGCCGCCGCGCCTCGGCTGCTCCGGTGGTGGCCTGGTGTTCGGCGATGAGCCTGGCCAGATCCAACTGCGCGTCCGCGGTCTGGGCGTACAGCCACGCGAAGCTGTCCTTGAGCGGGCTGTAGCCGGCAGAGAACAGCACCGAGTCGTCACCCAGCCGACGGGTGACCCGCTGGGGGTTGTTCACCTCGCGATCAAGCCTCGAGTACACATCCAGCGCCTCACGTGCCGCGGACAGCGCCTCACGGCCGTCCCCGCGCGACTCATGGATCCGGCTCTTCAGGGTCAGAGCCTGCGCCAGCAGCACGACGTCGTCGTCATGGTCGGCTATCGCCACCGTCTCTTCAGCCGCGGCCACCGCGATCTTGCTGTGCCGCAGCGCCGTGTCCCAGCGCTCACGCGCCACGGCGTCCGTCGCCCTCGCCTGCGCTCGGGCTGCCCGCACACGAGAAGCTGCCCCTGACCTCTGACCCATCCTGCCTCCTCCACGACCATCCACCGATGGTCTACCAGACCGGCGTGCGGTCCACCGAGCTTCGGCCGTATCGCGGCCGGGGCGAGCCGGATACGAAGGGCGCGTACCTCATAGCCCACGAAGGACAGAACCCCTGGTTCTTGATCACATGGCTCGACACCACGTCGATCTACCGGAGGTCCCGTTCCCCTTCGTCAGCGGTTTGACGAGTGACCGCCCCGCCGACCGCAACGGTGTCGGCATCAACCGCACCTCCCCATAACGGTGGTTCGCGGTGTCGTGAGGCGCCTGACTTGGGTGGTTTTGGCGGCGGCTTCGCGGAGCCGGGCGACCTCTTCGTGTTGGGTGAAACAGCCAGCAGCCAGGACGGGGACCGCGAGTCGCGCGGAGCGACCCCAGAGACCGCACGGTCGATGCCATGGGCGATCTCAGGCGTCGTGTCGAGAGCAGTGGGTACGCGAGGTATGCCACTGGCCCGCCCTCTACACGAGTGGGCGCGCACTGACGGGAGCAGGACATGACGGACCGCAGACCTCCGGGCGCCGCCTACAGCGGGGCGAAGGGCAGCCCGCAGCCGATTCCTGCCGATATGCCCGACCAGCAGGTTCAGGACGGCGAGGGCGACCTCGACGTGATACTCCCGCCGCGCGCCGAAGGCGTCGCAGCGAAGGAGGACGCCGGCAGCTCCGAGCCCACTGAGCCCGACCCGAACGCCGGCGCCGGTAGTAGCGCATCGGCCGCCGGGAGCTGAGCGGGGCGCCCTGCGTGGCGTGGCCTACGGGGCGGGCGTAACGTCGAGGAAGGGCGGGATACGGCGCGTGGTCGCCTGCGCGCACCGATCCGATCTGCCGGGAGGTCGCGGCATGAGACGGAGTATCCGCAACACCATCGGACTGATTCTGGCAGTCATCGGCGCTGCCGCGGCTGTCTGGGCGCCCTTCCGCAGTTGGTACAGCGGACGGCTCGGACACGATTTCAGGGTCTGGGAACTCTTCACCGGAGCGGGCGTGACGAACTCGGGCGCGGGACTGTTCGCGTCCATGTTTCTGCCGCTCCTCGTCGGTGCGGTCCTCACCCTTCTCGGCGTGGTGTTCCGGTCTCGGCTGCTGGTCCTCGTCGCCGGAATCATCACCCTCGGGTTCGCCATCCTGTGGATGGTCCGGCAAGGGCAGGCGCAGGGCGGCCTGACGGTCACCGGGGACAGCGTCGGGCTCGGCAGCGGCGTGGGACTCGCCCTGGCGGGCGGCCTCCTCATGCTGATCGGGTCGGCCATCATGGGCGGACGCGAGAGCCGGGCCGTGCGCAAGGTGGCCCCTGAGCAACGACAGCAGGAGCGCGAAGCGGTGCCCGACGAGGACCGGGACCGGCGCGGTGCCGAGACCGACCGTCCCTACGGCATGGCAGCCCGGGACCAGGACGCCGCGAACCCGCCCGGCCGAGCGGACAACGACAACGTGACGCCGGGCGCGGGCACCGCCAAGCAGTCCGCACCAAGGGGCGCGCCGCAACGGTTCGCACGGGAGCCGCAGCAGCAGGCACCGCGCGGCCGGCCGGTTCCGGCCAGGGAAGCGGACAGTGCCGACCGCGGGAGTGGGAACCCCGACCGCACGCAGTACGAGCAGGACAGCGGGGTCGGCGGCTCCCACACTTCGGACGAGGACGGCTGGGGCCGCGGGGGCACGCGTCGCGGGTGACGGGCGCTGAGCATTCGCCGCCTCCGTCCGGTCCCGACCGCACGGAGGCGGCGGCTTGCCCGGGGCACGGGTGGTCATCCGCCGGTGCGGTCTCCGAGGCCGTGCAGAAAGGTCCCGAATCCGTGTGGCGCCCGGGGAGTGGCGCGCCCGGAAGTGCGGACGGGACAAGCGTCGGTGCGCAGGATGTGCGTGCCGGGGGCCAGCGCCTCGACCAAGGCGCGGTCTTCGCTGTGCGGCACGGCGGGGAAGCCGCCGGCACGGAGATAGGCGTCGCCCCGGATGCCGAGATTGGCTCCGTGGATGTGCGGGTGGCTCCAAGCGGCGTCCGAGCGGCCGGCGAAGTAGTGCGCGTCGTGCAGGGCCCGTACGCCGGCCGCCACGTGGGGGACCGTTGAGATGCGCACGGTGCCCAGCACGCAGTGGTAGCCCTGGCGGGCGCAGCGCAGTTGGTGGGTGAGCCACCCCGGCGGTACCTGGCAGTCGGCGTCGGTGGTGGCGATCCAGGTGGTCTCGGGCCGGGTGCCGGACGATTCCAGGCCCCGGGCAACAGCGGCGGCCCGGGCGGCCCCGGCCATCCGGTGGGAGATCTCCACCACGTCGGCGCCGCAGCGGGCGGCGGTGGCCGCGGTGGCGTCGGTACAGGAGTCGGCAGCCACCACCAGCCTGAGCACGGGCACGGCGAACGAGCCGCTTCGGCAGAACTCCTGGGCCCGGCGGATCGAACCGAGAGTCGACGCCAGACCGTCCGCTTCGTCATGAGCGGGTACGGCCACGACCAGCGCGTCGATGGCGGCTCTCACACCAGTCCTTCCGCGGCTGCCGGGGACGGGGGCAGGGCCCCGCTGCTCAGCGGGCGCGTGAAGGTGCACAGGACGAAGTCGGGATCCCGGAACGAAGGCCCCTCGACCAGCCCGGGGACCGACCCCAGAATGGGTGTGAGTTCAGTGCCGGTGAGGCGGTGCTCGGCCACCGGGTGGTCCCAGTGCACGGTCACCAGCGTGCCGCCCGGTTCCAGGCACCGTGCGGTGCGGTCCAGAATGGCCCGCAGTTGCGGCTCGTCGAAGTAGTACAGCAGTTCGGAGAGCACCACCAGGTCGAAGGTGCCGGTGGGCCACTGGTCCGGTAGGACGAGCTGCCCGACCTGGACGTGTGGCCGGTCGTGGTTGCGAGCGGCGGCTTCGGCAACCGCCTGGGGTACCCGGTCCGCTGCGACGACCTCGTCGCACCGCTCGGAGAGCAGCCGCGTCAGTACACCGACCGAACAGCCGGGTTCGAATGCCCGGCGGTAGCGCGGCCTGGGCAGCGCGGCCATGGTCATCGCGTACTTGCGCTGTTCGTACCAGCGCCCCGCCAGATCCCAGGGATCCGACGCGGCGGTGTACATCCGGGTGAAGTACGAGCCCGGCGTGGAGGCGTTCATCCCGATTCCGTTTCTACGAGCACTGTTTCGAAGGGCCTTTGGTGGTGGGCGAGTTCCTCGGGGGGAAGGATCACCGCCGCGTGGTCGTCCAGAGGTGCGATCTGGGTGCGGAAGCAGCGCAGGGCCGACTTCTTCCTGGCCAGCTCCTCCGGGGCGAGCGGCAGCCGGTGGAAGGAGCGCCACGGCACGCGCGGATCGTCGGGCACGGCCCAGTGCCACATCCATACCGGGTACTGCCACAGCTCGATGCCGACCGCCGAGGCGGCCGCACGGGCAGCCCGGCCGGCCGCCTCGTGATCGGAGTGAAGATCACCGCTCCAGGGCGCCACACACAGCGTGGCCCCGCTGTTCCGCAGCACCTTCTCCACCTGGGAGCAGACGTGGGCCTCCTCCTCGGCGACCCTCATGTCGGCCACGCCCAGGCGGTGACGCAGCTGCCGGTCGACGCCCAGCACGTCCAACGCCTCGGCGAGCTCCGCCCTTCGCGCCTGAGCCAGCACCGGGGGCGGCATCAGCCGGCTTCCAGGGTGCGACCCCTCGCCGTCGGTGACCGTGACGACGTGGACCTGTCTGCCCGCGGACGTCAGCCCTCCGGAAGTTCCGCCGAACCCGAGGACCTCGTCATCGGGATGAGCGGCCAGTACCACCACCGGCCCCTCGGGCACCGCGACCTCGTCCCACTGGTCCCATCCCGCCCAGGCGGCCCAGAGGCTCTCCTCGGTCCCCGGCGCCTGGATCGCCTCGGCCGCCGCCCGGCGATCGTTCCCCATACCGCTGCCGCCCGAAGGGCGACCGGGCTCAGCCATTGCCCCATCCTTCGGTGTCCAGCGCACCCTCGTCCGCCGCGGCCAACAGGGTGCCCAGGGCCGCCAGATCGCGCTCGGCATGGTGCTGGCGGATGTAGACGGTCAGATCCGCCACGCGCTGAGCATGCTCGGCGTCGTGGCAGAGCGGCCCGGCTCCCAGCGCCCGCCCGACCTCGTCCAGGACGCGCGCGCAGACGCCCGCCACCACCGCCCTGGTGCGCGACGCCAGCGCGCCGGCCCGCTCACCGTCCTCCAGCGGCGCGGCGTCGATCTCTTCGGCCGCATTGCCGAGCACGCACTGCGCGCCGTGCAGGAGGACATCGACCGCCCCCAGGTGCGCAGCGAGGAGCTGGTCCGGTTCGCGACGCCGCGCCGCTCGCAGGAGCACGTCGGCGACGCCCCGGGCACCGCCCAGCCAGCACGCGGCCACTCCGACCCCACCGTGCGAGAAGCCGGGGCGCCGCAGATAGGCATCCACCTCGCCCAGAGGCTGGGCCGGCACATCGGTGAAGCGCACGTCGGGGGTGTCGCTGCCGGCCATGCCCACGGCCCGCCAAGTCCCGGCCACCGGCGAACAGCCGGCGTCATCGGTGGCCACGATGAACAGGCGATGACCGTCTTCGGTCTCGGCGGTCACCAGTGCGTGGGTGCAGCTGTGCGCCCCCGAGCAGTACGGCTTGACGCCGTTGAGTCGCCAGCCGCTCCGGCTGTCCCTCCGGGCGCGGAGCACGGCATGGGGGGGCTGCGCCGCCCAGACCCCCCACCGCTCCCCCTGTGCGGGCACCGGCCCACCGAGCTCGTGGAGGATCGCGCGTGCGTCCGAGTGGCCCTCGGCGAGACGTGCCAGAGACAGGTCCTGCCGACCGAGGTCGTGCAGCACCCTCAGTCGGCGCAGCGTCGCGCCCGACCCCGGCAAAGGCAGATCTCCGGCACCGCTGGCCACCCAGCGGACGAAGCGCTCGGCCGCCGTCCGGCGAAGCAGGTCACCATCCGGCCCGTCGGTCGGCTCTGAGATCAAGGAAGCTGTCATGCAGTCCACATTGACCCCAAAGCCATTCCTATGCCTCGCGGTCGAATGTTGAGACACAGGAAACAGCCCTCCAGCACGAGCCTGCGACACAGGCTCGTGCGACGCCCGAATTCGGTCGTGTGCGCGCATCAGCCGCCGGTGGCTGCCGGGGCCTGGAGGCGGTCCAGCAGCGTGGCACGCCGGGGCTGCGCGGCGCGCCAGGCCGTGAACGCCTCATCCCATTCGGCGTGCGCCGTGCGGCCGCGCTCAGCTGCCTTCCGGGTACATCAGGCAGGTGAAGGCGTCCAGAATGGATGTGCTCCGGTCGGCGTACCTGCCTCGTCGTGTGGCCGGCCGTCGGCGGAAGACGCGAGCCCGGCGCTTCACGGGAACGTGACGGGACTTTCTTGTGGTGCCGCGAGTACCGGAGCGTCGTTGCCGACCGCGTGGAGGTGGTTCAGCGCCTGCCGGTACGAGTCGAGGAGCCCGGTCTCGGTGTACGGGAGGCCGAGCGTCTCGCAGTGCTCGCGGACCAGGACCCGTGCCCGGGGCAACGCGTTCGTGGGCATGCTGGGGAAGAGGTGATGTTCGATCTGGTAGTTGAGTCCGCCCAGCAGGAACGCGGTGAGAGGGCCGCCTCGCACGTTGCGTGAGGTGAGGACCTGGCTCCGCAGGAAGTCGGGCTTGTCCTCGGCCGAGGGCATGGGCATGCCCTTGTGGTTGGGGGCGAACGAGGCTCCCATGTACAGCCCGAACAAACCCTGTTGGAGCACGATGAACACGACCAGCTTGACCGGCGAGAGAACCAGCGCCAAGGCGGTGAGGTATCCGGCGGCGTGCAGGAGCAGCAGAGTGGCTTCGACCGCCGCCGGTGTGGGGGCGCCCGTGTGACGGTGGCGAAGGGCACGGGCGGAGGCCACGTGCAGGTTCCATCCCTCCAACAGCAGCAGGGGAAAGAAGAAGCCTGCCTGGTGGCGGGTCCACCAAGCTCGGATGCCCCGTCGTCCGGCGGCGTCGCCCGGGATGAAGACGAGTGCTCCGGTTCCGACATCGGGGTCGCGGTCGATCTGGTTGGGGTGCGCATGGTGCCGGTTGTGCTTGTCGAGCCACCACCCGAAGCCCAGACCGATCAGCAGATCCCCGAAGACCAGACCGGTCCAGTCACACGCGCGCCTGCTCGTGAACAGCTGCCGGTGTCCGGCCTCGTGGCCGCGGAACCCGCACTGGGTGAAGGCGAAGGCGAGCACCACAGCCACGAGAAGCTGCCACCAGGAGTCACCGACCAGAACGAAAAGGGCCCAGCCCGACGCGGTCAGCAACGCCGTCCCGGCCAGACGCAGGACGCTGCGCATCGGATGGCGGCGCAGCAGACCGGCGTCCCTCACTCGCCGGGACAAGACGGTGTAGTCGCTTGCCGCTCGCGCGGGCCGGGCTTTCTCAGGCTCGAAGGACTGCTCAGTGGTAGGTAGAGACATTGACCCTCCCGAGGCCGGTCCGGAACTGCCGAAGCGGCCGTTCATGGTGGAAATTCGCGTCCCGGGGTCAGGGGGATCGTGCTCGGCCGACTGTTCAGGCGCGAGCGGGCTTCGGAGTGGTGCCTACCCGTTTAACTTTCGCGCATGTCCCTCGCTCGCGCATCGGGACAGCAGCTGCTGGTCAGGGCTTCTCCCCCGTTCAGGCCGACCGCACCCATCGGAGCGCCACCGAACCAAGCGGCCAGCCCGAGATCATGTGCACTGCGCAGGCATGTGTTGCGTTCGGTCATGATGAACCTTGGAGTAGGGGCCGGCTTTGGTCGGCCGACCGTCTGCTTCGTTCAGGGCGGGAAACTCACCCACGGTTCGCCGTACCTCACGACGGGGGCCCGGAAGGAGCATGGCTCTGATGGTCACAGGAAAAGGTGGGTCAACCGGGCGTCTCATCACTCCTGGAGACTGCCGAGCGCAGGTACTCGGTGAGGGCAGTGCCCTGTTCAAGGACGGCCGAGCCGTTGTCGCTGCGAAAGCGGCCGAAGCTGCCGACCATCACCGTCGCACCGCCCCCGAACACCTCGGCGATCACCCCGGGCCTGTCGAGGGTGCCGAAGAGAGCGTCGATCACGCGCTCGGCGTCCTCCTGACCGAGCTCGTGGCCGAACTCCGCCGTCCTGCGGGCGACAGCCTCCACCAAACGGGACTTGTCCATGAGACCTCGTCTTCGATTGCAGCCGGTCCGGCAAGCGGACTGAGCTCTCGATCCACCTTCTGCGCTGCTCGTTCGGTTCCGACCGGGTGGCACGCCGCGGCACGGCCGCGGAAATCACCGGCAGGTCAGTTGTTCAGAGCTTCCCGGACCATGGCGTCATCGCACTGGCGCGCTGGAGCATGCCTTGCACCTGCTCGGCAGGACGCTGCTGCTCGCCATGCAGGGCGTTCAGGACGATCAGACCGCCCGTGAGAACCGGAAGGGCCCACTGCACCCAGGTGAGGTCGCGCTGCGCCTTGTCCGTGTCAATGGGGTGCTCTGCGGCCTTTTCCATGTCTTGCGGGTCGTCCGACGAAGCGAGCTCGATCTTCTTGCCCAGAATACGGCTGTAGGCGGTCGCTGCCAGGGCAGCACCGGTGAGAACCGTCTTGGTGACCGTGGAGGCGGCCACGCCCTTCTGCGTGGCGACCCGGGAAGCGTTGGCGGCCAGGAGCCCGCTCCCGCCCACCAGGTGAATCGCGATCGCCGCGGCGTTGACGGGCGTCCACTTCGCCCAGCCGGCGCTGGCGATCCGAGCGGTGTTCCGCCACGTACCGCCCTCCGCCCGAGCTGCGCTGTTCAGGCCGACCGCACCCATCAGAGAGCCACCGAACCAAGCCGCCAACCCGAGATCATGCATGCTGCGCAGAGCGGTATTACGTTCCGACATCTGGAAACTCCTCGATCACTGCCGATGACAGCGGCTCTGCCGCCGGGCCTGTTACCACCGTCACCCCAGCCAGGCACACACGCACGTCGGAGCAGCACGGAAGAGGGCCGCAACCTCGCAGAAGCAACTCAATGGCGCAGCCCAGGGGGAATGCGGCCGGGGGTAAAAGGCGCCCCAGCCGCAGTCCACCGCCAAGCGGAGGGCAGACACAATCGTCAAGCCGTTTCCGCGTCAGCCACCTCGATCGGCGCAGAAGGCCAAGACTCTCGTCGAACCGCGCTGTCGTCAGGCGGCTTGCAGCCAGCACTCATTCGACGATCGGACGATCACGGGGACGGGCAGGCGGGCACGGGGCGGGCGTCCAGGGGCGGGAGCGCGGAGAATCGATGAGTGACGCACATCCGATACGAAGCGGCAGACCGGGACTGCCGGTCGGTGCGCTCATCATCGCGGGGGTCGTCCTCGCGGCGGCAGGGGCCGTCGGCGCCTGGCTCCAGCACGACGCTCCCGGCCGGAGTGCGGAGCCGCGTACGGAGTTCACCGCGAACAACCCGCCCGCCGCTCTGCCCACCGTGCCCGCCACCGGCCAGCGCCTCCACTGGTCCCGCTGCGCCTCGCCGCCCACCGCGCGCGGGCCCGGCCGAGTACGGACATTTTGCCCGCGCATGGTTCTGAAACCTCTCTTGACATATATATGATTGTTATATGCATCAATCGTCACCCGCTTCAGGACTCACCGACGAGCAGCGCATCGAGAGCGCCGCCCGGGGCCTCCTCGCAGGCATCGGACGACTGGCGCAGACACTCTTCCGCACGGGCGAATTCGGACTCACCCGCAGTCAGGCGGCCGTACTGGACGCGCTGGAGGACCGCCCCCGCCGGGTGACCGCACTCGCCGCGTACACGGGTATGGCCCAGCCGCGCGTGACCGTGGTCCTGCAGAGCCTCGAAGAACGCGGCCTGGCCTCGCGCGAACGCCGCGCACCCGACCGGCGTGTCGTGGAGGCGGCTCTGACGCCGGCCGGTCGGACCCTGCTGGAAGACGGGCGCCGGCGGATGGCCGCGGCGCTCCTGAGGGGCCTCGACGCCGGCGTCGAGGACTCCGAACGCGCTGTGGGCGCCGCTCGTGACGCCCTCACCACCTTGCTGAACGCGATGGAATCGGAGACCAGTTGATCAGCCCAGGCACCGCGCCGTCGGACACGGCGTCGGACCGAGCAGCGTCCGCACCGCCCACCGTCACCCCCGCACCCGGGGCCGCTGTTCCGCGCACCCCCGTACCCGAGTCGGGCGTTCCGCGCGCCGTCGCGCCGCGTCGGGTGGGCGGACCTCGCAGGCGCTGGGACTGGGTGCTCGCGGCGGATCCCGGCCTCGGCCAGCTGCAGGCGGGATGGCGCACCCTGGTCGCGATGGTGACCTCCCTCGCGGTCGGCTACGCGATGGCGCGGGCCCTCGGCATCCCGGCCATGATCGGCATGATGGTCGGCGGGATGATGGGCCTGATGAGCGCCTTCGCCGTGGCCGAGAACACCTGGCAGCGGCTCACCCGGGCCATCCTGTGGATGCCGTTCCCCTACGCCGCGGTCCTGTGGCTGGCCGCCGAGCTGCACGACGACCGCCGCCTGGAGATCGGGCTGATGGTCGGTGCGCTGGCACTGACGTTCTTCCTTGCCCGATTCGGTCAGCTGTACCTGCTCACGGGCATGATGCTCTTCAACGGCCTGATGGTCGGCATGATGGCGAACATCCCCGCAGGGATGTCGGGCAAGGCGTTGCTCGTAGCCCTGGTGTCCGCCGCAGCGGTGCTCGTGACCCGGCTGCTGCTGTGCTACCCGATGCCGCGCGAGGACCTGCTGCGCACCCAGCGCGCCTTCGTCGTGGAAGCCCGCCGGGTCGCGGACGCGGCCATCGAGGCGCTGGATCCCGATGCCGACCAGGAGCGGGCCGTACGCCGCATGGCACGCGCGCTGCGCCGTCTCAACGTCACCACCGTCACCATCGACGGACGGCTCGCCCAGCCGGAGGTCGCGGCCGACCCCGACATGGCCGAGCTTCTCCACCGCCACCTCTTCGACGCGGAGCTCGCCCTTCGGGGGACAGGCCGGGCCGTCCAGGACCTGACCGGGCTCGACGTGCCGCCGCACCTGCGCGAGGCACTGGTGGTCGGGCTCGTCGTCGCGCGTGACACGCCCCTCGGCAGTGCCCAGGGTCTGCGCCCCGCTGCCGAGATCATCCGCCAGCAGGCCGATGCCGTGCTGCACCACCCCGATGCCGCAAGCCGGCAGGCGGAGACCGTGGAACCCGCCCACCGCGTGGCCAACCTGCTCGACTCCCTGGCCGGCTCGCTCTCCCACTGGCTCGCGCTGGGCTGGAGCTCCCCGCAGTCACCGGCGAAGGTCCCCTTCCAGCCGACCGTCGCCCTGGAGCGCAACCGTCCCGCCGGATCCGCGGCGGCGACGCAGCGCGTGCTCGCGGCAGGGACGGAGACGAGCTGGCGACGGGCCGTCCCCTTCGTGCGCGCACCGCTGCATGCGGGGATCGCCGCCGCCATCGTCTGCCCGATCACCGACGCCATAGACCCGCAGCGCTTCTACTGGGGTCTGGTCGGCGTGATGATCACCCTCTTCGGTACGAACACGACCCATGAGCGGCTGCGTAAGTTCGGCCACCGCATGACGGGCACCGTGATCGGCGCGGTGATCGGCATCGCGCTGCTCCACCTGGTGGGCCACGGCCACGTCTACGTGATGCTCACGATCATCGTTGCGGGGATCACGCTCGGTGCCTGGGGAATGCAGCGCGCCTACGCGCTCTGGGTCGTGGGCCTGGTCGTCGCGCTCGTGCAGTTGTACGGGCTGACGACGCCCGACGCCGGCATGGACCACCTGCTCGGCGAACGGCTGCTGGACAACGGTCTCGGCATACTGATCGCGACCCTGTGCGCGGCACTGATCTTCCCGCTGTCCGGCCGGAGGATCACGCGGGAGGCGGAGCGCGGCTATGTGTCCGCCGTGGACGACCTCGTCTCGCAGCTGGCCCTGCGCTGGGAGAACCCCGATGCCCCCGTCCGGCTGCGCGGAGCGGCCCGCGCGGTCGACTCCGCCCTGTTCCAGGTCGTGAGCCTGGTCCGGCCGCTGGTCCGGATGCCGCTCGGGGTGCGCGGGCGTGACGCGGACCATCGAACCGCCCTGCTCACCACCGCGACCGGTCACGCCCGCGCCCTCGCGGCAGCGGCCGACATCGACATCGACCTGGCGCCCCGGCAGGCCGAACGGTTCACGCGCATCACCACGGTCCTGGCCTGTTCGCTGCAGGTCCTGGACCGCTCGCTGGCCACCGGCGAACCGGAGGAATCCTGGCAGCGGGTCAGCCCGCTGGTACGGGAGCTGAAGGCGGAGCTGGACATGGCACCATCAGGGCCCCGCGCCGAGGGCATCCGTACGGCCCTGCAGGAGCTGGCCGCGCTCGACGATTCGCTCGCCGGGTACGCGGAGCGGTGCGGGCTCACCGTGCGCAGCGCTCCGCCGCAGGGCATCGTGAGTTCGCCGATGGAACGGCGCACGCAGGCACTCGTGGCGGAGTGGGGCAGCCCACGGGCGCCCCGGGACGCTGCCGCCTCCGAACGCTCCGCCACCTCAGCAACTGCCGGTCCCGGAACGGAGACGGCCTCTCCGGAATGCTTCCTGCCGGCCCCTCCGGCCATCCCGGCCACGCCTTCCGGCGGAGTCACCGTCGCCGGAAGTATCCGGTGCGACCGGCACCCGGCGGGCTGCTCGGGATGGATCACGGTGATCAACGGGCGCGGAAAGCGGGTCGCGGCAGGGTCCGTGCAGTCGGGCCGGTACCGCGTCGGCGGGCTGCGGCCGGGTCCCCACACACTCATCGTGTCGGCGTCCGCCCACGCCCCGCACGCGGAGCTCCTGTCCGTGCCGAGTGCGGGCGAGACCGGCCGGATCGGCCACGACATGTGGTTGTAGCCCGGCTACGCTCACCGACGAAACGGGTGGTTGGCGCGCTGGCGACCCCCTCGTCCGTGTTTGACAGGCTGCCGTCGAACGTATGGACGGCCGCCTGCACCCATCCGGTCCGCAGTGCTCCGCTGCTGTCTGCCGGGCTCCGCCGCTGTCTGCCGGTCGTCGCCCGGAGGGCTCATCAGTCACGCCCGCCTCAGGGACGAACGCGCTTACCGGGGCATCAACCAGACAGATGGATACAGTCGAGGCCCGTCGTTCCGACTCAGAGACCGCAGTGCTCCAGCCTTCAGATGATCGAGGGGCGCCCCACCGCCCTGACCCGGGTCAGCCCGAGACGC
>CBRG010000339.1 GCA_000470535.1 Streptomyces sp. AW19M42
CTGCTGGGCGGGGGCGCGCTGGGGGTCGCGGTGGCGCTGGTGTGGCACGCGGACCCGGTCCAGGACTCGTTCCTGCGGCTCTCGGGCGACTGGGTCGGCCGGTTCGCGGTGCTGTTCCTGGCGTTGCTGCTGGTGCCGAACGCGGCGGTGTGGGGTGCGGCGTACGGGCTCGGGCCGGGGTTCGCGCTCGGTACGGCGGCCACGGTCAGCCCGATGGGGTTCACCGGCCGCCCGGCGGTGCCGGACTTCCCGCTGCTGGCCGCGATGCCGGCCGAGGGGGCGGGGGCGCCGCCTAACTGGGCGACGGCCGCGGTCCCGGTCGCGGCGGCGCTGGCTGTCGCCTGGTTCACCGTGCGACGGGCGGCGCCCGCGCACGGTGAGCGCGAGGAGGCGTGGAGCCTGGGGGAGACCGCGTTCGCCGCCACGCTGGGGGCGCTGGGGTGCGGGGCCGGTGCCGCACTCCTCGCGGCGGCGGCCGGCGGGCCGCTCGGGACCCGGGCGCTGGCGGAGTTCGGTCCCGTGTGGTGGCTCACCGGGGCGGCGGCCCTGGTGTGGACGGTCGTGCTCGGCGTTCCGCTGGCGCTGCTGCTACGGGCCTGGCGGCTGCGTGGACGTACCGCCCCCGAGCAGCCGGCGACCGACGCACAAGGGACGGGGGAGGCGCAGGTGCCCGGAGAGGCAGGGAAGACCACCAGGCCAGCACCGGCACCGGCACCAGCACCAGCACCAGCACCAGCACCAGCACCGGCACCAGCACCGGCATCGGCCCCCGCGCCCGCTCTCGTATCGGAAGGCTCCGCCGGGCGGGACGCGGGTGGCACGGGTGGCGCGGATGGCGCGGACCGTGAGAGTGGTGACGACGACGAGCTGTACGACTTCCTGCCGACCGATCCCTGGCACGCGAGGGCGGACAGCGAACGGGCGGACGGCGAACGGGCGGACCAGCCGGCCGAGGCCGGGCCGGTCCGCCCGCCGGACACTGCTCTTCCTGACGCTACTTCTTGACGCCGAAGAGGGGTTCCAGCGGCTTCGGCAGCAGATCGTTGCAGGCCACCTGGCCCGACTTGGTGAGGGCGTCGTTCACGCAGGTGTAGTAGTCGCGGTAGACCAGCTGCACGGTGAACGACGTCGCGACGATCGCCAGAGCGATCAGCGCCGTCACCAGACCGCTGACCGCGGCCGTCGTCTGCTGCCTGCTGCCGCGCTGCACGACCTTGGCGCCCGGTGCGCCCGGTGCGATCGGTGCCGCTGCCGAACCCGGCGCAGGGGCCGGGTCCGCGGCGGGTTCGGGCCCCTCGACAGTGGCGTTCGCGCCCGGAGCCGCAGCCTGCCCGGCGGCCGTCTCACCGGTCGCTGACGGGTCCTTCGGCTTGGCCCGGAGCGCGCTGATCGACCAGTAGGTCGCGAGCGCGCCCAGCAACAGGGCGATCTCCGGCAGATCGAAGATCGCGAAGAAGAACGCCCACATGCCGGCGAGCAGTGAATAGCGCGCCCGGCGCTGGACGGGGTCGGTCGGGTCCCAGCGCATCCCGCCGGGCTTGCCCTCCGGGCCGCCCTTGCCGCCACCCTGTCCGTTGGGTCCGGTGGGCCCGGGGGGCTGCCCGCCGAAGCCACCGCTCTGGCGTCCGGGCTGGTGGCTGCTCCACTGGCTGCCCCAGACGGGCCGGTTGTCCGTGGAGCCGTCCTCCGGCGCGTCCCCACCGTCCCCGCCGTTCCCGCCGTTGACCGGGTGGCGCGGCTGCCACGGCTGGTCCGGGCGGTCCTCCGGCGGCGGCGCGAAGGGGTTGTCGTCCTGCGGTCCGGACCCGGAGGACCCCGAGGGCGAAGAGGACGAAGGAGACGAAGAAGAGGAGGAGGAAGAAGAGGAAGAGGAGCCCGGCGTGGGGGACTGGCGCTCCCGCATCAGCAGTGAGCTCGGCCCGGTCAGCGGGTGGCGGAAGGCGGTGCGGCGGCATCGGTCCGGCATATGGTGAACGTCTTCCCCATCTCGTCATTGCCGCCCTGCGGACGGTTCGCTGTCCCTGACGCTACCTCCCGGTGAGGAGGGGCCGAAAGCTGGGCGTGCACGCGCGGTGGCCGACAGCTGCCGCCCGTGGCACCCGCTTCCGGTACCGGCCGGAGCGCCACCGGTCCCTCACCCCCGTCACGCAGGGGCCTCGCAAGGTGCCGGTATCGTTGCTGACGGTCGGCTCGTTCGTAGAGTTCCCCGTATCGGGGGGCGTGATTCTTTCGTACGACCGTACAAACAGCATGGCCGCCGTGGAGCGGCCGCTTCGAACTGCTCCATACGCGAGAAAGGGCCCAGCCGTGGCCTCCCCGCTCTCCTCCGCCGCCCCGGCCCGACTGGTCGTACTGGTCTCCGGGTCGGGTACGAACCTCCAAGCCCTGCTCGACGCGATCGGTGACGACCCCGAGGGGTACGGCGCGCAGGTCGTGGCGGTCGGCGCGGACCGCGACGCAATCGCCGGCCTGGAGCGGGCCGAGCGAGCCGGAATCCCCACTTTCGTGTGCCGGGTCAAGGACCACGCGACGCGCACGGAGTGGGATGCCGCGCTCGCCTCGGCCACCGCCGCGCACCGCCCGGACCTCGTCGTGTCCGCGGGGTTCATGAAGATCGTCGGCAAGGAGTTCCTCGCCGGGTTCGGCGGCCGGTTCATCAACACCCACCCCGCCCTGCTCCCCAGCTTTCCCGGCGCCCACGGGGTACGTGACGCGCTCGCGTACGGCGTGAAGGTCACCGGGTGCACCGTCCACTTCGTCGACGACGGCGTCGACACCGGTCCGATCATCGCGCAGGGCGTGGTCGAGGTGACCGAAGAGGACACCCCGGAGGGCGAAGCGGCCCTCCATGAACGCATCAAGGAAGTCGAGCGCAAGCTGCTCGTCGAGGCCGTGGGGCGGCTCGCCCGTGACGGCTATCGCATTGAGGGACGAAAGGTTCATCTCGATCATGTCGGTGAATAAGCCCATCCGCCGCGCCCTGGTCAGCGTCTACGACAAGACCGGGCTCGAAGACCTCGCCCGCGGTCTGCACGAGGCCGGTGTCGAGCTGGTCTCCACCGGTTCCACCGCCGGGAAGATCGCGGCCGCCGGAGTGCCGGTCACCAAGGTCGAGGAGCTCACCGGCTTCCCCGAGTGCCTCGACGGCCGCGTCAAGACGCTGCACCCCCGCGTCCACGCCGGAATCCTGGCCGATCTCCGGCTGGACGCCCACCGCGAGCAGCTCGCGGAGCTGGGCGTGGAGCCGTTCGACCTGGTGGTCGTCAACCTCTACCCGTTCAAGGCGACCGTCGCCTCCGGCGCCTCGGCCGACGAGTGCGTGGAGCAGATCGACATCGGCGGCCCGTCGATGGTCCGTGCCGCCGCGAAGAACCACCCGTCGGTGGCCGTCGTCACCAGCCCCGAGCGCTACGCCGACGTGCTGGCCGCGGTCAAGGCCGGCGGCTTCGACCTGACCGCCCGCAAGCGGCTCGCCGCCGAGGCCTTCCAGCACACCGCCGCGTACGACGTGGCCGTCGCCTCCTGGTTCGCGGACGACTACGCCGCCGCCGACGACTCGGGCTTCCCCGACTTCTTCGGTACGACGTACGAGCGCCAGGACGTCCTGCGCTACGGCGAGAACCCGCACCAGCCCGCCGCGCTCTACACCTCCGGCACCGGTGGCCTGGCCGGTGCCGAGCAGCTGCACGGCAAGGCGATGTCGTACAACAACTACACGGACACCGACGCCGCGCGCCGGGCCGCGTACGACCACGCCGAGCCCTGCGTCGCGATCATCAAGCACGCCAACCCGTGCGGCATCGCCATCGCCGCCGACGTGGCCGAGGCGCACCGCAACGCGCACGCCTGCGACCCGCTTTCTGCGTACGGCGGTGTCATCGCCGTCAACCGTCCGGTGACCGTCGCCATGGCCGAGCAGGTCGCGGAGATCTTCACCGAGGTCATCGTCGCCCCGGCCTACGAGGACGGCGCCGTCGAGGTGCTGTCCCGCAAGAAGAACATCCGGGTGCTGCGCTGTCCCGAGGCCCCGTCCGCCGAGGTCGAGGTCAAGCCGATCGACGGCGGCGCGCTGCTCCAGGTCACCGACCGGCTCCAGGCCGACGGCGACGACCCGGCCGACTGGACGCTGGCCAGCGGCGAGGCGCTCACCGCCGACGAGCTGCGGGAGCTGGCCTTCGCCTGGAAGGCGTGCCGCGCGGTCAAGTCGAACGCGATCCTGCTCGCCAAGGACGGCGCCTCGGTCGGCGTCGGCATGGGCCAGGTCAACCGCGTCGACTCCGCGAAGCTCGCCGTCGAGCGCGCGGGCGAGGAGCGGGCCCGGGGCGCGTACGCCGCCTCCGACGCGTTCTTCCCCTTCCCCGACGGGCTGGAGATCCTGACCGGGGCCGGCGTCAAGGCCGTGGTGCAGCCGGGCGGTTCGGTCCGTGACGAGCTGGCGGTCGAGGCCGCGAAGAAGGCGGGCGTGACGATGTACTTCACGGGCACCCGGCACTTCTTCCACTGAGCGCTGAGCTTTGAGCCCTGAGCATTGAGTGCTGAGCCGTAACGCATGAAGGGCCGGTCTCCCCGGACGAGTTCGAGTTCGGGGAGACCGGCCCTCATGCTGCTCTGCCGCGTTACTACTTGATCTTGACCACCAGGGTGCCGGCGGCGCGGTCGTGCCAGCCCTGCAGCTTCCCGGAGTTGTCGAAGAAGGGGGAGAGGTAGGTCAGGATGGCGCCGATGTAGCAGAGGAAGGCGCCGACGATCGGGATGATCCAGCGGATGAAACCGGCGCCGAGGCCCGGGTTCAGGCCCGTGTTCTCCTTGACGACCTTCACGCCGAGGGCCTTCTTGCCGAGCGTGGCACCCATCAGAGAGATCATCAGCCAGTCGTAGAGCAGCGTGATCAGAACAAGGATGGCGAGCATGCCGAACATGGTGGCGACGAAGCTCATGCTGGCGTCGTTGACGCAGTCCTGGTAACCCGGGTCCAGGGAGGAGCCGCAGTCATCGGTGCTCTCCGCGAGCCCCAGGGCGCCGGCCAGGCCGATCGCGCTGAAGATGCTGTAGAGCACGCCGATGATGAGACCGTCCAGGCAGCGTGCGCCGAGGCGGCGGCCCATCGAGGCGATCTCGACCGTGCCGAGCGTCGGGATGTTGATGAAGCCGCTGTTGGCCTGGAGCGTGCCAGGAGCCTGCTGCGGGTAGCCGTAACCGGGCTGACCCTGCGGCGGAATGCCAGGCTGCTGCTGCGGGTAGCCGTAGCCGGGCTGACCCTGCGGCGGAATGCCCTGGGGAGCCTGCTGGGGATAGCCGTAGCCCGGCTGACCCTGGGGAGGCTGGCCCTGCGGCGGCTGACCGGGCTGCTGCCCGTAGGGGTTGTTCGGGTTCGGGTCGCCGAAGCTCATGTGGGCGTTTCCTCCAACGGACATACGGGGACGAATGCGGCCGCGTGGAGGAAGAAAACATCAGTGGTCCGCCCCCCGGGTACTTCTGCGGCACTGCGGCCTTCATCGTTATAAGCGGGACGTAAGTTTGTCCAGCCGCTGTGCGAGAAGTTGTCCAAGCGCAACCTTGTGTCCACGGCCGGTACCTGTAATTGGTCCCCGGGCGGGGTCATCCGCGAGAATGTGCTCATGACTGCCCAGATTCTCGATGGCAAAGCCACCGCAGCCGCGATCAAGTCCGATCTCACCGTCCGCGTGGCGGCCCTCAAGGCGCGGGGTATCACCCCCGGCCTGGGAACCCTCCTGGTGGGGGACGACCCGGGCAGTAAGTGGTACGTGGCCGGCAAGCACCGCGACTGCGCGCAGGTCGGCATCGGCTCCATCCAGCGCGAACTCCCCGACACCGCCACCCAGGAGGAGATCGAGGACGTCGTACGCGATCTGAACGCCGATCCCGAGTGCACGGGTTACATCGTGCAACTGCCGCTCCCCAAGGGAATCGACACCAACCGCGTTCTGGAACTGATGGATCCGGCCAAGGACGCCGACGGTCTGCACCCGATGAACCTCGGCCGGCTCGTGCTCAACGAGAAGGGCCCGCTGCCCTGCACCCCGCAGGGTGTCGTGCAGTTGCTCCGCCACCACGACGTGGAGATCAACGGAGCGCATGTCGTGGTCGTCGGACGCGGCGTCACCATCGGCCGGTCGATCCCGCTGCTGCTGACCCGTAAGTCGGAGAACGCCACGGTGACCCAGTGCCACACCGGTACGCGTGACCTCTCCGCCCAGCTCCGGCAGGCCGACATCATCGTCGCGGCCGCCGGGGTGCCCCACATCATCAAGCCCGAGGACGTGAAGCCGGGCGCGGCCGTGCTCGACGTCGGCGTCAGCCGGGACGAGAACGGCAAGATCGTCGGAGACGTCCACCCGGGCGTGGCCGAGGTCGCCGCGTGGATCTCGCCCAACCCGGGCGGCGTCGGCCCGATGACCCGCGCCCAGCTGCTCGTCAACGTGGTCGAGGCGGCCGAGCGCGACTCCGCCCCGACCGCGGGCTGATCCGGACCGGAGGGAACCCCATGGGTGCTGGTACGAGTCCGGCCGACCGCGCCGCCGCTGCGGACGGGCCGGCCGCCGAACGGGCCGAGGCCGCCGCGACCGACGACGCGGAAGTGGAAGTGGAAACGGAAGCCGTAGCCGTAGCGGCACAGGGCGACACCGTGGACGACACCGCCGCGGACGACCGCACCGGTAGCCATCTGGCACCCGCTCCCGCCGAGGCGTCCATGACGGGCCGCTCGCGCCGGCAGCCGCGGCCCCCCCCCCGACCCC
>CBRG010000340.1 GCA_000470535.1 Streptomyces sp. AW19M42
CGGCCAGAAGTTCATCTGAGCCGCCGCACTGTTCCTCTCTGTTTCGTCCTGTTTCGTCTTTTCTCTCAATCCGCAGGAGATTGAAGTCCCATGGCTGAAGTTCTTGTTTTTGTCGATCACATGGACGGTGCGGTCCGTAAGCCGACGCTGGAGTTGTTGACGCTGGCGCGTCGGTTGGGTGAGCCGGTCGCGGTGGCATTGGGTGCCGGGGCGGCGGGTACGGCCGGTGTGCTGGGTGAGCATGGTGCGGTGAAGGTGCTGGTGTCGGAGGCGTCGCAGTACGCCGACTTCCTGGTGGTGCCGAAGGTGGATGCGTTGCAGGCGGCGGTCGGTGTGGTGTCGCCGGTGGCGGTACTGGTGCCGTCGTCGGCGGAGGGCAAGGAGATCGCGGCCCGTCTCGCGGTGCGGATCGGGTCGGGCATCATCACCGACGCGGTGGATGTGGAGGCCGGCGAGGAGGGTCCGGTCGCTACGCAGTCGGCGTTCGCGGCCTCGTTCACGACGAAGTCACGCGTCTCACGGGGTGTTCCGGTGATCACGGTGAAGCCGAACTCGGCGCCGGTGGAGCCGGTGGCGGGTGCGGGTGAGGTCCAGGAGCTGGCGGTGGAGTTCTCCGCGCAGGCCGCGGGGACGAAGGTGCTGTCGCGGACGCCGCGTGAGTCGACGGGGCGTCCGGAGCTGACGGAGGCCGCGATCGTCGTCTCCGGCGGCCGTGGTGTCAACGGCGCGGAGAACTTCCACCTCATCGAGGCGCTCGCCGACTCGCTCGGTGCCGCTGTCGGCGCCTCGCGTGCCGCGGTCGACGCGGGCTGGTACCCGCACACCAACCAGGTCGGCCAGACCGGCAAGTCCGTCTCGCCGCAGCTGTACATCGCGTCGGGTATCTCGGGTGCGATCCAGCACCGGGCGGGCATGCAGACGTCCAAGACGATCGTCGCGATCAACAAGGACGCGGAGGCCCCGATCTTCGACCTCGTCGACTACGGCGTCGTCGGCGACCTCTTCAACGTCGTGCCGCAGCTGACCGACGAGGTCACCACCCGCAAGGACTGACCCCAGCGCACCACAGTCCAACGGCCCGGGGCCGCACGGTGAACACACCGCGCGGCCCCGGGCCGTTGTCTTCGGACGGTCTCACGGCCGGAAGGCCCTGAGCATGACGTCGACGAGCGCGTCGGCGTACTCGTCGGTCAGCGGGCCCGAGCGATGCAGCCAGCGTTGGAACAGGGGTGCGTAGAGCACCTCCAGGGCCAGGTTGAGGTCGGCGTCGGCGGCCAGCTGACCGGCCCGTTGCGCGCTGCGCAGCCGTTCCTTCTTGGCCTCGTCCACCGGCCCGGCCAGCTTCTCGTGGTATTGCGCGGCGAGCTCGGGGTCGTTGCTGATCTCGTTGTTGAGCGCCCGGACCGGTTTCTCGAACTCCGGGTCGGCGAACTCGGCAGCCGTCGCCCGCATGACCGTGCGGAGGTCGGCCCCGATGTCGCCGGTGTCCGGCAGCGCCGTGCCCTGCCCCTCGGCGCCCTCGCTGAGCGCCAGAAAGGCATCGAAGATCACCGCCCCCTTGGACGGCCACCAGCGGTAGATCGTCTGCTTGCCGACACCGGCCCGAGCGGCGATGGTCTCGATCGCCACCTTGCCGTACCCGACCTCGGAGACCAGCGCGCGGGTCGCCTCAAGGATCGCCCGCCGCGAACGTTCGCTGCGCCGGGAGCGGTCCGGCTTCATGGCCTGGGGCATGGAGGCAAAATACCACCTCAACGAGACGGACCGGTTCGCATTGACAAGACCACGGCAAGCTTGCACACTCGATCGAGACGAGACGAACCGTCTCGCTTCAGGAGAAGGGATTCCATGACGACCGCCAAAGTCTGGTTCATCACCGGCGCTTCGCGGGGCCTGGGCAGAGCGTTCACCGAGGCGGCCCTGGCCGCCGGGGACCGCGTCGTGGCCTCGGCCCGCAACGTCGAACCGCTCGCGGCCCTGGCCGACGCCTACCCGGACGCTCTCGCCCGGTTGCCGCTGGACGTCTCCGACCGCCGGGCCGTGTTCGACGCCGCGGACCTCGCGGCAGCGGCCTTCGGCCGGCTCGACGTCGTGGTCAACAACGCCGGCGGCCTGCTCTACGGAATGGTGGAAGAAGCCACGGAGGAACAGATCCGGGCACATCTGGACGTCAACTTCTTCGGCGCGGTCTGGGTCGCCCAGGCCGTCCTGCCCCATCTGCGCGCACAGGGCTCCGGGCGCATCCTGCAGATCACCTCGATGGGCGGCGCCGGCGGCATGGCGTCCGTCGGCTTCTACGGTGCGGGCAAGGTGGCGCTCGATTCGGTGAGCGAGGCACTGGCGATGGAGGTCGAGCGGTTCGGCATCAAGGTCACCGTCGTGGAGATGGGCGGCTACGACACCGGCCTGTTCACCCAGGGCACCACGATGACCGAGGCCCTCCCGCACTACGAAGCCCTGCGCGCCGAACTGTCCGAGATGTGGGGCGACGAGACCGGGCCGCCCCCGGCCACGGCCGCACCCGTGATCATGGAACTGGCCGCTCTGCCGGACCCGCCCCGACGGCTCGTCGTCGGCGCCCGGTCCTACGACCAGGTCCAGGAACTGAACCGGACCAGGACCGGGCTCTACCAGGCATGGGAGGAACTCAGCCGCAGGGCCCCGGGCTGACCGGAACGGCGCCCCGTCCGCCCCGGTACAGCCCTTGGCCAAGCGCCTTTGCGTACCTGTCAGGGTCTCGTCCTCTACGGGGTGCCGGGGGTGCCCCCAGGACAGGTGATTCCGGCTGCGATGGTGGCCGCACGCGGCGGGATGACAACCGGCAGGGCGCCGCTCACCACCCCACCGCGTGCGTCAGGGAGTTCAGGCCAGCAGCTCCTCGATGAGGTCTGCGGCCCTCATGGTGCCGCCCTCGGCCCTCGCCTCCGCGCGCAGCCGCGCCGAACGAAGCGCGACCGCCGGGTCGTCGACGAGCTCGATGAGGGCGGTCCGCAGCGCATCCGCCGTGGCGTCCCCCGTGTCGATACGGCGGGCCACGCCGAGCTCCACGAGCCGGTCGGCGTTCATGAACTGATCGGCGCCCTGAGGGACGGCGATCATCGGGACACCGGCGTAGAGCCCCTCGGAACTGCCACCCATGCCCGCATGCGTCACGAAGGCGTCGGCCTGCTCCAGGATCGCCGACTGGGGCACCCAGGAGTGCACTTCGACGTTGGACGGGATGGCACCGAGCTCGCGCCGGTCGGTGTGCCTGCCGACCTGGAGCACCACGTGCCAGCCGGGCAGGTCGCCGTACGCGGCCAGGCACTGGCGGTAGAACTCGGGCCGGTCGGTGTAGGCCGAACCCAGCGAGACCAGCAGGACGCGCTCCGCGTCCTCGGGACGGGTCCACGCCTGTTCGCCGTCACGCCGGCCGGCGCACGAGCCGACGAACGTCACGGTGTCCGTGTCGACGTCGTCGCCGTGCGGCTGCATCGCCCGGGGGATCAGGGCGAGGGTGTTCGCGGGACGGCTGCAGAAGACGTCCAGGTCGGTGGTGGCAGCACCGCACTCGGTGAGCCACCGGCCGAATTGCGCCCGGTACGCGTCGGCGCCGGGCAGCTTCCAGATCTGCGCGGCCACGTCCTTTCCGTAGCTCTCCCAGCCGACGAAGGTCGGGGACAGCTGCATGAGGGGGCGGTTCTGCGATTCGGCCAGCGCACGCGCGGCGTACGCGCCGATGTCGTACAGGTAGAGGTCCGCTGGGTCCTCGTCGTAGAAGGCCCGCAGTTGCGGGAGGGCCTGGACGGCGTCGTCGAAGAAGAGGCTCATCGCGGCGATGGGGTCGTCGGGCCAGTTGTTGTCGGCGACCGGCAGCACGGACCCGCACGGGACCAGCTCGGCTCCGGTGGCCTCGATCCGGCCGGCCACCGTCGGACCGTTGGCGTAGGTCACCCGGTGGCCGCGGGCCACCAGTTCACGGATGACCTCAAGGCTCGGCAGCACGTGGCTGACGGCGGACACACCGATCATCGCGATGTGCGCGCGGGAACGGGTACTGGACATGGAGGATCACTCATTTCGGCTCTACGGCAAAATGGACATGGCAGACCGGCGCGGCGGCCACCCCGGCGGAGGTGCCGGGTCGTGGGCGCGCGCACGGACATGCCGGACGCGGGCGGGGCACTGCCCCGTCGGCGTCAGCCGTAGATCTGGAAAAGGTGCATGCCGCAGACCCTAGCCCGCGCCCCCGGCGCCCCGCACCCGGATTCTGCGCGTGCCGCTGTCCGCCGCCGCGCAGCCGGTGCCACAGCAGAGGCGGGCCGGCCGGGGTGTCACACGGGCGGGGCAGCGGCCTCCAGTTCAGCGACGCTGCCCGACATCAGGGTCCGCACATGCTCGGTGATGTGCTCCGCCGGCCAGTCCCACCAGGCCAGCGCGAGCAGCCGCGCGATGTCCCGTTCGCTGTAGCGGGTGCGCAGGAGACGCGCCGGGTTGCCGCCGACGATCCCGTAGTCGGGCACGTCCTTGGTGACCACGGAGCCGCTGCCGATGATCGCGCCGTGCCCGATGCGCACCCCGGGCAGCACGGTGGCGCTGTGGCCGAACCAGACGTCGTGGCCGATGACGGTGTCCCCCCGGCCCGGCAGTCCGGTCAGCAGGTCGAAGTGGTCCGTCCATGATCCGCCCAGGGTCGGGAACGGGAAGGTGGAGGGGCCGTCCATACGGTGGTTGGCGCCGTTCATGATGAAACGCACCCCGGTGCCGAGCGCGCAGAACCTGCCGATGACCAGCTTCTCCGGGCCGTAGTGGTAGAGCACGTTGCGCGTCTCGAACGCGGTGGGGTCGTCCGGGTCGTCGTAGTACGAGTACTCCCCCACCTCGATCAGCGGGGACTTCACCAGTGGCCTGAGCTGCACCACGCGCGGCTGGCCGGGCATCGGGTGGAGCACCGTCGGGTCGGCCGGCACTGACATGCGCGACTCCTTACAAGCGGTGGGCGGGACAGCCCCATGATCGCGCCGCTACCCCGCAGGGACAACGGGCTTTCGTCGCCGCGAGACACGGCGAGGCACGGCCCCGGGGCGGCTGCGCTCCCACACCGCCCCCGGGCGACGCGCAAGGTGGTCGACAGCGCCCTCGGCGCCCCGGTCGACCCGACCCGGCGCAGGCTGCTCCACCTGCTCGCGGCCCGGGGCGAGGCCACTGCGACGTCGCTCGCCGGACAGCTCCCCGTCTCACGCCCGGCGCGGGGCCGCCCCCCC
>CBRG010000341.1 GCA_000470535.1 Streptomyces sp. AW19M42
GGAGTTCGAGAGTCAAGTAATCGCGAGGGCAGCCCCATCGGACTGCCCGGGCGAGTACTGGACTGTGCAGACTCGGACTCCCCCCGAGAACCACCTCGGCCGACGACACGGTGTGCAGTTCATGTGCCGGATCCGGCTCGGGTGTGGCGGCCGGCGGACCGGGCACCGTGCCAGTCCAGGCACAGGACGGTGGCATCGTCCGCGAGGTTTCCGCCGCAGGCGTCGGTGACGGCTTGGGCGAGGGTTCGGACCACCTCGCGGGGGTGTTCGTCGGCGGTGTTGCAGATGGTGTCGGGGAGGTCGACTGCTTCGGCTTGGCGTTCTTGCATGCCGTCGGTGTAGAGCACCAGGCGGTCGCCTGGCCGCAGATGGAAGTTCTGGACGCGGTAGACGCCGGGTGCGTGCACACCGAAGGGCACGTCGGCGCTCAGCGGTACTTCGTCGGCATTTCCATCGCGCAACAGCAGCGGCAGTGGGTGGCCGGCGTTGACGACCCGCACGCCGGACCCGTCCAGGGCGAGACGTATGAGCTGGCCGGTGGCCAAGGTGCCACGGCCGTGGTCGAGGAGGGCCTGGTTGGTCTGGCGTGCTTGTTCGGCAAGGCCCTTTCCCTCGCGGCGGGCGCTGCGGGAGGCGTTGACCAGGAGGGTGGCCATGAGGGATGCGTCGACGTCGTGGCCCATGGCGTCGCTGACGGCCAGGTGAAGGGTGTCGTGGTCGAGGCTGTAGTCGTAGGTGTCTCCCGCGATGGCGTCGGTGGGCACCAGGGTGGCGGCGAGGGTGAACTGGGCCGCCTCGCAGGAGGGGGCCGAGGGCAGCAGCTGGCGCTGGATCTCGGCAGCCAGGCTGAGCGGGGTGGTGCGCTCGCCCCAGTGGTACAGGTCGGTGAAGCGGCGGTCGGTGACGACGATGTACGCCAGCGCGTGCGCAGCCTCCTCGACCCCCTCCAGCACGTCCTGAGTCACCTGGGGAAGGAACAGTTCCAGGACGCCGATGGTGTCGCCCCGGTTGGTGACCGGCGTGACCACCCTGTGCCCGCCGCGGTGTGGCTGCCGCACCAGCTTCTGAGTGCGCAGCACCCGGTCGTAGATGCTGCCGGCCAGCGGGATCTGGTCGGCCCGTCGGGCTTGCTGAGGGGCGGCCTCCTCGGTGATGCGCACGACCCGGCGGCCGACCACGTCGACGAAGAGGAAGCTGACGTACCGCGCATCGAACCGGTCACGCAGGTTGTGCGCGACCATGTCCATGGACGCGACCGGCGCCGCGTCCTCGGCCGCGGCCAGGAGCCCGGCCAGGCCCGTTCGATCATCCGCCACCGGTGTCTCCCCAGCTTCTTCTTCGCACACCCCCACCCTGACCGCTCGCACCAGCCTTGCGCGGCCGTGCATCTTTTCGCTCCTCAAGGAGACCGGCACTCCGCCAAACGGATGAAGATCCGTCCCTGCTGCGGGCCCGGACCAGGGACACCGCCTCCGCAATCCGTGCGTGTTCATGAAGAGCCGGCGGGCAGGAGGATGGCTGATTATCTAGGAGGCTGTTGTGACGAGTACGCAATTGGGACTGGCTGAGGTGCTGGCAGCGGCCGAGAATGCGGCGCCGGTGGCCTCTCTCGATGTCGTGGCGAGCAACCTCCGCGACCGCTTCGGCGCGCAGTACGTGTCGTTCCTGTTCCTCGACCTCGTCGGCCAACGCCTCCTGCGGGTCACTGACACGGCGCTGCGGGAGCGCCGAACCGGGCAGATACCCCTGCCCGGCAGCGGCTTGTACGACGAGGTCCTGCGCACCCAGAAGCCGGTGCGGGCATCCGAGAGCGGACACGGCCAGCGGGTACTCGCGCCGGTCACCAATCGCGGCGACACCATCGGCGTCGTGGAACTCTTCCTTCCCCAGGTCACTCAGGATGTGCTGGAGCAGGTCGAGGAGGCTGCGCACGCGCTGGCGTACATCATCGTCACCGACCGCCGCTTCACCGACCTCTACCACTGGGGCAACCGCACCACCCCGGTCAGCCTCGCCTCAGAAATCCAGCGCCAGCTCCTGCCCTCCGCCCCCTCCTGCGAGGCAGCCGAGTTCGCCCTGGCCGGCGCCCTGGTCCCGGCCTCCGACATCGCCGGTGACACCTACGACTACAGCCTGGACCGGGACACTCTGCACCTGTCCCTTACCGACGCCATGGGCCACGACGTCGACGCAGCCCTCATGGCCACCCTCCTGGTCAACGCATCCCGCGGCGCCCGCCGCGCCGGGACCAGTCTTGCCGAACAAGCCCGACAGACCCACCAGGCCCTCCTCGACCACGGCAGGCGCACCTACGCCACCGGCCAGCTCATCCGCATCGGCCTCGACGGAGCAGGCGCCCAGATCGTCAACGCCGGCCACCCCCGCCCCCTGCTGCTGCGCGACGGCAAGGTCGACGAGGTCCCCCTGACGGTGGACCTGCCTTTCGGTGTTGTCGGACAAGGCTCGTACCAAGTGCAGGACCTCGACCTACAGCTCGGCGACCGCCTGCTGCTGTATACCGACGGTATGCAGGAACGTGAAGCCAAAGCCGTTGACCTGCCCGGACTCATCCGCGACACCGCCGCCGAGCACCCTCGCGAAGTAGTGCGCGCTCTGGTCGCCGCGGTCACGGCCGCCTGCGCCGGAAACCACGCGGACGACGCCACCGTCCTGTGCCTGGACTGGCACGGCCCCACAACACAAGCCGCAACGCGAAGACCTCAACCGTCGCCTGCCCTCGCGGCGCAGCCCCACGCGGCTCGCCGAACCCAATCGGGCTTGCCCGCTCAGGCCCGTCGGCGCCACATGCCGCGGCGGGGCTTGCCCGGCTCCTGATCGCGCGCCTCCGGCTCAGGCTCTGGAGGTAGGGAAGTCGGCTCCCGGACTGCTGCGGCGTCGCCCTACTCACGGACGACGTCGTCAGCACGCCCCGCCCCGCACAGCCGCAGGTCAGGGCGCCCCCCATCTCGCGGCGAAGGGCTGCCAGGCGGTGACACCCGCTCACGCTCCCGACGTACGTCGGGAGCGCAGGTGCCGCAGAGCAGCGACGGATCGGACTACCGGTCGGGTGGGGGCCGGAAGCGTCCGGCCTGGTAGGAGTGCCAGTCGGCCCGCCCTCCGATGCCCAGGACCTCAACGGGGGCAGACAGTGCGCCGCTGGGCCGGCCCCGCAGTTCGCGCCGGGTGATCCGGGCCACGAGTGCCGGAAACAAGGGACGCAGAGGTTGGCACAAGCGAAGCCACGGCGGGGCATAGATCTGCGGGGCGCGGTGGGTGATGCCCTGGGTGAGCCACCGGGCTACCTGCTCGGGGGTGTGCACGCGGCGGGCGATGCGGGGCTGGTTGCGTCGCAGGGCGTCGAGAACGGGATCGTCGTTGATGCCGGTGAGCATGTCGGTGCCCGTCCAATGCAGGTAGGCGATGCCGACCTGGACGCCGTGCGGCTGGACCTCACCGCGCAGTGCGAGGGCGAACGACTCCGCTCCCGCTTTGGAGGCGCAGTAGGCGCTCATCATGGGCGCGGCGCCGAACGCGGCCGTGGAGGCGATCTGGAGGAAATATCCGCGGGTCGATGTGAGCTGGGGCAGGAACACGCGGGCGGTGTTCGCGGACCCGGTGAGGTTGACGTCGATGACCCGCTGCCAGAGTTCGGCGGCCGTACAGTCGAACGACCCGCTCACGGCGATGCCGGCGTTGGCCACGACCACGCTGGCGGGACCGAGTTCGGCTTCCACCCGACGTGCGGCTTCCGCGAGCGCCGCGCGGTCGGTGATGTCGGACTCGACACAGATGCTCGGGCCGGGCAGGGCAGCGGCGGCTTCCTGCAGAGTCTCCCTCTCGCGTCCGAGCAGGGCTACGCGCATACCGGCATCGGAGAGGCTGCGCGCGAGTGCCTCACCCACGCCGCGAGCGGCACCGGTGACGACCGCCACGCGCCCGCGCAGAGGACGGCCAAGAGCATGGCGGGTTCGGCGCCGTCCGTCAGGAGTGTCGTGCATCGTCTCTCCTCGCTCCCGTACCGAACGCCTTCGCGGCTCCTTGCTCCCTGCACCACCGTCAGCCCACGAGCTGGCTACCGCCACCCGGGCCCGGCCGACGTCGGGAGGCGAGCGGCACAGCGGCCACCGAAGGGCTCGACCCGCTCTACCTCACGGCCAGCGCCGAAGGCGCTCGTCGACGGTGACTGCGGAGTGACTGCGGTGGACCTTCTTGAGCCGCCCCGCTGAGCACGGCCGAGGTGTCCTCCTGCGCATGGTGGACGGCCTCGGCCCGACTCCGTGTCAGGCTGCTGCCGAACATTGACCGCCGTGCGGGGCAGCAGGCGGACGAGCTGGGGACGAGCGGCCCAGGACGCGGTTCTGGATGTCCAGCACGCTCAACGAGGCCGTGAGTCAGAGCCGGGCGGGCGTGGCGGCACTGGCCGGCAGCTGGAGTCCGAGGTTCTCGCGCAGGGTGGTGCCGGTGCAGTCTTCGGCAACGATCTTCCGTCGGCCGAGCTCGTGGAGCAGGCAGTTGACGGCGGAGTCGTGTTGCTTCGGGTCCGCGAGGAGACGCGGGCGGCCGGTACCTCGCCCCCGGGGTACCGGCCGCTCCCGTGTTGCTGACAGCTTTCAGGCCGCCTGCTTCTTCAGTGACGTCAGGTGGGCGAAGACGACCACGTTGGCCGAGTAGCCGCTCTTCTTGTTGAAGCGCCCGCCGCACGTCATGAGTCTGAGCTCCGGACGGTTGGTGGTGCCGTACACCTTGTCGTCCGGGAAATCGTCCTTCGTGTAGGTCTTGACCTCATCGACGGCGAAGACCGCGGTACGCCGGTCGGCCCGGGAGACCCTCACCTTGTCACCCCGGCGCAGGGCGTTGAGGTTGAGGAAGATAGCCGGCCCCGTCTCGGTGTCGCGGTGACCGACGATCAAAGAGGTCCCCGCGTCACCGGGTGACGGGCCGTTCCGGTACCAGCCCACCACCCTCGGCCTACTCAGCGGCGGGGCCCCGAGATGGCCCTTGGCGTCGAGCCCGAGACCGATGACCGGGGCCTCGATGAAGATGCCGGGAACCGCGATCTTCACCGGTCGTGAGGGTGACAGGGGCGGGTGCTTGACTCGCTGCCCCGGCAGGTCTCCGCCGCCCGCGGCATCGCCGCCGCGGGTGGCGGAGACCGACGGGTCGTCGGACGAGTCCGAACTCGCCCAGACGATGCCGGCCATCAGTGAGGAGAACACGCACAGTGTCATCGTGAGACGGCATGCACGGGTCGGCCCCCGTCGTCGTCTGCGGGCCCTATGCCTCGTTGCGGGCACGACGGCGTGCGGCTCGGCGGACCATGATCAGGCCTGCGGCTCCGACCGTCCCGGCGGCCAGCGCGGCACTCGTGCCGACGCTCCAGTCACTGTCGGAGCTGAGGTTGGTCATGTCCGGGACGCCGCCGCCACCGGCGGGCACGCCACCGGACGGCTTCTCGTAGTTCGACTCGGCGCCGGAAGCGGACGAGTCACGGTCGTTGCCGTCCGCACGACCGCCGTGGTTGGCGGGCTTGTCGCAGTCGACCCGGAAGCTCTTCTGCTTCGGGCCCGCCGGGACGATCCACACCAGCTGGTACGTACCCTCCGGGAGCAGGTACTCCTGGCTGCGGGCCGAGCCGTTCACCAGGGGCAGTGTGCTCTGCAGGGTGTCGCCCGGGGGGACGGTCGGGGGCTGCGCGGTGATCGTCCAGGGAACCGCCGGGAACGACTCGAAGTTGCTCGCGTTGAGGACGAACTTGCAGACCTCCACCCCGTCCTGGCCGCGCGAGTTCCAGCCTACCGAGCGGACGTCGATGTTGCCGCTGTCGCCGGGGACGGCGTAGGCGGCGGATGCTCCAGCCAGCGTCGCTCCGGCGATGGCGACCGCAACGACAGCGGCACCCCCCACACGGACACTGCGGGTACGGACGGAAGCGGAAATACGCATGCTGAACTCCTTCAACCCAGGATGATTGTCGTACTGATCGGTTGATCGCCTAAGAGATCGCATGAATCAGTGCGAAAATATGACTTAACACTCTGAAAAAGCCGATCCATACCCTGAGTAGCCGATAGCGGGAGGTGTCGAGAGGGCCGTGCGGGCGATGCCGGGCCCCCTGTCAGCGGCTGCCCCGTGCGTGAGGCGTGGACGGCAGCCCGACGGGCCCGGCTCGCACATCAGGCACCGGTGCCCCGGTCGGGAGAACCCTCCGCCCGGGGTCACCCTTCGTAGCGGGTGGCCATAGTCCGTCCCGTGTCGGCGATGCGGTCGCGGAGTTCAGCCGGTGCCATGACCTCGACGTCGGCGCCCAGCCGCAGGAACTCTCCGTAGGCGTGGTCGATCGACTCGATGAGCACCCGGGCCTCCGTCCATCCCTCGCCGGTGGGTGTGACGCCGAGGCGGCGGGCCCCCTCCGGGGTGAGCCGCAGCAGAGCTTCCCCGGTGTGCAGTCGCGCTCGGAAGTCGGCCAGACAGCTGTTCCGGGGCCTGGCCGGGTCAAACCCGTCCTGGATGGCACATTCATCTTGCAGCGGCCGGATTTCGAGGATCTGGTCGATCCGGTAGGAGCCGATCCCGGATGGTCCGTCGGCGACCAGATACCAGCGGCCGGCCTTGAGGACGAGCCCGTACGGCTCCCCCCGCCGTTCGATCTCCTCCGGCGCCCGCCAGCGCCGGTATCGCAGTACCACCGCCAGCCGTGCCCTCGCCGCGGCGGCGGCCGCGGCGAGGTGAGGCGTACGGTCGGCGTCGCCGTACCGGCCGGGGGCGCCGAGCAGGAAGCGCTCCTGGATTCCGCCCGGCGTGCTCGCGCAGCTCCGCCGGAAGGGCGGCCCGCAGCTTGAGCTGGGCGGTGGCGAGCGCCTCGCCGAGGCGGGTTCGGCCCGGCCGAGCCACCCCCCTGGCAGGCCGGGCGGCTGCGGCTGGAACCCGTGCGCCTTGGCCTCGGGCACTCGTGGGGTCAGCTGTCCGACATGTGGTCAGAAAAGCACGGCTCGACCACTCCCCGCCCCGGACCGCTTGCTGATGTGCCTGCGACCACCCGCGACGCGGTCCTCCCGGCACCGGTGCCGACGCATACGCCGCCCGGCCGGGAGACCGCCGGGAGACTTCAGACTTCCGTCTCCCCCGGCCCCTCGGTGCCGAACTGTTCGGCCCGCAGGGCGAGGTCCTGCAACACATCGGCGGACGACACGTCCGTCTGGCCTGAGTCGTGCACCTGCGCCAGCATCGCGAACGCCAGGGTGAACGCTCCGACGAGTTGCTCCACCGCACCGCCGACCTCGCGGCCCACCAGGCCCACCACGTCCTCGATCGTGGCGTCCTCCGGGATCGCGATCCGCGGCATCGTCTCGTTCAGGAGGGCGGTCACCACGGTCGAGTCGTTGCTGGGGTCACCGCGGTCAGGACTCTCCTCCAAGAGCCTGCGCATCTCGCCCGCTTCGGTGAGGATGCCGATCACACGCTTCACGACTTCGCTCTGCTCCATCCCGTGAGCATAGGTGCAGGCGCGACGGCAGACGAGGACAAGAGCGACCATGTCATTCGTGATCTCCGCGACCGGGCCCCCTCGCCCGATCGCGCCACCTGATCCTCCGCCGCCCCACCGTGCCGGGAGGCCCCCTTCCGGTCCGCGCCGTAGCGTACGAGGCACGTCCCCGGCGCGCGCCGGACCACAGGACTCCCGCCGCGCACTCCGGAGCCAGCCATGACCAGTACCGAACATCCCGTGATCGCCGGGGTCGAAGGCTCCTCGCCAGGCCGCGACGCACTGGACTGGGCGGCCCGCGAGGCGCGCGGCCGAGGGCTCGAACTGGTGGTCGTGCACGCACTCCAGCCCACCCACCGGGCCTGCCAGGAGGCGCAGCAGCGCGAGGCGGAGGAGTTGCTCACGGAGTCGGTACGCCGGGTGAACGAGATCGCACCCGGGCTGCACCCCACGACACTCGCACCGCTGGACTTCCCGGCGGCGGCACTGACCGCGCTGAGCCGGGCCGCGTCGATGGTGGTGGTCGGCTCGCGCGGACTCGGCGGCTACCGCTCCCTGATGCTGGGGTCCAACAGCCTGGCGACCGCGTCCATGGCCCGGTGTCCCGTGGTCGTCGTCCACGGCGGGCAGCGGGAGGAGGACGCGGAGGAGACGGCGGAGGGATTCCCGGACGTCGTCGCGGGCGTGGCCGCCGACGAGAGCAGCGAGCCGGTGCTGGGGTTCGCCTTCGAGGCGGCCGCTTCGCGCCCCGGTGCCCGGTTGCGGATCGTGCACGGCTGGACGATGTTCTCCTCGATGCTGTCCGGCGGACCCGTCTTCGACCGGGAGGCGGCGGCCGGCTCGGCCGAGCGCACCCTCGCCGAGCTCACCGCGGGCCGGCAGGAGGACTACCCGCAGGTCGAGGTCGTGATGGAACCCGTCAACGGCTCCGCGTCACACACGCTGGTCGCGGCGTCGGCGACCGCGGGCCTGACGGTGATCGGGCGGCGCAGGGGCGGCGAGTCGCTCGGTCTCGGCCTCTCCCCGGTGGCGCAGACCACGCTCACCCATGCGCGGGGCCCGGTGGCCGTGGTCCCCGGCTGACGCCGTCGGCCAGCGCCCCGCCGTGCCTCCGGCGGCGCCCCTTCACGGCCGGTCCGGGTCCGTGGCCGGTGCACGGCTCTTGGCCCCTGACGCCCCTGGGCCCAGACTGACCCGATGACGCAGCGTGTGGATCTCTCGACCGTGATGGACCGGATCTCCATCGACGCAGTGATCACCGGCTACGCGGTGGCGGTGGACGACGGCGAATGGGCGGACTACCGGGCGCTGTTCACCCCGGACGGCCGCGCCGACTACCGCACCGCGGGCGGTATCGAAGGGCCCGCCCCCGAGGTCGCCCAGTGGCTCTCGCAGACCATGCTGCTCTTTCCCGTGCGGCAGCATCTGATCGTCAACCGTCGGCTCGACCTCCAGGATCTCGGCGGGTACCCGGGCGACGGCGCCCGGGTGCAGGCCGACTACATGAATCCGATGCGGCTCGGGAAGGACACCGAAAGCGCCGGGAGCGGTACGGACGAAGCCCGTCCGACCGCACCGAACTTCGTCTCCGGCGGCCGCTACGTCTTCGAGCTGGCCCGCACGGAGGACGGCTGGCGGATCCGGGGCGTGACCGTTCACGAGAAGTGGCGGAGCGTGACGGGCGCCCTCGCCGCCGACTGATCCGCGCCGGTCCGCTTCCGCTGCCCCACACTGGGGGAGAACACGGGAACGGGTTCCCGGGAGACCGGGTGGCACGGGCAGGACGACGCGGGAAGGACGAGGAGGCGCTCCATGTGGACCGGGGCCGGGCAGCGGCGCGAGTGGGGCGAACGGATACTCCGATCGACCGTGTGGCGCGGTGTCGTCGCGCTCCTCGCCGGCGCGCTGCCGGCGCTGGCGTTCCCCGCTCCCGCGCTGTGGTGGTTCGCCTACGTCGCCCTGGTGCCCCTGCTGCTGCTGATCCGGTCCGCCGGCACGGGCCGCAGGGCGGCCGTCGACGGGTGGCTCGGCGGCACCGGATACATGTTGGCCGTGCACCACTGGCTGATGCCGAGTCTCCATGTGTTCATCGTGGTGCTGGCGGCGCTGCTCGGTCTGCTCTGGGCCCCGTGGGGCCTGCTCGTCTCCCGTCTGCTGGGCAGGCGGCTGTCCGGAGCGGCGGTGGTGACGGCCGTGGTCGTGGTGCCGTGCGGCTGGCTGACGATCGAACTGGCCCGCTCCTGGGAGGCGCTCGGCGGCCCATGGGGGCTGCTGGGCGCGAGCCAGTGGCAGG
>CBRG010000342.1 GCA_000470535.1 Streptomyces sp. AW19M42
CGGCGGTCCCGGGCGCGTACCGAGCACGGGCGGACCACCGGCGCGCGGCGTCCGCAGGGCGCGCTCACCAAGCTGCACCTGGCCGCCACCGTGCAGGCCGCCGCCCCGCACCAGCGGGCGCGGGGCCGGTCCGGGCGGGGTCTGGTGGTGCGGCGGGACGATCTGCGGCAGGCCACGCGGGAGGGGCGCGAGGGGAATCTCGTGCTGTTCGTCGTGGACGCGTCGGGGTCGATGGCGGCCCGGCAGCGGATGACGGCCGTGAAGGGCGCGGTCCTCTCGCTGCTGATGGATGCCTATCAGCGGCGGGACAAGGTCGGGCTGATCACCTTCCGGGGCAAGGAGGCGGCCGTGGTGCTGCCGCCGACCTCCTCGGTGGACGCGGCCGCCGCGCGGCTGGAGACACTGCCCACCGGGGGCCGTACCCCGGTGGCCGCCGGGCTGCTGAAGGCCCATGACGTGCTGCGGGTGGAGCGGCTGCGCGATCCGTCGCGGCGGCCGCTGCTGGTCGTGGTGACCGACGGACGGGCGACCGGCGGGCCTGAGCCGGTGGCGCTGGCCGCGCGGGCGGCCCGGCTGCACGAGGCCGAGGGCACCGCGTCCGTGGTCGTGGACTGCGAGTCGGGTCCGGTACGGCTCGGGCTGGCGGCGAGTCTGGCGGCCGATCTGGGCGGTACCGCCGTCACGCTCGACGAGCTGCGGGCCGACTCGATCGCCGGGCTGGTCAAGGACGTTCAGGGCGACAACAGGAGGGCCGCTTAATGCCGCAGGGACAGCCGGTCAGTGTGCCGGACGACGGACTCACCACCCGGCAGCGCCGCAACCGGCCGCTGCTGATGGTGCACACCGGTATCGGCAAGGGGAAGTCGACGGCGGCCTTCGGGCTGGCGCTGCGCGCCTGGAATCAAGGGTGGCCGGTCGGGGTCTTCCAGTTCGTGAAGTCCGCGAAGTGGAAGGTCGGCGAGGAGAACGCGCTGAAGGTCCTGGGCGCGAGCGGTGAGGGCGGGCCCGTCGTCTGGCACAAGATGGGCGAGGGCTGGTCCTGGGTCCAGCGCGACCAGCAGCTGGACAACGAGGCGGCGGCCCGCGAGGGCTGGGAGCAGGTCAAGCGTGATCTCGCCGCCGAGACGCACCGGCTCTACGTGCTCGACGAGTTCGCCTACCCGATGCACTGGGGCTGGGTCGACACCGAAGAGGTGGTCCAGGTGCTGCGCGACCGGCCCGGTTCGCAGCACGTGGTGATCACCGGGCGCAACGCACCCGCCGCGTTGCTGGACGCGGCTGACCTGGTGACCGACATGTCGAAGGTCAAGCACCCGATGGACGCCGGGCAGAAGGGCCAGAGGGGCATCGAGTGGTGACGATTCCGCGCCTGGTCATCGCCGCTCCGTCGTCCGGCAGCGGCAAGACCACCGTCGCGACGGGCCTGATGGCCGCCTTCGCCGGGCGAGGCCTCGCCGTGTCCGGGCACAAGGTGGGGCCCGACTACATCGACCCGGGCTACCACACCCTTGCCACGGGGCGGCCGGGGCGCAATCTCGACGCGTTCATGTGCGGCCCTGAGCTGATCGCTCCGCTGTTCGCGCACGGTGCGCGCGGCTGTGACCTGGCGGTCGTCGAGGGCGTGATGGGGCTGTACGACGGGGCCTCCGGACTCGGTGAGCTGGCCTCCACCGCGCATGTCGCGAAGCTGCTGCGGGCGCCGGTGGTGCTGGTCGTGGACGCGTCGTCGCAGTCGCGCTCCGTGGCGGCGCTGGTGCACGGTTTCGCGTCGTGGGACCCGCAGGTACGGATCGGCGGGGTGATCCTGAACAAGGTCGGCTCCGACCGGCACGAGGCGCTGTTGCGCGAGGCCCTGGAGGAGTCCGGGGTGCCGGTGCTGGGGGTGCTGCGGCGGGCCGGGCAGCTGGCGGTGCCGTCGCGGCATCTGGGCCTGGTGCCGGTGGCCGAACGCCGGGGCGACGCGGTGGCCGCTGTCGCCGCGATGGCGGGGCAGGTGCTGGCCGGGTGCGACCTGGACGGGCTGATGGCGCTGGCGCGGTCCGCGCCACCGGTGACGGGTGAGGTGTGGGACGCGGAGGGTGCGGTGGCCGCCTGCGGCGGGGCTGTGCCCATCCCCAAGCTCTCAGCTTCGTTCGAGCAGGGGAGACCCCACTCTGCCCGTGTACGGGGCTCCGCTCCGGCCCCCGCGCCTCGAACGCCGGAGGGACCGGACAGGGCCTCGGCGGGGGTGCGGATCGCTGTTGCCTCCGGGGCAGCGTTCACCTTCTCCTACGCCGAGCACAGTGAGCTGCTCACCGCCGCCGGGGCCGAGGTGGTGCCGTTCGATCCGTTGCGGGACGAGTCGTTGCCCGAAGGGACTCGGGGGCTGGTCATCGGGGGCGGGTTTCCCGAGGTGTACGGCCCCGAGCTGTCCGCCAACGAGCCGTTGCGCAAGACCGTCGCGGAGCTGGCGGCGTCCGGGGCACCGGTGGCCGCCGAGTGTGCGGGGCTGCTCTATCTGGCGCGGTCGCTCGACGGGCTGCCGATGTGCGGGGTGCTGAATGCCGAGGGCCGGATGTCCCAGCGGCTGACGCTCGGTTACCGGGACGCCGTGGCGCTCACCGACAACGCCCTCGCGGCGGCGGGCACCCGGATGCGCGGGCACGAGTTCCACCGCACCGTGCTGGAGCCGGGCGCCGGGGACGAGCCGGCCTGGGGCATGCACCGGCCGGAGCGGCGCGTGGAGGGGTTCGTGCAGCGGGGCGTCCACGCGAGCTACCTGCACACCCACTGGGCCACCGCGCCCGGCACCGCCCGCCGGTTCGTCGAGAGGTGCGGGTGATGAACACGGGCACGGCACCGGGTGGCACACGGTGAGCCGGTCAGTCCGCGATGCCCACCACCAGCCAGATGAAGCCCACTCCGGCGACCGTCCAGAGCAGCGTGGAGCGGGCCGGATGGTCGTGGTGCGCCTCGGGGAGGATCTCGGCGGCGGCGAGGTAGAGCAGCGCTCCGCCGAAGAAGCCGAGATAGCAGCCGAGGAGTTCCGCCGGAAGGGTGAACAGAAGCGTCGTCGCCGCACCGACGACGGGCGCCGCCGCGTCCGCGTAGAGCATCGTGAGGGCCCTGCGGCGGGCGTTCCCGTACAGGCTGGTGATCGTGTACGTGTTGAAGCCGTCCGCGAAGTCATGGGTGATCACGGCGAGGGCGACGGCCGCGCCCATGCCGCCGCCGACCTGGAAGGCCGCTCCGAGCGCCACGCCGTCCATCAGGCTGTGGCCGACCATCGCCGCCGCGGCCGTCAGCCCGACCTGGGGCACCCGTTCCTCGCCCGCCCCGTGCGCGGCCTGGCGTACCGCGAGCAGCCGCTCCACCAGGTGTGCGACCAGGAAGCCGACGACGAAGAGCAGCAGGGCCGCCGGTACGCCGAAGACCAGGCCGCCGGCGGCCTCGATCGCCTCCGGCAGCAGGTCCAGGCCGACCACGCCGAGCATCAGTCCGCCGGCGAAGCCGAGTACGAGGTGGCGGCGGTCGGTGACGCGCTGGGCGACCCAGCCGCCGGCCAGGGTCATCAGGAACGCGCCGAGCGCGACGAACACCGCCATGGGCTCTTGCTAGCCGATTGAACCCGGTGCGCGCATCTCAGGGCGCCCGCCGTCGTTCCTGTTCATCAGTCCGCAAGGAGTGCTCCATGACCGAAAGTGCCGACGGTCACCTGCCCGGTCCGAGGACCGCCTCGCTCACCGTCGGGATCGGCGCCTCCACGGGCGCGCCGCAGGACGAGGTACTCGGGCTGATCCGGGAGACCCTGGCGGGGGCGGGGCTCTCGCCGCTGGGCGTCGCGGAGTTGGCGACCGTCGATGCCAGGGCCGGGGAGCCGGGGATCGTGGCCGCCGCCGCACGGCTCGGTGTGCCGCTGCTGACGTACCCGGCCGAGGTGCTGGCCCGCGTCGAGGTGCCGCATCCGTCCGGCGCGCCGCTCGCCGCCGTCGGCACGCCGTCGGTGGCGGAGGCCGCGGCGCTCGCCGCGGGCG
This sequence comes from Streptomyces sp. AW19M42, assembly GCA_000470535.1. Lineage (GTDB taxonomy): Bacteria > Actinomycetota > Actinomycetes > Streptomycetales > Streptomycetaceae > Streptomyces. Next base: position 4,014 of record CBRG010000342.1, read on the forward strand.
GCGAACTCCTCGTACCGAAGCGGAAGTCGCACCCCGAGGGGCGCGCGGCGATGGTCACCTGCGCGGTCGTCCGCCGGGCCCCGCGACACAGGCGCGTCGTCGCGGAGGCCGCGCCGGCGCTCGAAGCGCCGTCCGCGCCCGTCGCGCCGTCCGGTCCGGACCGTTGCGTGAAGCCCGTCGCGGGGCGCATAGTCGTTCTGCCGTACTTCCACCCCGACGACGACGGCCGTTCCCCCGCCCCCACCCCCACCATGGCGGTCATGCACACTCCCACTGAGAGCCCCGACGCCACCGGCGCGGGAGCCCACGATCTGCGGCATCACGGTGACGCGGAGGTACGGGGACGGGGCCGGGATCTGACCGATCTCGCCGTCAACGTACGGGCCGGTACCCCACCGGCCTGGCTGAAGGAGCGGATAGCCGCGTCGCTGGGCGCGCTTGCCGCCTATCCGGACGGACGTCCGGCGCTCGCGGCGGTCGCCGCACGGCACGGGCTGCCGCCCGAGCGGATCCTGCTGACCTCCGGTGCGGCGGAGGCGTTCGTACTGATCGCCCGCGCGCTGCCGGCCCGGCGGCCGGTCGTGGTCCATCCCCAGTTCACCGAGCCGGAGGCCGCCCTGCGCGCGGCCGGGCACGAGGTGGGGCGGGTGCTGCTGCGGGCCGAGGACGGCTTCCGGCTGGATCCTGCCACCGTTCCGGCGGACGCGGACCTGGTGGTGGTCGGCAATCCGACCAACCCGACGTCCGTGCTGCACCCCGCGGCCGTCCTGGAGCAGCTGGCCCGTCCCGGGCGGACGCTCGTGGTCGACGAGGCGTTCATGGACGCGGTGCCCGGTGAGCGCGAGGCGCTCTGCGGCCGTACGGATGTCCCCGGGCTGGTGGTCCTTCGCAGCCTCACCAAGACCTGGGGTCTCGCCGGACTGCGGATCGGCTACGTCACGGCGGCGCCGGAGACCGTGCGCCTGCTGGCGGAGGCTCAGCCGTTGTGGCCGGTGTCCTCGCCCGCGCTGGCGGCGGCCGAGGCGTGCATGGAGCCGAGGGCGCTGGCCGAGGCCGCGGCCGCGGCGGAGCGGATCACGGTGGACCGGTGCCATCTGGTCGCGGGGCTGCGCGAGTTCACCGAGATCCAGGTGGTGGAGCCGGCCGCGGGGTCGTTCGTCCTGATCCGGCTTGAGCGGGCCGCGGAGATACGTGAGCGGCTGCGGATGCTGGGCTTCGCGGCCCGGCGCGGCGATACGTTTCCGGGACTCGGCACCGACTGGCTACGGCTGGCCGTGCGCGACCGTACGACGACCAACCGTTTTCTGCAGGTGCTCGACCAGGCGCTCCAAGCGCTGACCGCCGTCAGCCGGTGAGCCGGTGACGGTCCCGGCCGACCGGTGGCGCACCGGTGGCGGGGAGCGGTGTTCCCTCCACGGAGCACCGCTCTCCGCCCCCTTTCCTGCTTTCCTACGGCCCCCCGGCCGCCCCCTCGGGCCCTGACTCGCTCACCCGCGCGTCAGTTCTGCGCACGCCGCCTGGTCACGACCATCGCGCCCGCGCCGGCCGCCAGCAGCAGCGCCGCGCCTCCTGCGATGTACGGCGTGGTGGAGCTGGAGCCCGTCTCCGCGAGGTCGGCGTGGGTGGCCGCGGGTCCGCTGCCGGTGCCGGTCTGCGTCTTCACATCGCCGCCGGAGTCACCGCCGGTGGAACCCCCGTTGCCGGAACCACCGTCGGTCGAACCGCCGTCGCCCGAACCACCGTCACTGGAGCCGCCGTCCGACGAACCGCCGGTGGAGCCGCCGGGCTTGGGCGCCTTCGGGGTCTCGCAGGTGGCCTCTGCGAGTGTCACCTCGCCCCGCACGTCTGCGACGTTCAGCTTGAGCGGGTTCACCGAGACCTTCAGCCGGAGCGCCGTGGCCGCCGCGGTGCGCGAGGTGGTGTGCGTCTTCGCCAGGTCGAGCGTCACCTCACCGGCACCCGGCACCTTGACCCGGGTGGTGCCTCCGGTGGTGAGGGTCACGCGCCGGCCGAGCACCTTCACATGCCCCAGCACGTTCGCCTCCGCCACCGGCCGGTGGCCCACCTCACAGACCGCCTTGGTGGTGATCTGCTCCACCTCGATCAGCGAGAGCAGCGGCAGACCGGGCAGGTGGAGCCGGGCCCTCGCGATGTTGGTGTAGCCCTCGGCACGGTGCTTGCCGACGGTCGCGTTCGCCGTGGCGACATCGGCACGCAGCACCTTGACGGGCTGTCCCCGGTCCACGCCGTCGAGCCGCACACTGAGCGCGGTCTCCTTCGCGGTGGCCGGCGCGTGCACCTCGTTGAGCGTGGTCCTGAGCGGCACATCGATCGTCTTGTTCAGGAGCGAGACGTCGAGTGCGGTACGGAGCACTACCGCGCCGGCCTTCCCGTCGCCGGTGGTCGTGGCGGTGGTCGCGGTGGCGGCCTGCGCCGGGACGGCGACCAGCAGTGCGACGGGAGCGGCGGCGACCGCCACGGCGGCCAGGCGGAAGGTGTTGCTGTTCAAGATGGTGGAACCCCCACAAGAGACATGGAGCCACCGGCGCCGTCCAATGGGGGACATCGCGGGCACCGGTGGCCTCGACTCCGTGAATCTTTACGCACAGAGGGTGAACTGGCGGATACCTGAGGTGAGTTCACCCCAAAGGGGGATTTCCGTGTCTGTATTCGATTATCTCGGCACGCGCGTTCACTCACTTCACCCGTTTCACCCGTTTCTCCGAGTGCGAGCGGCTCACGGACGGCCGTGCCGGGGCGCACGCTGAAGTGGTTCAACGAGCGGCCCGACCTCCGGTAACTGCCGGTCAACACGGCACCCCCCGGGCCGCTCCGCCCCGGGCCCGCCCGTCAGCCGATCACGCGCCCGTTCAGCACGACCCCGCGGGGCGCGGCCAGCACGCGCACGTCCGCCCGCGGGTCCTCGTCGTACACCACCAGGTCGGCCGGGGCCCCCTCGTCGAGTCCCGGCCTGCCGAGCCAGGCGCGGGCGCCCCAGGCCGCCGCGGACAGCGCCTCCAGCGCCGGGATGCCCGCCTTCACCAGTTCCGCGACCTCCTCGGCCACCAGCCCGTGCGCCAGCACCCCGCCCGCGTCGGTGCCGACGAAGACGGGGACACCGGCGTCGTGCGCGGCGCCCACCGTGTCGTAACGCCGCTCGTGCAGCCGGCGCATGTGGGCCGACCAGCGCGGGTACTTGGCCTCGCCGCCGCGCGCCAGCGAAGGGAAGGTGGCGATGTTGACCAGCGTCGGGACGATCGCGACCCCGCGCTCCGCGAAGAGCGGGATCGTCTCCTCCGTCAGCCCGGTCGCGTGCTCGACGCAGTCGATCCCGGCCTCGACGAGATCGCGCAGCGAGTCCTCCGCGAAGCAGTGCGCGGTGACCCGGGCGCCCAGCCGGTGCGCCTCCGCGATGGCCGCCCCGACCGCCTCGCGCGGCCAGCAGGCGGTCAGGTCGCCCACCTCCCGGTCGATCCAGTCGCCGACGAGCTTCACCCAGCCGTCGCCGCGGCGGGCCTCCTGTGCCACGTACGCCACCAGCTCGTCGGGCTCGATCTCGTACGCGTAGTTCCTCTGGTAGCGCCGGGTCCTGGCGATGTGCCGGCCGGCCCTGATGATCTTCGGCAGGTCCTCGCGGTCGTCGATCCACCGGGTGTCGGCGGGCGAACCCGCGTCGCGCAGGAGCAGCGCACCGGCCTCCCGGTCGTCGACGGCCTGCTTCTCCGTGGTCGCCGTGTCGACGGCCCCGTGGTGGTCGAGCCCGACGTGGCAGTGGGCGTCGACCAGTCCCGGCAGCGCCCATCCGTTGAGGACCGCCGCCCCGTCCGCACCGGCGGGCCGCTCGTACGTGACGCGCCCGTCGACCGCCCAGAGTTCGTCCCTGACCTCTTCGGGTCCGACGAGCACCCGCCCCTTCACGTGCAGCACCCGCGGCGCCCTGTGATCACTCATGGACAGCACTGTACGAGGGACCGCTCCGGCGGGCCGCGAGGTGCTGGGTACGCTCGGTGCGGGCCCGGTCCGCAGGTCCGCACACCGCCCCGATCCGAAGAGAGCACCGACCGTGACGCACCCATTCCTCGACCTCACCCCGCTCACCGCGGAGCATTTCGCGGCGATCGAGCGGCGGGTGGCCCGCCTCCTCGCCACCGAGCAGGATGTCGTCATCACGCAGGGCGAGGCCCTGCTCCCCCTCGAAGGCTGCATCCGGGGCGGCGCCCGGCCCGGTTCGACCGCGCTGAACGTGGTGACGGGTCCGTACGGGCAGACCTTCGGCAACTGGCTGCGGGACTGCGGCGCCGAGGTCGTCGACCTGGCGGTGCCCTTCCACACGGCCGTCACCGCGGAACAGGTCGCGCAGGCGCTGGCCGCGCACCCGGAGATCGACTTCGTCTCGCTGGTCCACGCGGAGGCGGCGACCGGCAACACCAACCCGGTCGCGGAGATCGGTGAGGTCGTGCGCGCGCACGGGGCACTGTTCATGCTGGACGCCGTCGCCTCCGTGGGCGCGGAGCCGCTGCTGCCGGACGCGTGGGGCGTCGACCTGTGCGTGATCGGCGCGCAGAAGGCGATGGGCGGACCGGCCGGGGTGTCCGCGGTGTCGGTGAGCGCCCGCGCCTGGGAGCGGCTCGCCGCCAACCCGCAGGCCCCGCGCCGCTCCTACCTCTCCCTGCTGGACTGGAAGGAGCGCTGGATCGACGGTGGGCGCAAGGCGCTGCCGCACGCTCCGGCCCAGCTGGAGATGCTGGCCCTGGAGGCCTGTGCGGAGCGGATCGAGGCGGAGGGGCTGGACGTCCTCATGGCCCGTCACGCCGCGGCGGCCGCCGCGACCCGGGCCGGTGCGCTCGCCCTGGGCGGCGGCCTGGCCCCGTATGTGCGCGAGGCGAAGGCCGCTGCGCCGGTCGCGACCACGCTGCGCGCTCCGGAGGGCGTGGACGCCGCGGGCCTGGTGGCGCGGGCGCTCGCCGCCGACCCGTCGCTGCCGCTGATCGCGGGCGGTGGGGCCCTGTCGGGGGAGATGATCCGGGTCAATCACTACGGGACGGATGCGACGCGGGGCGCGGTGCTCTCCTCGCTCGCGGCCCTGGGGGCGGCGCTGGCCGACGACGGCCGGCAGGTCAATTTCGAAGCTGCCCGCAAGACGGTTTCGGAAACCTGGCCCAGCGAATAAATTGCGCCGCAATTCAACAATGCGGGGAGCCGACTCGTCGAGAGCAGCTCCCCGCATTCTTCTTCCCGCTCCCCCGAAGGCTAAACACCCCAGTTTCCGCGAGGCCTTGTCACCCATTTCGGTTGCGTCTCCATAGAGTTATCACGTTGTGACCGACTCCACACCGAGGGTGTTTTGCCCGATAAATACGGGTCAATTCGGAAGAAACCGCGACCGATTCGCGCCGGAGCGCGCACCCGCGTGATAGCACAGAAGACTCCTCCACCCAACCCTTTTCGTCGATGCAATTTCGAAATTTGCTGGGTAAATTCAAATCCCATGACCGCCGCACCAGCAGATTTTGCACGTGCCCGAAGCGAATTCATCACCATCGACACCCCACGAGTGGAGGACGGAGCCGCGATTTGGCGCATAGCCCGCGACTCCAAGGTCCTGGACCTCAACTCCTCGTACAGCTACCTGCTGTGGTGCCGTGACTTCGCGGCGACCTCCGTGGTCGCCCGCGACGAGACCGGCAGCCCGGTCGCCTTCGTGACGGGGTACATCAGGCCAGACCTCCCCGAGACGCTCGTCGTCTGGCAGGTGGCCGTCGACCACGGCCACCGAGGCACCGGCCTGGCGGCGAAGCTGCTGGACGACCTGACCTCACGGGTCGCCGCGGACCAGGGCCTTGCCTCGGTCGAGACGACCATCACGCCGGACAACATTGCGTCGGACCGCCTGTTCACGTCCTACGCCCAGCGCCACGACGTGGGGCTGGAGCGCGAGGTGCTCTTCGACGGCGGCCTGTTCCCCGAGGGCACTCATCTGCCGGAAGTGCTCTACCGCATAGGCCCGTTCCACGCCTGAGCGCGCACTTCCGCCGGCGGGCCCCGGTGCCCGCCGCGATCCCCTTCACCGCCGCACGTCACACCCCCCTCACGCAGGAGACCCGCTGTGACCATCACCCCGCCCGCCCTCAGTGTCTTCGAGACCCTGGAGTCAGAGGTACGTAGCTACTGCCGCGGCTGGCCCGCCGTGTTCGACCGCGCGCAGGGCGCCCGGCTGACGGACGAGGACGGCCACTCGTACCTCGACTTCTTCGCCGGGGCCGGTTCCCTCAACTACGGCCACAACAACCCGGTGCTGAAACGCGCGCTGATCGACTACATCGAGCGCGACGGCATCACGCACGGCCTCGACATGGCGACCACCGCCAAGCGGGCCTTCCTGGAGACCTTCCAGAACGTCATCCTGCGGCCGCGCGACCTGCCGTACAAGGTGATGTTCCCCGGCCCGACCGGCACCAACGCCGTCGAGTCGGCGCTGAAGCTGGCCCGTAAGGTCAAGGGCCGCGAGTCCGTCGTCTCGTTCACCAACGCCTTCCACGGCATGTCGCTCGGCGCGCTGGCCGTGACCGGCAACGCCTTCAAGCGGGCCGGCGCCGGCATCCCTCTGGTACACGGCACCCCGATGCCGTTCGACAACTACTTCGACGGCCAGGTCCCCGACTTCCTCTGGTTCGAGCGGCTCCTGGAGGACCAGGGCTCCGGGCTCAACAAGCCCGCCGCCGTGATCGTGGAGACCGTCCAGGGCGAGGGCGGCATCAATGTCGCCCGCGCCGAGTGGCTGCGCGCGCTCCAGGAGCTGTGCCACCGCCAGGACATGCTGCTGATCGTCGACGACATCCAGATGGGCTGCGGTCGTACCGGCAGCTTCTTCTCCTTCGAGGAGGCCGGCATCACGCCGGACATCGTGACGCTGTCGAAGTCCATCAGCGGCTACGGGATGCCCATGTCCCTCTGCCTGTTCAAGCCCGAGCTGGACATCTGGGAGCCGGGCGAGCACAACGGCACCTTCCGCGGCAACAACCCCGCGTTCGTCACCGCCGCCGCCGCGCTCGACGCCTACTGGGCGGACGGGCAGATGGAGAAGCAGACGCTGGCCCGCGGCGAGCAGGTCGAGCACGCCCTGCTGGCCATCTGCGCCGAGCACGACAGCGCGCAGTTCCGCGGCCGCGGACTGGTGTGGGGCATGGAGTTCAACGACCCGGCGCGTGCGTCGGCCGTCTGCGCCCGCGCCTTCGAGCTGGGGCTGCTGCTGGAGACGTCCGGCCCGCAGAGCGAGGTCGTCAAGCTGCTGCCGCCGCTGACCATCACCCCCGAGGAGTTGGACGAGGGCCTGCGCACGCTGGCCCGCTGCGTCCGAGAGACCGCCTGAGAGCCGGTCGGGTGACCGCGTCCGCTTTCCGGTCCTAGGTCACCCGACCGCCTCTGGCCCCGGGGCCGCCCCGGGCGGGCCCGATGAGAAACACCGTAGAGAGAAAGGCACCGACCCACCGTGATCGTCCGATCGTTCAGTGACATCGAGAACACCGACCGGCATGTGAAGGCCGCCTCCGGCACCTGGGAGAGCAAGCGCATCCTGCTCGCGCAGGAGAAGGTGGGCTTCTCGCTCCACGAGACCACGATGTACGCCGGTACCGAGACGTCGATGTGGTACGCCAACCACATCGAGGCGGTCCTGTGCGTCGAGGGCGAGGCCGAGCTCACCAACGACGAGACCGGCGAGAAGCACTGGATCACTCCCGGCACGATGTATCTGCTCAACGGCCATGAGCACCACACCATGCGCCCGAAGACGGACTTCCGTTGCGTCTGTGTCTTCAACCCTCCCGTCACCGGACGGGAGGAGCATGACGAGAACGGTGTCTACCCGCTGCTGACCGAGGAGGTCTGAACCACCATGACCACTGATGCACGCGCCGACCTGTACCCATCGCGCGGCGCCGCCGAGATGACCACTCCCCGCCAGGACCCGGTCATCTGGTCCGCGCCCGGCGCACCGGGTCCGGTCACCGCGAAGGACCTCCAGGGGTTCGACCGGGACGGCTTCCTCACCGTCGGCCGGCTGATCGAGCCGGACGAAGTGGCCGGCTACCACGCCGAGCTTGAGCGGCTGATCGCGGATCCGGCGGTCCGGGCCGACGAGCGCTCGATCATCGAGCCGCAGTCGCAGGACGTCCGGTCGGTCTTCGAGGTCCACCGGCTGAGCGAGGTGTTCGCCCGGCTGGTCAGCGACGAGCGCGTGGTGGGCCGGGCCCGGCAGATCCTCGGCTCCGACGTGTACGTCCACCAGTCCCGGATCAACGTCAAGCCGGGCTTCGGTGCCTCCGGGTTCTACTGGCACTCGGACTTCGAGACCTGGCACGCCGAGGACGGTCTGCCGAACATGCGCGCGGTGTCCGTCTCGATCGCGCTGACCGAGAACTACGACACCAACGGCGGGCTGATGATCATGCCCGGCTCGCACAGGTCGTTCCTCGGGTGTGCCGGCGAGACGCCGAAGGACAACTACAAGAAGTCGCTCCAGATGCAGGACGCGGGCACCCCGTCCGACCAGGCGCTGACGAAGATGGCCGACCGGCACGGCATCAGGCTCTTCACGGGGCAGGCCGGTTCGGCGACCTGGTTCGACTGCAACGCCATGCACGGCTCCGGGGACAACATCACCCCGTACCCGCGCAGCAATGTCTTCATCGTGTTCAACAGCGTGGAGAACAAGGCGCAGGAGCCCTTCGCGGCTCCGGTCCGCCGCCCGGAGTTCATCGGGGCGCGGGACTTCACGCCGGTGAAGTAGAGCCGGTCAGCACGGCGCAGGGGGTGGGACGGTATACCTTCCCACCCCCGCCGCCGTGGCGTGCGTTCACTCCTTCGTCGCTCCCGCGAGCTTCCCGGAGACGAGGTGCGCTGCGAGAAGGGGACGAGACGCCGAGTGCGCGGTGGGGGCCCGTCACGCACCGCGTGGCGGGCCTGCGCATATCTCGGCATATCTCGCTGGACCCGACGGCGCGCACGGGTGACAGTGTGGCCCATGACTTCACACGTACACCACGTCACCGTCGACTGCGCCAACGCCTATGAACTCGCCACGTTCTGGGCCCGGGCGCTGGGCGCCCCGCTGGCCGACGACGATTTCCCCGGTGACCCCGAGGCCCTCGTCGAGACCCCCGGTGCCGCGCTGCTGTTCATCACCGTGCCCGAACCGAAGAGCACCAAGAACCGCATCCACTTCGACGTCCAGCCGGACGACCGCACCCGGGACGAGGAGGTCGAACGGCTGCTCGCCCTCGGTGCCACGCTCGTGGCGGATCACCGCAGGCCGAACGGGCGGGGGTGGGCGACCCTGGCGGATCCGGAGGGCAACGAGTTCTGTGTGGAGTGCAGTGCGCGGGAGCGGGCGCTGCTGACGGGGACGCGGCTGCCGGTCACCGCGGACGACGTGACCTCGGCGGTACGGCTCGCGGTCGCCGCGCTCAAGGAGTCCCCGGCGAAGGACTGGCACATCCCGGCGGGGACGCTCACCTGGGACTGCTGGGAGACCGTGGAGCACCTGAGCGACGACCTCTTCGCGTACGCCGCCCAACTGGGACCGCAGTCACCTCCGTTGGACCGCGAGGTGCCGTTCCACTGGTCCAGGCGGCACGAGGGCGGACCGGCCAACGCGATCTTCGCCGACCCGGCAGCCGGTACGGTGGGCCTGCTGCAGACCCTGGAGGCCAGCGGGGCGATGCTCGCGGCGATGGTCAGGACGGCCTCGCCGGATGTCCGCTCCTACCACAGCTACGGGATCTCCGACGCGGAGGGATTCGCCGCGATGGGCATCGTGGAGGCCCTGGTGCACACCCACGACCTGGCCGAGGGCCTGGGCGTCGACTGGACTCCGCCCGCAGACCTCTGCGACCGGGTGCTGGCCCGGCTCTTCCCCGACGCCCCGGACGGCAGCGACCGGTGGACCGTACTGCTGTGGTCCACCGGCCGCGCCGAACTGCCGGGCCGCGCAAGGGTGTCGACATGGAGGTGGCACGGAGCCCCGCTGACGGGCACTCCCCAGCCGTAGCGAACGGGAGGAGGGGAGGCCCGGAACGGTCAGCCGGTGAGTACGTCCAGCGCACGGTCCACGTCGGCCTCGGTGTTGTACAGGTGGAAGGCGGCCCGTAGGTTGCCGGCCCGGTTGGAGACCATCACCCCGGCCCGCACCAGTTCCGCCGCCCGGTCTCCGAGTCCGGGCACCGCGACCACGGCCGACTCCCCCGGCACCGCCTCGCGCCCGGCCCTGGCCAGCCCGTCCCGGAAGCGGGCCGCCAGGCCGGTGGCGTGGTCGTGAAGGGCGTCGATGCCGATCTCGTTCAGCAGGGCGAGGGAGTGTTCCGCGCCGTGGTACGAGAGGAACGCGGGCGGTTCGTCGTAGCGGCGGGCGTCGGGGGCGAGCTCGGCGACCGGCCCGTAGGTGCTGCCCCACCGGTCCGCGGAGCTGACCCACCCGGCGAAGACCGGCGGCAGTGACTCCTGCGCCTCCTCCGTGACGGTGAGGAACGACGCGCCCCGCGGGCAGAGGAGGAACTTGTAGCCGCCCGCGACCGTGTAGTCGTACGCCCCCGCGTCGAGCGGCAGCCAGCCCGCGGACTGGGTGGCGTCCAGGAGCGTACGGGCGCCATGGGCGGTGGCCGCGGCCCGCACCGCGTCCAGATCCGCGGTCCGGCCGTCGGCGGACTGCACGCAGGAGAAGGCGACGAGCGCGGTCTCGGGACGCACCGCGTCGGCCAGGCCCTCCAGTGGGACGTACCGCATCCGGAGGTCGCCGCGGGCCGCGAACGGAGTGACGACGGAGCTGAACTCCCCCTCCGGCGCCAGCACTTCGGCCCCGGCGGGCAGCGAGCAGGCGATCAGCCCGACATGGACGGCGACCGAGCTGCCGACCGCGACCCGGCCGGCCCCGACACCGGCGAGCCGGGCGAAGCCCTCCCGCGCGCTGTCGGCGGCCTCGAAGTCTCCGGCACCGTCCCGGCGGCCGGTGGCGTTCTCCTCGGCCAGGGCTTTCACCGCGTCCACGGTACGGCGGGGCAGCAGCCCGCAGGTGGAGGTGTTCAGGTAGGCGGTCTCCGGCGCGAACTCGGCGTCGACCGCACGGCTGAGCGAAGAGATCATCATGCGCCCAGCCTGGAGCCCCCTTGCCCCATAGTCAATCACCAATACTTAAGGGGTGCCCCATAGCAACGCTTATGCGTGCAGGTGGCTGGAGACCAGCGCAGGCGTATGCGACGCAGGCGGTCGGCCGGAGGCCAGTCGCACGCTCAGGAGGTCAGTCGCACGCTTGCGCGGGCAGGCGGCCCGGAGGTCAGCCGTTGCCGCCCGCCGCCGGAACCTCGCACGCGCCGTCGGCGTCGCAGGCCGCGGCGTCCACGCCGACGGCGGTGAGCGGCCGGTCCTGCCAGGCCTGCTCCAGGGCCTGGGCGAAGACCTCGGCGGGCTGGCCGCCGGAGATCCCGTACCGCCGGTCCAGTACGAAGAACGGCACCCCGTTGGCCCCCAGCTCGGACGCCTCCCGCTCATCGGCCCGCACCTCGGCCGCGTACGCCTCGGGGTCGGCGAGCACCGCACGCGCCTCGTCGGCGTCCAGCCCGGCCTCGACGGCGAGCTCGACCAGCACCTCACCGTCGAAGACGGACCGCTCCTCGGCGAAGTTCGCCCGGTAGGCGAGATCCAGCAGCGCGTCCTGGCGGCCGCTGGCCTTGGCCAGGTGCAGCAGCCGGTGGATGTCGAAGGTGCTGCCGTGGTCGCGCCCCTCGGTGCGGTAGCCGAGCCCCTCGGCGTGCGCGTTGGCGGCGACGTTCGACTCCATGGACCGCGCCTCCTCGGGGCTGCGCCCGTACTTCCGCGCCAGCATGTCGAGCACCTGCACGGTGTCCCCCTTGGCCCGCCCCGGGTCGAGCTCGAAGGACCTGTGCACCACCTCGACCTCGTCACGGTGGGCGAACCCGGCCAGGCCCTTCTCGAAACGGGCCTTGCCGATGTAGCACCACGGGCAGGCGATGTCGCTCCAGATCTCGACGCGCATGACTCTTCTACTCTCCGGGCTCTCGGGGGGACTGCTCACACAGCACGGGGGAACTGAGAAACCCCACGCCCTCTGGGAACGCCTGTCCGGGGCCGTGTCATTCCCGCCTTCCTCAGGCGCGTACCGCGGCCGGCACCGCCAGGCGCAGGGCCAGGTGGGTGCCCGCGCGGGGGTGCTCCGGATCGGGAGTCCAGCCGCGGGCCACGTAGAACGACTGGGCGCGGGTGTTGTGGACGAACACCTCCAGCCGGGCTTCCGCCACCCCGTCCCGCTGCCAGGCCGCCACGCACGCCTCGTGCAGCTCGGTGCCGACGCCCTCGCGCCAGCGGTCCGGTGCCACGTGGAGCTGGGTCAGGTGCATGACTCCGTCGCGCCCGGCGTGAGCCGCGATTCCGGCGAGGACGCCGTCCCGCTCCGCGCAGAGCACGGTGGCGTCGGCTCGGTCGATGGCACGGGCCCAGCCGCCCCGGCTGCGGCCGACCTCCTCCGCGCCCAGGTACTCCTCCTCCGGGAGGTGGCCGCGGTAATAGGTGGCACGCGCTTCGGTGTGCAGGTGGACTATCTCGTCGAGATCGGCGGACGTGGCTGTTCGGATCATGATGGAGGGGACGCTCCCGGACGGCCGGAGGTTGCGGCCGGGTCCACCCTGCGGACCGTGCCTCCGGTGGGCCGGGGGCACGGTCCACCGGAGGCTGGGGCCCGTCGTCGAACTGGCGTCTGCCGCGCTCCGGGCGACGACGGCAGTTCGACGACACGCCCTATATCCTGCCGGCGCCCGCTCCGCCGGTCACCGAGGAGACGACGGACGAGGCCGGCTCCGCGGTGTACGAGTACGGCGCCTGGGTCAACGTGCCGACCTGGGAGATCTCGGTGGCCGCGCCGCCGAGGTCGTTGCCGCGTTCCACGACGTAGCCGTCCTCGTCGCTGTCGCGGATGGTGGTGATGGCGACACCGGTGCTGCGGAAGACGTTGTTCTCCACCAGCATCTGCGCGCCCATCCGGGAGTGCACCGCCGTCGAGGCGCCCACGACGTAGTTGTCGTAGAAGTGTCCGGTTCCGAACCGGAGGCTGGGAATGCGGGAGTTGACGTTGTCGAAGTAGTTGTGGTGGTAGGTCACGTGGAGGTGGCCGGTGTCCTCGCTCGCGTTGTTGTCGCTGTGGCCGACCAGGCTGCCCTTGTAATGGTCCTTGAAGGTGTTCCAGGAGACGGTGACCTGGTCGGAGGCGTGCGTGATGTCGAGCAGGCCGTCGTAGTAGTCCTTGTCGTGGTCGCGGTCGGCGGAGAAGGTGTTGTGGTCGATCCACACCTTGGTGGACTTCTGGACGGTGATCCCGTCGGCGGGGGCGACCGGCTTGCTGATGTTGAGGTTGCGGATCACGATGTTCGCCGAGTTCTTCAGCCGGAGCCCGCCGCCGGTGAACCCGGAGGACGAACCGACGCCGAGCACGGTGGTGTTGGACCCGATGTCGACCTGGCCGCTCAGCGAGATGATCCCGCTGACCTTGACGGTCTTGGCGGCGGTGCCGGTGACCGCCGTCTTGAAGGCGGCGAGGCTGGTGACGGTCACGGCGGCGGAACTGCCGCCGCCGGTCGTGCCGGCTCCGTAGCCCACAGGGGAGGTTTCGGCGGCCCCGGCGGACCCCGGAAGCAGGGCGACGGCGACGACGGCGACTGTCGCGGCGGCGAGGGCCGTGAGGCCGCGACTACGGGTGCGGAGGTGGGTGCGCATGATGTCCCTTCGGTACGACGACGTGCGGGGAGGGTGCTGTTCCCGGCGGCTCGTACGCGGCTCGGTGCGTCCGCGTGCTTGCCGCCGTCCCTCAGTGGTCGCCGCCGGGGGGCGGGGGGGTTGCCGGGTCGGGGAGGTGAATCTGCGGTCCCGCCCGGCGCATGGGCGGATGGACACCGCGGCGGGTGGCGTACCGCAGGGGCGCGGCCGACGCCCGTGACTCACGTCCGGGGCGGGGGCGCCGTGGAGGCCCGCGGCACGAGCCTGGGCACCTGCGTCGCGTGCGACGTGGCCTCCCGGCCCAGCATCACGTCGAACAGCGTCTCGGTCACGTCCGCTCCGAAGGAGAAGACGTCGTGCTGCATCGCGGAGAGCGTCGGACGGGTGAGCTGGCACAGCTGGGAGTCGTCCCAGGCCAGCAGGGACAGGTCGTGGGGCACGGAGAGACCGAACTCCGCGGCGACTCCCAGCGCCGTCACGGCCATCAGGTCGTTGTCGAAGATGATCGCGGTGGGGCGTTCAGCCGACAGCAGCAACGTGCGGCACGCCCGGCTGCCCTGGTCGGCGGAGAAGTCGGCCACCTCGGTGCGCGCCTGTAGCCCGAGCTCCTGCGCGGTGTCCGTGAACGCCTTGGTGCGGATCATGCTGTGGCCCAGTTCGGCCGGGCCGCTGACCCGGGCGATCGTGCGGTGCCCGAGAGCCGCCAGGTAGCGCACGGCCTCCACCACAGCGGCCGCGTCGTCGGTCCACACCGCGGTGAACGGACCGGCCAGCGAGGGGTGTCCGACCGCGACGGCGGGCAGGCCGATGGCAGAGAGCGCGGCGATGCGCGGGTCGTCCACGCGCAGGTCGACGAGGATGCTGCCGCTGGCCCGGTTGCCCTGCCACCAGTCGCGATGGACCCCGATCTCCTCGTCCGGTTCCACCAGCCGCAGCAGCAGCGAGCACGAGTGCTGCGTCAGCACGCTCTCTATGCCGGAGATGAACTCCATGTAGAACGGTTCGAGGCCCAGCATCCGGGCAGGCCTGGCGATGGCAAGCCCCACCGAGTGCAGCGCCTGCCCCTTCAGTGACTGGGCCGCCTGGTTCGGGCTCCAGCCGAGGTCCCTGGCGGCCTGCAGGATCCGCTCCTTGGTCGTCGTCGAGACACCCGGCTTGCCGTGCACGGCCAGGGTCACCGCTGACGGCGAGACGCCGGCCCGCTGGGCGACGTCCCTGATCGTGGTCTTGCGCCCGCTTCCTGAGGGAGATGCCGTCCGACCCGCCACAGTGTCCGCCTTAGTGCGTGTTGTCCTCGCGATGCCCGACCCGTAGGGCCTGCGATGCTTGAGCGTGCCAGTAGCCCGGACAGCGGGGCCCCCTGCGCCACCACCAGGCACCGAGCGGCCTCATAGTAGACGCTTTTCCCCTGCCCGCCACGGGATACGGCCTCGCGGCCATGGCCGGCACGAGAGCGACGAGCCGGCCGGGAAGGCGTCCCCGGGGTGGCCGGCTCGTCATTTTACTCGAACGTTTTATATCCGCGGGACCCTGATCCGCCCCGTCCTCCCGCATCCCGTCACGGGCGGGCCCAGGTGTAGGTGACGGTGGAGGCGGGCGCGACGCCGGTGGTCACGTGAACGCCGGGCGCGCTGATCGTCGTGGTGTGCGCGGCCGTCGTGCTGGGGTTGTGCACGACGAGCGCGGTACTGCCGTCGGGGTTGCTGAAGGCCGCCACCTGCAGGGGCGCGCTGTCGCCCTCGGCCGCGGCCACGCTCGCCGCGATGCGGGTGGCACCGGGGCGGGTGAAGCGGGAGAAGTGCGCCAGCGTGTAGTAGTTGTCGGTGTAGGTGACCTCGTCCGTACGGGAGTCGATGTCCACCGTGCCGTGGCAGCCGGTGCAGCCGCCGGTGTGCGGGCCGTGGTTCTCGTCGAGCGCGAGGTTCCAGAAGATCATGCTGCGGGCCCAGTTGTTCATCGCCCCGATGGTCCTGGTGATACCGCCGCCGCTGCACTCGGTCTCGAAGATGTCCTTGCCGGGGAAGGACGCCTTCAGGGCGGTCTGGGCACTGGGGTCGCCGTAGTAGCAGTGGTACGCGGTCCCCGAGATCCACTTGTTCGCACGCGACTTCAGCAGATCGAACGGGTAGTTCAGCTCGGGGTCCTCCCCGGCGTCCTCATGGGCCTTCACGTCGAAGGGGTGCTCGGCCCAGTTCTGGTCGAACCCGAGGATCTTGGTGCGCAGACCGGCCCTTTCCAGTGCCGGGCCGAGCCTCTCGATGACCGCGGCCTGCTGTGCGACGGGCAGGTCGGTGCCCGGGTAGTCGGCGCGCAACAGGGCCTGGGGCTCGTTCTGCACGGTGAGGTAGTCGACCGGCACGCCGTGCGCCGCGTACGCCTGGACGAACTTGACCAGGTACCGGGCGTAGACGTCGTAGATCCGCGGGTCGTCGATGAGCTTGCCGTCGATCATCGAGCCGCCGGTCTTCATCCAGGCCGGCGGGCTCCATGGACTCGCGATGACCTTCAGCCGGGGGTTGAGGGCCTTGGCCCGGCGCAGCAGCGGCAGGATCTGCCGGGTGTCGTGGGCGATGCTGAAGTGCTTGAGGGCGTAGTCGGTGCTGCCCGCCGGCACGTCGTCGAGGCTGTAGAGGGAAGTGGCGAAGTCCGAGGCGCCGATGGGCTGGCGCAGCATGCTGAGGCCGTTGCCGCCGCGCGGGCTGAACAGCTCCGCCATCAGGGCGTCGCGTCGCTTCTCGTCCAGCCGGTGGAGCACGGCCGCAGAGGAGTCCGTGAGGGAGGCCCCGAACCCGGTGAGCTTCTGAAAGGTGAGCGTGGGGTCGACGTGCACGGTCGTGTCGGCGGGCCCCGGCTCGGGCACCAGGTCGGTGGCCGAGCCGAGTTGGGCGCCGGTGGTCCGGGCGTCGGTCACCCACTGACGCACACCGCCGGCGGCGCCGGGGGCCTGGGCAGTGGCACTGTGCGTGGTGGCCAGGACCGTCAGCAGGGCACAGCCTGCCGCGAAGGCCGAGGCGCGGCGCCGGGACCGGCGCGCGGGGCTGCCGGGACGGCCGGTGGACAGTCTCAGGATCATGGCACTCCCTCGAAATGGGCGATACGGGATCCGCTGCGGCGACGCCGAGAGGACGGCGGCCGGGGCGGACGGGCCGCAGGCGAGCTGGTTCCTCACAACTCCTCTGGACGGCAAGCGAGTTCACCGTAGTGCGAGCAGAGCGCCGCGTCCATAAAACGTTCTAGTATTTATGGATCGGGTTCGCCCACAGTGTTCTCCGCCACGGATATAAAACGATGCAGTAGACTCGGCCCGATTCTGCCGCCGTCGCCCAGCGAAGCGGTTCTCCTGCGGCGGCTCTCCCGCACAACCGCGTCCCCGCCACCGCGTCGCCGGTTTCGGCCCCTCACCCGAACGGAGAACAGTCATGGTCATATGTGCCCCCGAGGCGTCGCCCGCCCCCGCCGGACAGAGCGGCGAGGGACTGCTGGCCGCCCTGGACATCGGCGGCACCAAGATCGCCGGGGCGGTCCTGGACAGGACCGGCAGGGTGCTCCACCGGGTGCAGCGCCCGACTACGGGGCAGGGGCCCGCGCAGCAGGTCTTCCGTGCCGTCGGGGACATCGTGACGGAACTCGCCGCGCTGCCGCAGTGGGAGCGGGTGGGGTCGCTGGGCATCGCCAGCGCCGGGCCCGTGGACATCGGCCGCGGCACAGTGAGCCCGGTCAACATCCCCGGGTGGCGCGGCTTCCCTGTCGTCGACCGCGTGCGCGCGCTGCCGGCGGCCGCCGGGTTGCGGGTGACCCTGTGCGGCGACGCGGTCGCGATGACGGCGGCCGAGCACTGGATCGGTGCCGCCCGCGGCTGCAGGGACGCGCTGTGCATGGTGGTCTCCACGGGTGTGGGCGCCGGGCTGGTGATGGACGGAGCGGTGCGCAACGGCCCCACCGGGAACGCCGGGCATCTGGGGCACGTGACCGTGGACCTGCTGGGAGACCCCTGCCCTTGCGGATCCCGGGGCTGCGTCGAGCAGTTGGCGAGCGGCCCGTCCCTGGTCCGGCGCGCGTTGGCGCAGGGGTGGCAGCCGTCAGGGCAGGCCGATGGTCCCGGTCTTGCGGCCGACGCCCGGGCGGGCGACGCGTCGGCGCTGGCCGCGTTCGACGCGGCGGCCCGCGCCCTGGCGGCGGCCGTCGCGGCGGTGGCCACACTGGTCGAGATCGAGGTGGCAGTCATCGGGGGCGGGGTCGCCGAGGCGCACGATGTGCTGTTCCCGCCGCTGCGCCGTCATCTCGCCGCGTACGCCGTGCTGCCGTTCGCGGCAGGAGTACGCATCGAGCGGGCGGCCCTGCGGGCGGACGCGGGGCTGGTGGGAGCTGCGTTCCTGGCCGCCGATCTGGAACCCGCGGGCATCGGCTGACCGGCAGCCGTCCGGGAACCCGCTGTTCCCGGACGGCCCTGAGGTGAGGCGGACCCGGGTCAGGTGGGGAGGTGCC
>CBRG010000343.1 GCA_000470535.1 Streptomyces sp. AW19M42
GCCGCGGAGCCGGACAGGCCCAAGGCCCCGGCGGCCCCGGCCCGCCCGGCGGCGCCGTCCGACCGCCCGGCACCGAAGCCCTCGGAGGTCTTCCCGCCGCGCCGCCGCCCGGTGCCCCCGCCGCATCAGCGCGCCGCGGGGTAGGGCCTCTCGTTCGGATCGGGATGGGCTCGCGTGCCCTGGTGCCGCACCTCGCGGCGTTGTCGTCGGTCGCGCCATGGCTCTGCCATGACTCCCTCCTCCGCCTCGCCACGCAGGACACCGGACCCCACTCCCTGATCCAGCCTGATCCGGACGAAAGACCCTGGGGGGTGCGCGGAAGTCCGTACCCGCCTCGCTACTCTGGACGTCATGGACTACGTATCCGCGCTCGTGCCCCCCGTGGTGATGGCAGCCTTCTTCGTCGGCCTGGTCGTGACGATCGTCAAGAGCCAGGGCGGTCCCAACAAGGCCAAGGAGGACGCGGCCGTGGACGCGGCGATCAGCCGCGCGGAGGCGGCCCACCAGGCCCCGCGGACCGAGGCGGTCTGACCCCCGCGAGGTCGCGCGCGTCGCGCACAGCACCGTACGAAGGGCGTACGGCTCCCAGAGAGCTGTACGCCCTTTTGTTGTGTGAATAACCGCCCATTCCAGACATTTAGCACTAGGGTGACGCTGTGCCCCGTCAATTGGGAGAGCTTGAAGACGCCGTGATGACCCGGGTCTGGCAATGGAACCGTCCGGTTACCGTGCGGGAAGTCCTTGAGGACCTTCAGCAGGAACGATCCATCGCCTACACCACCGTCATGACGGTAATGGACAATCTCCATCAGAAGGGCTGGGTGCGCCGGGAAGTGGACGGGCGCGCATATCGATATACGGCGGTCTCCACCCGCGCCGCGTACTCGGCCGCACTGATGAACGAAGCCTGGTCGACGAGTGACAACCCGGCCGCCGCGCTCGTCGCGTTCTTCGGCATGATGTCGGCCGAGCAGCGTGAGGCTCTCCGGGACGCCATGCGGATGGTTGTGCCCACTCTTCCCGAGGACACCGCGCCGTCGGCCGGCGAAGCCTCTGAAGCGGGCGATGGGGCGGAGCCGGAGCCCGGACGATAGCGTCTGGGTATGTCCTCAGAGCTTCCGCAAACCGATTTCCGGACCGAACCGTCGGTTATAAACGTACCCATCACCGTCCGGCGCGCGAGGACGAGCGATGTGGCCTCCGTCCGGCGTCTCCTCGACGGCTACGTGCGTGAAGGCATCCTGCTCGACAAAGCGACGGTCACCCTTTATGAGGACATCCAGGAGTTCTGGATCGCGGAACGCGACGAGGACGCCCAGGTCATCGGCTGCGGTGCACTGCACGTGATGTGGGAAGACCTCGCCGAAGTCCGTACTCTGGCGGTCGATCACAGCGTCAAGGGAGCCGGAGTCGGGCACCAAGTGCTGGACAAGCTGTTGCAGACCGCCGGCTGGCTGGGCGTGCGACGGGTTTTCTGTCTCACCTTCGAAGTCGACTTCTTCGCGAAGCACGGCTTCGTGGAGATCGGAGAGACGCCGGTCGACGGAGATGTCTACAGCGAGCTGCTGCGTTCCTATGACGAGGGAGTCGCGGAGTTCCTGGGTCTCGAACGAGTGAAGCCGAACACCTTGGGCAACAGTCGGATGCTTCTGCACCTGTGACCGTCGGAAGAACCCCGAGCTCTATGTCCGAATCGCGCACGTTTCCCGTCTTCTTGTGCTGCTGAACCTCTCCCGAGGGTTTGTGTTTTCCGGGGAAAAGCGGTTTCCTTTCCGCGTACTCCATTTTCGATGAAAGGAAATCCGGTGGCACAGAAGGTTCAGGTCCTTCTTGTTGACGACCTCGACGGCGGCGAGGCGGACGAGACCGTCACGTTCGCGCTGGATGGCAAGACCTACGAGATCGACCTCACGACGAGCAACGCCGACAAGCTGCGGACGCTGCTTGAGCCTTACGCCAAGGGTGGCCGCCGTACCGGTGGCCGTGCTGCCTCCGGGCGTGGCAAGGGCCGCGCGGTTCCCGGTGGCAACAAGGACACCGCCGAGATCCGTAAGTGGGCGCGCGAGAACGGCCACAATGTGAATGACCGGGGCCGTGTTCCCGCGGACATCCGTGAGGCTTACGAGAAGGCCAACGGCTGAGCGGCCGACTCATCACAGGCCGGCCTCGTCCGGGCACGCGTCAGCCGGGCCCGGTGGCATTCGGTCGCCACGGCGTCCACGAGCCGGACGAGATCGGGAGTATCCCCACCCCTGCCCCCGAAGCCGGAGAGGGCCGGGAGCGCCGGTTCCCCGTTCTGCCCGTGCGGTGACCAGGGGGGTCGCAGCCAGACGGCGGCCCCCGGCGGACCCGGCCGTCCAGGCGGCGGGGGCGCGGTGATCCGGCCGCCGGCGCCGAGGGCGGTCAGCGTGAGGGGGACTGGCCCCCACTCCAGCCAGTCGAGCAGTCCGGGCAGCTCATCCGCGCTTCCGGCTGCCACCAGCAGACTCATCCGCTCACCCATGAGCGCCACGGGCCCCGCACGGTCCACCCGACGCAGTGCCGCGTGACCGGCGGCAGCGGGGACGACGAGTGCGTCGAACCGCAGCCCGGTCAGCAGCCGCACCGGAACGGTGCCGGCGGTGGCCCAGTCGAGCTGCTGCTCGTACCACTGGGACCAACCGCCCCGCGGGTCACCTCCGGCACGGGCGTCTCGGTGTGCGGGCATCGGAGTTCGGGGCGGCGGGACGGTGAGGGCCATGCCGGAAGAACTCCCGATCCCGCCCCGGAGTTACGCACAGTCCTTGACCGAACACGTAGTGTGTCCGGGTTGGGGGCGTACGGGCGCATTCAGGAGTACGAAGATGTTCGCCCTTAGCGGAGGGAACCCGCGTACGCCGCATGGACTGTCTGTAATTGCGGGTAAGACATCCCTAGTGGGGAGGGGCGACACGCGGCCACCGGACGTCTCACGTTCGCCATCGGCGTACTGGCGATAGGGGTATCTGCCTGGCCTGCGGGAACATCGTCTCGCACCATCGGGTTGGAGCAGGTGTCGGCGTTCGGGGCGGGAGAACCCCCGGGAAGCAGGGCCGGCTGTCGGCAGTTGAAATGAGCGGTCCCCGCTTGCGGGACTAAGCTGCGGAAGGACAGGGAGGGGACCGACCCCTTACTGCCTGACCGCTCTGAGGAGCGATTAACGATGTTCGAGAGGTTCACCGACCGCGCGCGGCGGGTTGTCGTCCTGGCTCAGGAAGAAGCCCGGATGCTCAACCACAACTACATCGGCACCGAGCACATCCTCCTGGGCCTGATCCACGAGGGTGAGGGTGTCGCCGCTAAGGCCCTGGAGAGCCTCGGGATTTCGCTCGAGGCGGTCCGCCAGCAGGTGGAGGAGATCATCGGTCAGGGCCAGCAGGCCCCGTCCGGCCACATCCCCTTCACTCCCCGAGCCAAGAAGGTCCTGGAGCTGTCGCTCCGCGAGGCCCTTCAGCTCGGCCACAACTACATCGGCACCGAGCACATCCTGCTCGGCCTGATCCGCGAGGGCGAGGGCGTCGCAGCCCAGGTCCTCGTGAAGCTGGGCGCCGACCTGAACCGGGTCCGCCAGCAGGTCATCCAGCTGCTCTCCGGATACTCGGGCGGCAAGGAGGCTGCCACAGCGGGCGGCCCCGCGGAGGGCACGCCCTCCACCTCCCTGGTGCTGGACCAGTTCGGCCGGAATCTCACCCAGGCCGCTCGTGAATCCAAGCTCGACCCGGTCATCGGGCGCGAGAAGGAGATCGAGCGGGTCATGCAGGTGCTGTCCCGCCGTACGAAGAACAACCCGGTCCTCATCGGTGAGCCCGGTGTCGGCAAGACGGCGGTCGTCGAGGGCCTGGCCCAGGCCATCGTCAAGGGCGAGGTGCCCGAGACCCTCAAGGACAAGCACCTCTACACCCTCGACCTCGGTGCGCTGGTCGCCGGTTCCCGCTACCGCGGTGACTTCGAGGAGCGCCTGAAGAAGGTCCTCAAGGAGATCCGCACCCGCGGCGACATCATCCTGTTCATCGACGAGCTCCACACCCTGGTGGGTGCGGGTGCCGCCGAGGGCGCGATCGACGCGGCGAGCATCCTCAAGCCCATGCTGGCGCGAGGCGAGCTCCAGACCATCGGTGCCACCACGCTCGACGAGTACCGCAAGCACCTGGAGAAGGACGCCGCTCTTGAGCGCCGGTTCCAGCCCATCCAGGTCGCGGAGCCCTCGCTGCCGCACACCATCGAGATCCTCAAGGGTCTGCGCGACCGCTACGAGGCCCACCACCGCGTGTCCATCACGGACGAGGCGCTGGTCCAGGCCGCGACGCTGGCCGACCGGTACATCTCGGACCGCTTCCTGCCGGACAAGGCGATCGACCTGATCGACGAGGCCGGTTCCCGGATGCGTATCCGCCGGATGACCGCGCCGCCGGACCTCCGCGAGTTCGACGAGAAGATCGCGGGCGTCCGCCGGGACAAGGAGTCGGCCATCGACTCCCAGGACTTCGAGAAGGCAGCCTCTCTCCGGGACAAGGAGAAGCAGCTGCTCTCCGCGAAGACCAAGCGCGAGAAGGAGTGGAAGGCCGGCGACATGGACGTCGTGGCCGAGGTCGACGGCGAGCTCATCGCCGAGGTCCTCGCCACCGCCACCGGCATCCCGGTCTTCAAGCTGACGGAGGAGGAGTCCTCCCGTCTGCTGCGCATGGAGGACGAGCTCCACAGGCGCGTCATCGGCCAGAAGGACGCCATCAAGGCCCTCTCGCAGGCGATCCGCCGTACGCGAGCAGGCCTGAAGGACCCGAAGCGTCCCGGTGGCTCGTTCATCTTCGCCGGTCCGTCCGGTGTCGGTAAGACCGAGCTCTCCAAGACCCTCGCCGAATTCCTCTTCGGTGACGAGGACGCGCTGATCGCCCTCGACATGTCGGAGTTCAGCGAGAAGCACACGGTTTCCCGGCTCTTCGGTTCTCCCCCCGGGTACGTGGGATACGAGGAGGGCGGTCAGCTCACCGAGAAGGTGCGCCGCAAGCCGTTCTCCGTCGTCCTCTTCGACGAGGTCGAGAAGGCCCACCCCGATATCTTCAATTCCCTGCTCCAGATCCTGGAGGACGGTCGCCTGACCGACTCCCAGGGCCGGGTCGTGGACTTCAAGAACACGGTCATCATCATGACGACCAACCTCGGGACCCGGGACATCTCCAAGGGCTTCAACCTGGGCTTCGCCGCCCAGGGCGACGTGAAGACGAACTACGAGCGGATGAAGAACAAGGTAAACGAAGAGCTCAAGCAGCACTTCCGGCCCGAGTTCCTCAACCGTGTCGATGACACGGTCGTCTTCCACCAGCTGACCGAGGAAGACATCATCCAGATCGTCGACCTCATGCTCGCCAAGGTGGACGAGCGGCTGAAGGACCGCGACATGGGCATCGAGCTCAGCGCGGACGCGAAGTCGCTCCTGGCGAAGAAGGGCTACGACCCCGTGATGGGCGCCCGGCCGCTGCGCCGGACGATCCAGCGCTCGATCGAGGACATCCTCTCCGAGAAGATCCTCTTCGGTGAGCTGCGCCCCGGTCACATCGTGGTCGTCGGCACCGAGGGCGAGGGTGAAGAGAAGACGTTCACCTTCCGCGGCGAGGAGAAGTCGGCTCTGCCCGACGTCCCCCCGATCGAGCAGGCGGCAGGCGGCGCCGGCCCGAACATGACGAAGGAAGCGTGACAGGCGCCTAGCGCCCGAGCACATCGAAGGGGCGG
>CBRG010000344.1 GCA_000470535.1 Streptomyces sp. AW19M42
GTGGTCGGCGGGCGCCGCCGTGCGGGAGGCCGGTGTCGGCGGGGCCGGTGCCGTCACCCAGGCGGCCCTCCTCCGCGCCGCGCACACCGCCCGGCTCCGGCAACTGCCGCGCGCCGCGGGCGCCGCGCTCTCCGTCGTCACGCTGCTGCGCGCGGCCCGCGCCGGGGACCCGGCCTACCGCACCGCGGAGCTCGTCACCGCCCTGGCCGAACTCCTGGGCACCGCACACCGGTTGGGGACGGCGTCCGGGGCGGAGCTGGCCGCCGCCAGAGGCCGCGCGCGCCGCCCGTACAGCCCGGACGGCGCGCTGCGTCTGTACGGCCTGTTCACCGAACCCGTGGTCACGGACTCGGGGCACGGCGGCGTCCGCACCTGGGTCGCCGGGTCCGACGGCCGCCTCTGCACGGTCGGCGACGTGGCACCCGGCGGCGTCGGGCGCGCCCTGGGCGTGGCCGACCGGGCGGTGCGCCTGGGGGACAGCGCGCTCACCCATCGGGAGCTGGGCCGGGCCGGTCTGGCGGTCTCGGGGGCTACGGTCTCCCCGGACGGCAGACTGGGCGCCGGGAAGGGCGTCAAGGCCGTTACCGCCCGGGGCGCGGCGTGGACGGAATCGCCGCTCGCCGCTCTGTGGGAGACGCCGCCCTCCGAACAGGCCGCCCGCGCCCTGCGGTCCACCGCCCGCTACGCGGACCCGGACGGCGGCGGCAGCGACCTGCTCTTCCTGGATGTCGAACTCCTCGGCGCCGTAAGGGAGTCCGGCGGCACCTGCCTGCTCGCGCTGTGCGACGGAGGCGTTCCCGTCCGGCTCACCGTCGCCGACGACGATCCCGCGCTGGCCCACCGCGACAACCTGATGCTGCTGGCCGCGGCGCCGGGGACCCGACTGAGGATCATCGGCCGCCTGGTGCCCGCCCTTCACCCCCGGCTCATCCTCCTCGCCTGTTCGCACCCCACGGGCGAGGGCACGATCGATCTCGGGCTCGATCGCCTGCGCCGCGCCGACCTCCCGGACCCGGCCGCCTCCGTCCACCTCGCCCCGCCCCAGCCCGGAGAGTCCGGCGCGCACTCGCCGCTGTACCTCCTGGAGCGCCGGGTGGAACAGACGGTCCCGGCGGGCCGGGCCGCCCTCGGCATGCTCGGTGACGTCACCGCCGAGCCCCGCCGCATCAGCCGTGCGGGCCTCCACACGGCCGCCGGGCTCCTGACCGCGCTGTGCGCCTCGGCGGCCCAACGCGATCGCGACCTCTTCGGCCGCCTTCTCCCTGCCGACACCGACGGCTTCGCCAAGTACTGGCTCACCGCCGCCCGTTACACGGCTGCCGTGGCCGAGTCCCTGTGCGCGGCATCCTGGGAGGACCCGCGGCTCGCCGGCTGATCGCCGTCACGCTCGCGGCCGGGGCCCGCGTGTGTGACGGGCGCCGCTCATGCCTCGGCAGGTGCGCCCGTGGCCGCCGCGATCAGGGCGGTCGCCGCGGCGTGGGAGGCCGCGGCCACGTCGGAGTCGTGGTCCATCAGGGCGGAGATACCGGCGCCGTCGTAGAGGATCTGGAGCTGGTGGCCCAGGGTGTCGGGGTCGGTGGCCCCGGCCTCGGCGCCGAGGCGGGTGAAGAGTTCGCGGATCCAGCCGCGGTAGCTGTCCGCGGCTTCCTGGACCAGTCCGCCGGGGCTGGCCTCGGCGCCGACGCGGATGAACGCGCAGCCGCGGAAGTCGGGCCGGTCGAACTGCCGCCCCTGGGACTCGAATACCGCCAGCATCTGCTCGCGGGGCGTGTCGTGCTCCGCGACGGCCTGGGTGATCCGGGCGACGGTGCCCGCGCGCCGGGTGTCGAGGTAGGCCCGGACGAGCTGTTCCTTGCCGCCGAAGGTGTTGTAGAGCGACGCCTTGGCCACACCCGCGTGCTCGATGACCCGGTCGATCCCGACGCTCTGCACGCCCTCGGCGTAGAACAGCTCGTCGGCGGCGGCGAGCAGGCGCTCACGCGCCGACGGCTTCGCGGTGCTCCGGACACTCGCCATGACGGTCACTCCTTCAGACAGATCTGTCTACATTATGCCCCGGCCGAGGCCGCCCCTCAGGCGTTCCCGCCGATCCGCTCGCCCGGCAGGACCGCCGTCCCGTCCCGGCCGCCGCGCACCAGTCCGAGCAGCGCGAACGCCGCGAGGACGATCACGGCGAGGCCGTACTCCTGCGCGGTGGCGGTCAGCCCGCCCGCGTGGACGACGAGGAACCCGGCGATCACGGTGGGCACTCCCATGCCCAGGTAGGAGAAGACGAAGAGCAGCGACAGCACCCCGGAACTCTCGTGCGGCCGGGCCAGCGGCATCACCGTACGGATGCCGCCCTGGAACCCGCTGCCGAAGCCGACGCCCGCGAGGGCGGTGCCGGCGAAGAAGCCGGTGGGGGAGGAGTCGCGGATCGAGGCGAGGGTGAGGGCCACCCCGGCGATCAGCGCGAGGATGCCGGTGAGCATCACCGTCCGGGTGGCCGCCTTGCGCAGGACCAGTACCGAGACGGCGGCCACCCCGGCGAGCACGAACAGGCTCAGCCCGCCGAGGACTTCGGACCCGGAACCGGTCAGCCGGCGCGCGAGGGACGGGCCGAGCGACCCGTACAGTCCGGCCAGCGCCCACACGGCGAACAGCACCGGCGCGGCCACCAGCATCGGGCGGCGTACGGCGCGCGGCAGCTTGATCTCCGGCGCCAGGCTGGCCAGCGCCCCCGGCTTGCGGGTCACCGTCTCCGCCATCAGTGCGACGGCGCCGGCCTGGAGGACGAAGACCGCCAGCAGCCCGAGGTAGACCAGATGCGTGGGGGCGGGCAGGAACTGGACGACGAGCCCGGAGACCAGCGCGCCGGTCGCCGTGCCGATGCCCGGGGCGACCGCGTTGGTGATCGTGCCGCGCGGCCGGTCGATGTCCATCATTCCGGCCCCGATCGCGCCGAGCGCGGCGCCGGTCGACAGTCCCTGGACGATCCGGGCGACCATCAGTGCCGGCACGCCGTCGGCGGTGGCGAACACGACCATCGAGGCGGCCTGCGCCGCCAGCGCGGTCAGCAGCACCGGCCGTCTGCCGACGTGGTCGGAGAGTTTGCCCATGGTGAGCAGCCCGAGCAGCACGGCCACCGCGTAGACGCCGAAGACCGTGGTGGTGGTGATCGGGTCGAAGCCCCATTCGGCCTGGTAGACCGCGTAGAGCGGGGTCGGTGCGCTGGACGCCGCCAGGAACGAGATGGTGATCGAGGCGAGGACGTACAGCGCCACGTTCGAGGGCAGCCGCCGGCCCCGCGCGGATAGGGCAGCGGATCCGACACCGGATCCGACACCGGATCCGACACCGGATCCGACACCGGATCCGGGGTCGGCGGGCGCCGCGTCCGACGTGCGGTCCGTTTTGGACGCCGGGACGACCGAGGTATTCGTCATGACCATTCCCGTCAACGGTATGAGTAGACCTGTCTGTCTGGTCTGGCATGCAGATTAGACAGACAGGTCTACTCAGGTCAAACGGGGAGGAGAGACGCTCGGGGTGCGCTCACTGACCGTCCACGGCCACCGACCTCTTGGAATCGATCAGCGGTGGAGCGGTCACGGAGTCGGCGCCATGCCCTTGTACCAGGCGGGCCAGTCGTTCGGCGGCGGGGGTGCCTGGTTCGGCGGACCGGAGCACGAGTTGCTGTTCCGGCGCGCCGGAACAGCCGAAGATGCCCGGTCGAGGGTGAGGTCGCCGACGACAGGATGGCTGAGAGCCTGTGCGGACCTGACGTCTTCGTCAGGACGGCACGGCTGGGCAGCTGGTGCCCCGAGCCGGGACCGCCAGGTCGGTGCGATAACCGTCCACGGCGTCCTCCACGCACGGGCCCCCGGGCGCGGGGGCGAGAAGGAGGGTGCCGTGCAGGACCCGTAAGCTGATCACGCCCCGCGGGGGAAGTCCGGTCGAATTCCGGCGCTGACCCGCAACGGTAGGCGGAGCCCTCCTTCATGGCGCCGCGAGCCCGATTACCCGCGGCGGTGAAAGCTCCTGTCAATTCGCCGTGGACTGCGAGAGGCGCTGCACAGGGCGCTTCGCGTCCGGGCCGCACCTTCGATCGTGCAGGTGCACGGCCTGAGGCGAAAGCGATCCGATCGTGGTCACTCCCCTCGAACGCATACCAGCGCCGCCCGCGCGCGCGGCGCGCGCCGGCGGCGGACCCGCTCCTCCCCGGCGCGTACCCCTGCCCCTGCTGGTGATCACCCTGTGCGCCCTGCTGCCGCTCTCCCTTGTCTGCGGCGCGGGAATCGGTGCCTCAGGGATCTCCTGGGGAGAGGTGTCGCGCGACCTGTGGGCCGGCCTGACGGGACAGCAGATCGCTCCCGGTGAAGTCCCCGGGTACACCATCGTGTGGGAGCTGCGCTTCCCACGAGCCGTGCTGGCCGGGGTCGTCGGAGCCGGCCTGTCCGCGATCGGCGTCGCGGTACAGGCCATGGTCCGCAACGCCCTGGCCGACCCGTTCGTCCTCGGCATCTCCTCCGGCGCGGCCGTCGGTGCGAACGCCGTACTCATCTTCGGAGCCTTCGGCGCCTTGGGTATCTGGGCCCTGTCCACGGCGGCCTTCCTCTCCGCACTCCTCGCGATGATGCTCGTATACGCGGTCGCCCGCACCGCTCGCGGCCTGACCCCGCTGCGACTGGTCCTGACGGGCACGGCCATGTACTACGGCTTCTCGGCCATCACGACGTTCATGGTGTTCGCCGCCGAGCGGGGCGAGGCCGCCCGCTCCGCGATGATGTGGATGCTGGGCAGCCTCGGGGGCGCCACCTGGTCCTCCGTACCGATTGCCGCGGGCGCCACGATCGGCGGCCTCGCCCACCTGGGGTGGTCGGCGCGCCGGCTCAACGCCCTGGCGATGGGCGACGAGACCGCCGCCGCCCTGGGAGTGGACGCGGGGAGGTTGCGCAAGGAGCTGTTCCTGGTCTCCGCCGCGGTCACCGGGGCACTGGTCGCGGTGAGCGGCGCGATCGGCTTCGTCGGCCTGATGGTCCCGCACGCCGCACGCATGCTGGTCGGCGCGGATCACCGCCGTCTGCTGGCCGTCGCACCGCTCGCGGGGGCCGTCCTGCTGATCTGGGTGGACATCCTCTCGCGCGTGCTGCTCGCCCCGGCCGAACTTCCGGTCGGCGTGCTGACCGCGATGATCGGCGTGCCGTGCTTCGTCCTGCTCATGCGCCGCCGCTCCTACACCTTCGGGGGCGCATGATGCGGATCGATATCGACGCACTGACGGTCGAGATCGCCGGCGCGCGTCTGGTGGAGGAGATCACGCTGCGGGCGGACGACGCTCAGCTCGTCGGCCTGGTGGGGCCCAACGGCAGTGGTAAGTCAACCCTGTTGCGCTGTGTCTACCGGGCCCTGAGCCCCTCCGCGGGAACCGTCCGGATCGGCGGTGAGGACCTGTACGCCCTGAGCCCGCGTGAGAGCGCCCGCCGGCTGGCCGCGCTTCCCCAGGAGTCGAGTCACGAGTTCGACTTCACCGTCGCCGAGATCGTGGCGATGGGAAGGATGCCGCACCAGGGACCGACGGCGCGGGCGTCCGAGGAGGACCGGCGGACGTGCGAGACGGCGCTGGCGGAGGTCGGCGCCGGCCACCTGGCCGACCGAGGCTTCCTGACCCTGTCCGGAGGCGAGAAGCAGCGGGTCCTGATCGCCCGCGCCATGGCGCAGCACCCACGGGCGCTGGTGCTCGACGAGCCCACCAACCACCTGGACATCGCCCAGCAGCTGGAGGTGCTGGCCCTGGTACGTGCCAGCGGACTGACCGTGCTCACGGCGTTGCACGACCTCAATCTCGCCGCCGTCCACTGCGACGTTCTCCATGTCATCGACAGCGGCCGGATCGTCGCGTCAGGCGCTCCGTACGACGTACTCACCCCTGAGCTGCTGGCCGAGGTCTTCGGCGTCCGGGCGCATCGAGTACCGCACCCGGAGACCGGCGCCGTACAGCTGATCTTCGACCGCCTGCTCCCCGTGACCCCTTCCTGAGGAAGCACTGCCACCATGCCCAGCCCCATACGTCCCGCCGTACTCGGCCTCGCCCTCACCGCTGTCATGGCCTTCAGCGGCTGCGGCGCCGAGATCACCCCACAGGACGGAGACAACAACGAGAGCGCACATGCCGCCGGGGGCCACTACCCGGTGACCGTCGAGAACTGCGGCGAGAGGAAGACCTACGACAAGGCCCCGCAGCGCGTGGTCACCAACGACGTCGGTATCACCGAGATCATGTTCGCCCTGGGACTCGACGACCACATGGCGGGCTATGTGATGCCCGACGACAAGGGCGATCTGACGTCCGTCCCCTGGAAGGGCGGCTACCAGAGGACCACCTGGCTGTCCAAGGAGACGATCAACAAGGAACTCGTCCTGGACGCAGGCGCCGACCTGGTCTTCGCGGGCTGGAACTACGGCTTCAACGAGGGGGACGGATTCACCCCGGCAGCCCTGAAGAAGGTGGGCATCGACTCCTACCTGTTGAGCGAGTCGTGCCGCAACGGGCAGGGCAAGGCCCGAGGAGTGATGCCACCACTCGACGCGCTCTACACCGATCTCCGGAACCTGGGGAAGATCTTCGACGTCGAGAAGCGTGCCGACTCCCTGGTCGAACGGTTCCGGAAGGAGGTCGCCCAAGCGCAGGCGACCGCCCTGAAGGGCGCCGACCGGCCGAGGGTGTTCCTCTACGACGACGGCCGCGACAAGCCGCTGACCTCGGGTGCCTACGCCGGACCGCACGACATCATCACCAGGGCCGGCGGCGATCACGTCATGAAGGACCTGAAGGACACGTGGACAACGGTGGGATGGGAGACGGTCGTCGAGCGGGACCCCGAGGTGATCGTCATCAACAACTACGGGGACACCGGCGCGGACCAGAAGCGGAAGTTCCTGAAGTCCTATCCGCCGCTGGCCAACGTGTCGGCGATCAAGAACGACCGCATCGTCGTCCTCGACTACGTCGACCTCGTCGAGAGCCCGCGTAATCCCGCAGCCATCACCTCACTCGCGGCAGCTCTGCGGAAAGCCCGACGCTGACCTGCGGCCGTGCCTGCTCGCCGGCCTCGCCCTCAGGGGCCGGCGGCCGGGCTCGAAGCCGGGCCCGTGGACCGCAGCCGGCAGGTCAGGGTCGGCGGCCAGGACCGACCGGCCGACGAGCTGACTCTCCACGAGACGTCCGCCTTCCAGGCGATCGTGGACCTGGTACTCGCCCTCGGGGCGATGGACGTCATCCAGTCGTGGCTTCCGCTCGCTGGTCGCCATTGAGAACTCCTTGGTGGGGCATGGTGCGGGCGGTGCGTTGCGGGGCTGCCGGGGTGCGTGCGGGGTGGTTGGACTTTCCCGTACGACCTGTTGGAGGTTCACCGCGAAGCCGTACGAAATCCTTCCCCGCGCCACCCCGCTTGATTAGCTTCCCGGCTGTACGAGAGAACTCGGGAGGCTCAACTTGACCACGGACATTTCACGGCGACGGCTCTTCGCGCTCGGCGGCGGTGCGCTCGGCGCTGCGGCGGCGGGGTCGCTGCTGCCGCCTTCGTTGCAGGCCGCGATGGCCGCGCAGCCGGCACATCCGGCGGGGTCCGGAGGCCGTGGCGGGCTCGGAGCCATCAAGCACGTGGTGATCCTGATGCAGGAGAACCGTTCCTTCGACCACTACTTCGGGACGCTCCGGGGCGTACGCGGCTTCGGTGACCGCAACGCCGTCGAGCTGCCCTCGGGCAAGCCGGTCTTCGAGCAGCCCGCACCGCTGGGCACCTCCGTTCTGCCGTTCCCGGTGCGCGGCGCCGCCGAGACGCAGAAGAAGGACCTCCAGTACATCGGTGCGCTCGACCACTCCTGGAGCGGCGGCGGCAAGGCGTGGGCCGGCGGGGGGATGAACGGCTGGGTGACCGTGAAGACGGCCGCCACCATGGCGTACTACGACCGCCGTGACATCCCGCTGCACTACGAGCTGGCCGACACCTTCACGGTCTGCGACGCCTACCACTCCTCCATCCACTCCTCGACCAGCCCCAACCGCAACCACCTGTGGAGCGGGAAGACGGGCAACGAGCCGAATGGCAAGCGGGCCGTCGGCAACGACGCGTACGACGAGGGCACCCACCCCGGATACGACTGGGGCACCTACGCGGAGCGGCTGGAGAAGGCCGGGCGCAGCTGGCGCACGTACACAGAGTGGGAGAACTTCACCGACAACCAGATCGAGTTCTTCGCCACCTTCAAGGCCATCGCCCGCAAGGCGCTGGCGAAGACCGGCGGGCACACCTACATGGAGTCGTTCTACTCCGCCGTGCGGGACGCGGACGCAGCCGGGCGGGAGCGGCTCTCCGGCCTGCTGGAGGAGGGCGTCGCCACCCTGGACAAGACCGAACGCCGCCTGTTCGAGCGGGCGTTGCGCCGGTTGGAGACCGGCACGCTGGCCGACGAGTTCGCCAAGGACGTGGCGGCGGGCACGCTGCCGGAGGTCTCCTATCTGGTGCCCTCCGCCGTCGACTCGGAGCACCCGAGCGTCTCCTCGCCGATCCACAGCGCGACGATCATCTACAAGGTCCTGGACGCGCTGGGCAAGCACCCCGACGTGTGGCGGCACACCGCCGTCATCATCAACTACGACGAGAACGACGGCTTCTTCGACCACGTGCCGCCGCCGGTCGCCTCGCCCGAGGTGACCGAGGAGCAGTGGGAGGGCAAGCCCACCGGTCTCGGCATGCGGGTGCCCATGCTCGTCGTGTCGCCATGGACCATCGGCGGCTACGTCTGCTCCGAGGTCTTCGACCATACCTCCGTGATCCGCTTCCTGGAGCGCTGGACCGGGGTGAAGGAACCGAACATCGGCGACTGGCGGCGCACGGTCACCGGCGACCTGACCTCTGCTTTCGACTTCTCGCGAGGACGTCGCCGACCC
Organism: Streptomyces sp. AW19M42; assembly: GCA_000470535.1. Lineage (GTDB taxonomy): Bacteria > Actinomycetota > Actinomycetes > Streptomycetales > Streptomycetaceae > Streptomyces. The sequence goes on from CBRG010000344.1 coordinate 8,933, forward strand.
GAGGCGGAGCAGCCGGGCGCCATCCCGCCGTTCAGCGACCGCTGGTCGCCGAGGCCGCCCCTCGTGCAGCACATGCCCGTTCAGGAGCCGGGCGCGCGTCCGGCCCGTGCACTGCCGTACCAACCGGACGCGCAGGCGAAGGTGGTGGATGGCGCGGTGCGGGTGGCCCTCAGCAACACGGGGCGCTCGTCAGCGCACTTCGCGCTGTATCCGTACGCGGGCGAGTTCCCCGTGCCGCAGCACCGGGACGTGAAGGGCACGACGCAGTGGATGGTGCCCGTCACCGGCGCGGCGTACCGGTTCACGGTGACGGGGCCGAACGGCTTCCGCCGCGAGTTCGCCGGGTCCGCGAAGGACGGTGCCCCGGCCGAGGTCGCGTCGCGGGTCGACGCCCGTGAGCGCGATCTGCATCTCACGCTGCGCAACACGGGGCGGACGACGCTCACCTTCACCGTGAGGCCGCGGGGATACGTCGACGAGGCGGACCTGCGCGACTGGACCAGGACCGTCAAGGTCAAGCCGGGGCGCGG
>CBRG010000345.1 GCA_000470535.1 Streptomyces sp. AW19M42
CGACCAGCCCCGCGCCGGCCGCCAGCGCCACCGCGTTGGGCGCGAACATCAGCGTGCCGGCGGTCGCGGCCGTGCGGCCCAGCCGCGCGTGCGGCGTCTCCCGCTGAACCGCCGTCATCGCGGCGATCAGCACACACGGCAGCCCGGCCCCGACCAGCCCGGACGCCACCAGCGCCACCGCGTCGCTCGGCACCGCGCGCAGCCCCACCGCCACCCCGAACAGGGCGATGCCCGCCGCGGTGAACACCCGCTCCGGGAGCCGCCGCAGCAGCGGCCCGGCCAGCAGCCCGACCGCGACGGACCCGACGCCCTGCACCGCGGAGAGCACACCCGCGTACGCGGGGGAGTGACCGAGCGTCCGGTCCACGACGGCGTACAGCGTCGCCCCGTTGAGTCCGGCGCACAGCATCGTGACCGATCCGGCGAGCACCAGCGGCCGCAGCACCGGCGACCCCCACACCTGCCGCACCCCGGCGGTCCAGCCGCCGGTGCGGTGCCCGGTCGCGTCCGGGGCCGCCCGCCGCACCCGCAGCAGTCCGTAGAGTCCGGCGGTCAGCGCGAAGGAGGCCGCGTCCAGCAGGGCCACGGAGATGCCGCCGAACCGGGTGAAGAGCGCCGCGCCGGTGAGCGGGGCCACCAGCTTCGTGCCCTCGTTCGCCATCATCCGCAGTCCGTTGAAGTCGCCCAGCAGCCGGGCGTCCACGGCCCCCGCGACCAGCGCCGACTCCGCCGAGTCCATCAGCACGAAGCTCGTCCCGTAGACCACGAGCACCGCGAACAGGATCCAGACCCGCCCCGCCGAGTCCACCGCGGTCAGTGTGGTCAGCAGCAGGGCCATGACGATGTTCGACCAGACCAGCAGCGGCTTCCTGGGCAGCCGGTCGGCCACCGCCCCCAGGGCCGGGCCGAAGAGCACCGGCAGCCAGACGGTGAACAGGGCGAGCGCCGCCAGACTGTCCGAGCCCGTCAGTGACTTGACCCAGATCCCGGCCGCGAGCGACATCGCGGAGCTGCCGAATCCGGAGACGACGACCGCCGCCAGGAACAGCCCCGCCGTCCGGTCGCTCAGTACCCGTCCCGTCGCCGTACCCGTCATCGTGCCCACCGAACCTCTCTGACCTGCGCGTGTGTTGTGCGGTCAGGCTGTCGGCTAAGGCCGGTCCGGGGCATCGGGAGGATGGCGTAGGCCGTCCGGCGGGGCGGCCCGCCACCGGGATCGGTGTAGGGCACACGTCGTAGTGCGGCGAAGTTCTTCTGTCGGAAGCGTTGACGAAACATTCCCGGCGCCCCTAGCTTCATCGCGTCGTACTTCGTACGTCATATATGAGACGCGATACGCGAGATGCGAGAGCCCTTCACCCATGACCTTTGCGCCCACCCCGATTCCGTCCCGCACCCAGTACGTGCTGGAGGCGATCAAGCACGCGATCCTCACGGCGCAGCTGAGACCAGGGCAGGCGCTGGTGGAGACCGAGCTGGCCGCGCAGTTCGGGGTCTCCAAGACCCCCGTGCGTGAGGCGCTGAAGACCCTGGCCGGTACCGGACTCGTCGTCATGAGCCAGTACAAGGGCGTGACCGTGCGGCTGGTCGACGCGACCATGGCCAGGGAGGTGTACGACGTGCGGCTGCTGCTCGAACCGGAGGCGCTGCGCCGCTCCATCACCCGCAAGGCCTCGCTCGACGCGGCCCAGGAGGCCCTGGAGCGCGCCGACTCGGCCGGTGACAAGGCGGACAGGTCGCTCGCCAACCGGGACTTCCACCGGGCGCTCTACCTGCCCTGCGGCAATCCGCTGCTGTCGCGGATGCTCGACGAGGTCCGCGACCAGGCGGCTCTCGTGTCGACCGTCGCCTGGGCGACGATCCCGTCCTGGGAGCGGGAGGCGGCCGAGCACCGGGAGATCCTGCGGCTCGCGCTGGCCGACGACGCGGACGCGGCGGCGGGCGCCCTGCACGACCACATCGCGTCGTTCGTCCGCCGCGCGTTCCCCGACGACGAAGACGGGGGCGGCGCGGCGTGAACCACAGGCACATCGAAGAAAGGCCAGTCCGCATGGACCTCACACCGCTGAAGGCGGCTCTCGCAGACGTCGTGGCGATCCCGGTGACCCCGTTCGCCGCGGACGGCACCATCGACACGGCGGCGCACCGCGCCCTGTTGCGAAGGCTGCTCGACGGCGGCGTACGCATCCTCACTCCGAACGGCAACACCGGCGAGTTCTACGCGCTCACCCCCGACGAGCGGCGCTCGGTCACCGAGCTGACCATCGAGGAGGCGGGTGACCGCGCCACGATCCTGGTCGGGGTCGGCCACGACGTGTCGACCGCCGTCGCCGCCGCCGAGCACGCCAGGGACGCCGGTGCCGAGATGGTGATGGTGCATCAGCCCGTTCACCCGTACGTCTCGCAGGACGGCTGGATCGACTACCACCGGGCCATCGCGGAGGCCGTCCCCGGGCTCGGCGTGGTGCCCTACATCCGCAACCCGCAGCTGGACGGGGAGTGCCTCGCCACGCTCGCGGACCGCTGCCCCAACGTCATCGGCGTCAAGTACGCCGTACCGGACGCAGCCCGCTTCGCCGCATTCGCCCGGGACGCGGGCCTGGAACGGTTCGTCTGGATCGCCGGTCTCGCCGAGCTGTACGCCCCCTCCTACTTCTCCGCGGGCGCCACCGGGTTCACCTCAGGGCTCGTCAACGTCGCCCCCGGTGTCTCGCTGGCCATGCTGGAGGCGCTGCGGGCCGGCGACCACCCGGCCGCCATGAAGGTCTGGGAGCGGATCCGCCGCTTCGAGGAGCTGCGCGCCGAGGGACAGTCCGCCAACAACGTGACCGTCGTCAAGGAGGCCCTGGCCTCGCTCGGTCTCTGCGGCCGCGATGTCCGCCCGCCCAGCCGGGTCCTGCCCGAGGCGCGGCGCGCCGAGGTCGCGGACCAGGTCGCGGGATGGTCCATATGACCGGCCGCATCGCCCCCGAGGAGCTGCGCAGCCACCAGTGGTACGGCACAGACGGGCTCCGCTCCTTCAGCCACCGCGCCCGCACCCGTCAGCTCGGCTACCTGCCGGAGGAGCACCTCGGCAAGCCGGTCGTCGCGATCCTCAACACCTGGTCCGACATCAACCCCTGCCACGTCCATCTGCGCGACCGCGCCCAGGCGGTCAAGCGGGGCGTCTGGCAGGCGGGCGGCTTCCCGCTCGAATTCCCGGTCTCCACCCTCTCGGAGACGTTCCAGAAGCCGACCCCGATGCTCTACCGCAACATGCTGGCAATGGAGACGGAGGAGCTGCTGCGCTCCTACCCCGTCGACGGCGCGGTGCTGCTGGGCGGCTGCGACAAGTCGACGCCCGCGCTGCTGATGGGCGCCGCCTCCGTCGACCTGCCGGCCGTGTTCGTACCGGCCGGGCCGATGCTGCCGGGGCACTGGCGCAACGAAGTCCTCGGCTCCGGCACCGACATGTGGAAGTACTGGGACGACAAGCGGGCCGGACTCATCGGCGACTGCGAGATGGCCGAACTGGAGAACGGGCTCGCCCGCTCGCCCGGCCACTGCATGACCATGGGTACCGCCTCCACCCTGACCGCCGCCGCGGAGGCGCTCGGCGTCACCGTCCCGGGCGCCTCCTCCATCCCGGCCGTCGACTCGGGCCACGACCGGATGGCCGCGCAGTCGGGGCTCGCGATCGTCGAACTGGTGTGGCGGCAGCGGAAGCTGTCCGACATCCTGACGGCGGACGCGTACCAGGACGCCGTCGCCACCGTCCTGGCGCTCGGCGGTTCCACCAACGCGGTCATCCATCTCATCGCGATGGCGGGCCGTTCCGGGGTCAGGCTCACCCTCGACGACTTCGACCGCGTCGCCCGCACCGTCCCGGTGCTGGCCAATCTGCGGCCCGGCGGGAAGTACCTCATGGAGGACTTCCACTTCGCGGGCGGGCTGCCCGGCTTCCTGGCCCGGCTCACCGACGTACTCCACCTGGACCGGCCCACGGTCACGCATGACACCCTGCGCGCGCAGCTCGACGGGGCGCTCGTGCACAACGACGACGTCATCCGGGAGCGAGGCAACCCCCTCGCGCAGGAGGGCGGTGTGGCGGTGCTGCGCGGCAACCTCTGCCCGGACGGCGCGGTCATCAAGCACATCGCCGCCGAACCGCACCTGCTGCGCCACACCGGTCCCGCGGTCGTCTTCGACGACTACCGGGAGATGCAGCGCACCATCAACGACCCGGCCCCGGCCCTCACTCCGGACCATGTGCTGGTGCTCCGCAACGCCGGACCCAAGGGCGGACCCGGGATGCCCGAGTACGGCATGCTGCCGATCCCCGACTATCTGCTGAAGCAGGGCGTCCGGGACATGGTGCGGCTCTCCGACGCCCGGATGAGCGGCACCAGTTACGGGGCCTGCGTGCTGCACATCGCGCCCGAGTCCTATGTCGGCGGGCCCCTCGCTCTCGTCCGCACCGGCGACCAGATCACCCTGGACGTCGAGGCGCGGCTGCTCCATCTCGACGTGAGCGAGGAGGAGCTGTCCCGGCGCAGGGCCGAGTGGACGCCGCCGGCCGACCGGTACGAGCGCGGATACGCGGCGCTCTACCAGGACCAGATCACCCAGGCCGACACCGGCTGCGACTTCGCCTTCCTGGCCCGGCCGGGAGAAGTGCCCGACCCGTACGCCGGCTGAACGGCCCCACCGGAATTCCGCGCACCGCCCTGTTCGGTAGGCCGAACACCATGCGGCAAGCGCTTGCGCACTACACGCATCACCGCACGGCACGCATCACTCCAGCACCCCCAGTACCTGAGAGAACGGAGATGTGTCATGGCCCAAGCCGCCGCTGTGGCCACACCGCCCAAGGTGCCCAGGCGCCGCTCCGCGAGCCCCCGCCGACTGCCGTACCTGCTGATAGCCCCGGCGGGGCTGCTGATGCTCGGCTTCATCGCCTACCCGGTGATCAGCGTCTTCTACTACAGCCTGCAGCACTACAACGTCACCAAGCCGTGGCGGAACGGCTTCGCGGGCTTCGACAACTTCACCCGGATCTTCACCGAGGACGACCAGTTCTGGACCACGCTGGGTTTCAGCGCCCAGTGGGTGGTCACCCAGGTCGCGCTCCAGCTCACCCTCGGGCTCGCCCTCGCCCTGATCGTCAACCAGACCTTCATCGGCCGAGGCATCTCCCGCGCCATGGTCTTCTCGCCCTGGGCCGTCTCCGGCGTGCTGACCAGCACCATCTGGATCCTGCTCTACAACTCCTCGACCGGTTTCAGCCGCTACCTCGCGGACGCCGGCATCGGGGACTACGGCACCTCCGTGCTCTCCGACACCGGCACCGTCTTCTGGGCCGCGACCGTCGCCGAACTCTGGCGCGGGGTGCCCTTCTTCGCCATCCTCATCCTCGCCGACCTCCAGTCCGTCTCCAAGGAGCTGTACGAGGCGGCGTCCGTCGACGGCGCGGGGCGGCTCCGCCAGTTCTTCCACATCACCCTGCCGCACCTGCGGGACGCGATCATCCTCGCCACCCTGCTGCGCGGCGTCTGGGAGTTCAACAACGTCGACCTGCTCTACACCCTCACCGGAGGCGGACCGGCGGGCGAGACCACCACGCTGCCGCTCTACGTCGCCAACACCGGCATCGAGGGCCATGACTTCGGCTACGCCTCGGCGCTCACCACCGTCGCGTTCGTGATCCTCCTGTTCTGCTCGATCGTCTATCTGCGCCTGAGCAAGTTCGGAGGCGACCACAAGTGACTGCCGCGCTGGCCGAGAAGAACGGCACCCACTCCGCACACCCGCCCGCGCCGAGCACCCGCCCGCCCGCCACGTACCGGCGCCGCAGGCCCGGACGCGAGCGCGCCTTCGACGAGGTGCCGCGCTGGCAGATCTACGTACCGCTCGGCATCTACCTGGTCTTCACCCTCATCCCCTTCTACTGGATGCTGCTGTTCGCCGTGCGCCCCGCCGGGTCCACCTCGCTGGTGCCGTGGCCGATGACCGGGGAGCACTTCAACAAGGTCTGGAACGAGCGCAGCTTCGCCGTCTTCTTCCAGAACAGCATGATCGTCGGGGTCTGCACCCTGGTCGCCACCACGCTCGTCGCCCTGGCCGGCGGCTACGCCCTAGCCCGGTTCGACTTCAAGATCAAGAACGCCTTCATGCTGGCGCTGCTCTGCTCGCAGTTCATCCCGGGTGCGCTGATGCTCGTCCCGCTCTTCGAGATCTTCAAGAACCTCCAGATGATCAACTCGCTGGGCAGCGTGGTCATCGCGGAGACGGTCTTCCAGCTGCCGCTCTCCATCATCCTGATCAGCGGATTCATCAAGAACGTGCCCGTCTCGCTGGAGGAGGCCGCCTGGGTGGACGGCTGCTCGCGCTTCCGCGCCTTCTGCGCGGTGGTGCTGCCGCTGCTGCGGCCGGGGCTGATCGCGGTCGGCTCGTTCGCCTTCGTGCACAGCTGGAACCACTTCCTGTTCGCCCTGATGTTCCTCAGCGAGCAGGACAAGCAGACGATCCCGGTCGGCCTGAACACCCTCATCGGCGCGGACAGCGTCGACCTGGGCGCGCTCGCCGCGGGCGGTGTGATCGCCGCGGTCCCCGTGGTGATCGTCTTCGCCTTCATCCAGAAGTGGCTGATCACCGGCTTCAGCGCCGGCGCCGTGAAGGGCTGACGCGGATGAGCCCCCTGACCACGCACCCCACCCCGTTGCCGGTCGTCCTCGCGGGCGCCCGCGGACACGGGCGCTGGCACCTCGCCAATATCCGCCGCCTCCAGGACCAGGGTCTCGTCCGGCTCGCCGGGGTCTGCGAACTCAACCCGCTCGACGCGGACGAACTCGCCGCCTTCGCCGCCGAACTCCCCGATCAGTCGGCCGACTTCGGGGCGCTCCTGGACTCCACCGGAGCCCGCGCCGCCGTCATCTGCACCCCCATCCAGACCCATGCCGAACTGGCCCTCACCGCCGCCGCACGCGGTGTCCACCTGCTGCTGGAGAAGCCGCCCGCCGCGACCCTCACCGACTTCGAGCGGATCCTGACCGGGGTACGGGACGCCGGCGTCGCCTGCCAGGTGGGCTTCCAGTCCTTCGGCTCGCACGCGGTCCCCGCCGTCCGCGCACTCGTCCGCACCGGCGCCATCGGCACCGTGCGGGGCTACGGGGCCGCGGGCGCCTGGGTCCGGGACGACGCCTACTACCGGCGGGCGCCCTGGGCGGGGCGGCGGCGGATCGGTGACACCGACGTGGTCGACGGGGTACTGACCAACCCGCTCGCCCACGCCGTCGCCACCGCCCTCGAACTCGCCGGCAGCGGTGCGGCGCACGACATCGAGTCGATCGAGACCGAACTCTTCCGCGCCCACGACATCGAGGCCGACGACACCTCCTGCGTACGCCTCACCACGACGACCGGACTGCCGGTCACCGCCGCCGTCACCCTCTGCGCGGAGCAGGCCGGGGAACCCTATGTGATCGTCCACGGCGACCGGGGCCGGATCACCTTCTGGTACAAGCAGGACCGGGTTCTGCTCCAGCGCGCCGGACACGGCCCGCAGGAGAACGTCCACGGCCGGACCGACCTCCTGGAGAACCTCGTCGGCCATCTGACGCACGGCACCGCGCTCCTGGCGCCACCGCACCGCACCGGCGCGTTCATGCGGGTCGTCGAAGCCGTACGGAACGCCCCCGAACCCGCTGCCCTGCCGTCCGACGCCTGGCACACCGCCCCCGCCCTCAGCGGCGACGGCCCCCGCCGGGTGGTGCGCGGCATCGACGCGGCCGTCTCGGCGGCCGCAGACACCCTCGGGCTCTTCTCCGAACTCGGCGTCTCCTGGGCGCTCAGGTCCTGTCCGGAGTTCCCCCGCGGCGTCGCGGCGTCCGGCACCGCCGCCTGCGGCGTTGTCGTCAGTCGCCGACGCTCCGCGTCGACTCCCTCCTCCGCCTTGGATTCGACGGCACCGGACGCCGCTCCTTCTCCCGCGCTGGGACCCCAGACAGGACCTACCACAGAGGTGAGTTCACCGTGACGACCACCGCACTCCTGAGCTGCGCCGGCCGGCCCGTCGGCCGCTACACCTACCTCCCCGCCCCCGGGGACCGCCCCTACCTGCACCCCGTCACCACCCTCGGCGGCACCCCGGTCACAGAGGAGCACCCGGCCGACCACCTCCACCACCTGGGCACCTCCGTCGCCGTACCCGACGTGGCGGGGCACAACTTCTGGGGCGGCCGGACCTTCGTCCGCGACCAGGGCCCCACCGCGCTCGACAACCACGGGGTCCAGCGCCACCTGGGCTGGAAGCTCCGCGACCCGGACGGATTCGTCGAGGAGCTCAGCTGGGAGGCCGACGACACCGAGCTGCTGCGGGAGCACCGCACGGTCGCCACCGCCGAACTCTCCGACACCGCCTGGGCGCTGGACTTCTCCTTCTCGCTCACCAACCGGGGCAGCTCGGACCTGTCGATCGGCAGCCCCGCCACCAACGGCAGGCCGGGCGCCGGATACGGCGGATTCTTCTGGCGCGCGCCCAAGGAACCCTCCGCGCCCGCCGTGTTCAGCGGCCACGGGGACGGCGAGGACGCCGTGCACGGACGCGTCGCCGACTGGGTCGCGATGAGCGGCGACGGCTGGACCCTGGTGTTCGCGGGGGCGACGGCGGAGCCCCGCCGCGACCCGTGGTTCGTACGGAGCACCGAGTACCCGGGCGTCGGCTCGTCCCTCGCCGCCGCCCACCGGCTGTCCGTCCCCGCCGGAGCCACCGTCGTGCGCCGGGTCGTCACCGTCATCGCGGACGGCCCGCTCGACCGGGCCACGGCCGCCGCGTACGTCCGCCGGGCGGTGACCGCGTGAGCGCCGCCCGCAACAACCGGCCCTGGACCGCAGACCTCGGGGACGGCACCTACCGCAACCCGGTGCTCGACGCCGACTGGTCCGACCCCGACGTGGTGCGGGTGGGCGAGGACTTCTACCTCACCGCCTCCAGCTTCGGCCGGGTCCCCGGACTGCCGCTGCTGCACTCGCGCGACCTGGTCAACTGGTCGATCGTCGGGCACGCCCTGGACCGTCTCGAACCCGCGGCGGACTTCGCGGTGCCGCGCCACGACCGAGGGGTGTGGGCACCGTCGCTGCGGCACCACGCCGGACGGTTCTGGATCTTCTGGGGCGACCCCGACCACGGCATCCAGCAGGTCAGCGCCGAGAACATCCGGGGTCCGTGGACCGCGCCCCATCTGCTGAAAGCCGGCGAGGGGCTGATCGACGCCTGCCCGCTGTGGGACGAGGAGACCGGCGAGGCGTATCTCGTGCACGCCTGGGCCAAGTCCCGTTCCGGGATCAAGAACCGGCTCACCGGCCACCGGATGAGCGCGGACGGCCGGGAGCTGCTCGACGAGGGCAAGACCCTGATCGACGCCGACACGATCCCCGGCTGGTTCACCCTGGAGGGCCCCAAGCTCTACCGGCACGACGGCGAGTTCTGGATCCTCGCCCCGGCCGGCGGAGTGGCGACGGGCTGGCAGGGCGCCTTCCGCTCCCGCGACTTCCACGGACCGTACGAGGAACGGGTCGTCCTTGCCCAGGGCCGTACCGAGGTCAACGGACCGCACCAGGGCGCCTGGGTCCGTACGGCGGCCGGCGAGGACTGGTTCCTGCACTTCCAGCAGCGCGGCGCGTACGGCAGGGTCGTCCACCTCCAGCCGATGCGCTGGGCCGCGGAGGACGGCGGCTGGCCGGTCATCGGTGACGCGGGCGAACCCGTGGCCGTGCACCCGAAGCCGGCCACGCCCCCTCAGCCGGTCGAGGCCCCGGCGAGCAGCGACAGCTTCCCCGGCGGCCGGTACGGCAGGCAGTGGCAGTGGACCGCCAACCCGCGCCCCGGCTGGACCGTGGAGCACGGCGGGGACGGGCTGCGGCTCAGCTGCGTACGGACCGCGTACGCGCACGACCTGCGGGTCCTGCCCAACGTGCTGGTCCAGCGGCTGCCCGCCGAGACGTTCACCGCCGAGGTGGAGGTCTCCCTGGACAGCGAGGAGGCGGGCGCCAAAGCGGGGCTCGCCGTGCTCGGGGACGCGTTCAGCTGGATCGGCCTGGAGCGCTCGGAGGGCGGGGGCGTGCGGCTCGTGCACCGGTACGCGGAGACCGTCGCCGCACACGAACGGGACGCCGAGCACAGCAGGCCGGCCCCGGAAGGGCGGGCCCGGCTGCGGATCGAGGCCGGCCCCGGGGCCCGCTGCCGCTTCCACGCCGACACCGGGGACGGGGCGGGATCCAGGCCCTCGGGCCAGGTCTTCGCCGCGACGCCGTGGCGCTGGGTCGGCGCCCTGCTCGGACTGTTCGCCACCGCACCCACCGGGACGGGGCCGGCCGGGACGGCCCGCTTCACCGGCTTCCGCACCACCGCCTGACCGTACGAAGCCCCCCACGCATCAACCCGTCACACGGACAACCCACAGAGAAGAGCCGACCATGAAGATCTCGAAGACGCAGCGGGGGCGTGCCGCGGCAGCGGTGTCCGTCGCGGCAGTACTCGCGCTGACCGCCACCGCCTGCGGTGACGACGGCAGCGACAGCGGAACCGAGGGCAGCGGCAAGGGCGAGATCACCTTCTGGGACAACAACGGCGGTCCGCGCACCGCCATCTGGACCGAGATCATCAAGGATTTCGAGAAGGCGAACCCGGACATCAAGGTCACGTACGTGCCGATCCCGATCGCCGACGTGCAGTCCAAGTACGACACGGCCATCGCGGGCGGCGGACTGCCGGACGTGGGCGGCGTCGGCACCGCCTACCTGGCCAGCATGGTCTCGCAGGAGGCACTGGACCCGCTCACCGACCGGATCACGGGCTCCGCCCTCCGGGGCAAGCTCGTCGAGGGCATGGTCGAGAGCGTCAAGGACGCGGGCGGCCGGGGCGACGACATGTTCGCGGTGCCGACCTCCGCGAACAACGGCGCGCTCTGGTACCGCACCGACCTGTTCAAGTCCGCAGGCCTGAAGGCCCCCGCCACCTGGGCCGACTTCTACAAGGCGGCCGACAAGCTGACCGACGGCAAGAGGAACAAGTTCGGCTACACCATCCGCGGCGGCGCCGGCTCCATCGCCCAGGCCATGGACGCCGCGTACGGCCAGTCCGGCATCACGGAGTTCTGGAAGGGCGACAAGACCACCCTCAACGACCCGAAGAACGTCGCCGCGCTGGAGAAGTACGCCGCGCTCTACAAGAAGTCGACGCCCGCCGCCGACGTCAACAACGACTTCACCAAGATGGTCGCCCAGTGGGACACCGGCACCATCGGGATGCTCAGCCACAACCTCGGCTCCTACCAGGACCACCTGAAGGCGCTGGGCAAGGAGAAGTTCGCCGGCATACCGAACCCCATCGGGGACAGCGGCACCCGGGTCCAGGTCTCCAACCCGGTCGACGGTCTCGGCCTCTTCCGGTCCAGCAAGAACAAGACGGCCGCCTGGAAGTTCATCGAGTTCGCCGCCTCGCACGCGTCCAACAGCAAGTGGAACGAGTCCGCGGGCGCCATTCCGGCCAACACCGAGGCCGCCAAAGACCCCTGGATCAGCGCCACAGAGCCGACCGAGCTGGCCGCGAAGGCCCTCACCGACGGTTCCACCGAGATCGTGCAGCTGCCGTACTACCTGCCCGACTGGAACAACATCAGCAAGGCGGACAACGAGCCGGAGTTCCAGAAGCTGCTGCTCGGCAAGATCACGGCCAAGGCCTTTCTGGACAAGATCGCCGAAGAGCTGAACAAGGCCCAGGCGGAGTGGAAGGAGATCGGCAACGGCTGATCCCGCCGCTCGCACGGCCGGCGCCCCGGCGGCCGGCGGCGGGCGGCGGGGCCCGTCCTGCCGCCCGCCGCCGGCCCCTCTTCCCGCACATCCGAACGAGAGCTGAGGACTCGTCATGCCCGCACGCAGATCCCGCACCCGGGCCATCGCCGTCGCGATGGGCTGCGCCTCGTTGGCCCTGGCCCTGAGCATGCCCGCCCAGGCCTCCGCGCACCACGGCGGCTACGGCGCCGAACGCTCGGTGCTTCCCGCAGGCGACGGCTGGGCCGCCGCCGAGGGCTCCACCACCGGAGGCGCCGCCGCCACCCCCGACCACGTCTACACCGTGAGCGACCGGGCCGAACTCGTCGCCGCCTTCGCCGACGCGGGCGACGCCCCGAAGATCGTCAGGATCGACGGCACCGTCCACGGGAACTCCGACACCGAGGGCACCCCCATCGGCTGCGAGGAGTACGAGACCGACGGCTACACCCTGGACAAGTACCTCGCCGCCTACGACCCGGCCACCTGGGGGCGCGAGGAGGTCCCGTCCGGTCCCATGGAGGACGCCCGGCTCGCCTCCGCCAAGCTGCAGAAGGCGGCCGTGAACGTCTACGTCCCCTCCAACACCACGCTGATCGGCGTCGGCAGGAACGCCACCGTCGTCGGCGCCAGTCTCCAGATCCAGAACGTTTCCAACGTCATCGTCCGCAACATCTCGTTCGAGGACACCTACGACTGCTTCCCCCAGTGGGACCCCACAGACGGTGACACCGGGCACTGGAACTCCGAGTACGACAACCTCGTCGTCTACGGCTCCGACCACGTCTGGGTCGACCACGACACCTTCAGCGACGGGGACCACTCCGACGCCGACCAGCCCCGCTACTTCGACGAGCTGTACCAGCAGCACGACGGGCTCTTCGACATCGTCAAGGGCGCCGACCTGGTCACCGCCTCCTGGAACGTCCTCAAGGACCACGACAAGACGATGCTCATCGGCAACAGCGACGGTGCCGGGGCCACCGATCGCGGCAAGCTCCGGGTCACGCTGCACCACAACCTCTTCAAGGACCTGAACGAGCGCGCCCCGCGGGTCCGCTTCGGACAGGTCGACTCCTACAACAACCACTCCGTCGCCACCAGGGGCAGCGTCTACGGCTACTCGTACGGCATCGGCGCGGAGTCCCATCTCGTCGCCGAACACAACGCGTTCACCCTGGCCGGCGAGTTCGACAAGGCGAAGATCCTCAAGAAGTGGTCCGAGTCCTCGCTCACAGCCGCCGACAACTACGTCAACGGCCGCCGCACGGACCTGGTCGCCGTCCACAACGCGGGCGTCCCCGAGGAACAGCTGACCTCGGGCGCCGGCTGGACACCGGCCCTGCGCAACCGGGTCGACCACCCGCTGCTGGTGCCGCTGCTCGTAGGCCTCGGCGCGGGCGCCGGCCGGACTCCCGGCGCCTGACCACCGACCGCCCCTCGCCGAACGTCCTCCCCGCCGTGCCCCTCGGCGCAGGCGGGGACCCGTCGCGCCCCGCCCGCGCCGTCCCGGCGGTCAGTGGCCCCGGCCGAAGGAGTCGCGGACCGAGGCCCGTTGACCGGAGGCGCGGACGGCGTGCGCGGTCAGGTAGTCACCAGACGCGTCCCGGGCGCCCTCCGCGTGGTTGTACTGACCGGCGAACGTGTGCGTACCGGCCGGGACCGTGCGCCCCGGCCGCAGGGCCCACCGGTAGACGAGGAAACCGCCGTCCTCCGTCGCGGACATGGTGAAGTCCCGCTCGGGCAGCGAGCGCCAGGAGCCGGTGCTGGTGACTCCGCCGGTGAGCGCGATCCGCAGCTCGACGGTGAGCGAGGAGAGCGGCTCGGCCGTTCGTAGCGTCACATTGCTCTGCGCCCAGTACGCGTTGCTGTGCCGGTCGACGGCGCCGTCCGTCCACAGCGGGCCGTCCGCGGTGCGCGGCGCGCCGCCGCCCGGCGCGGACGGCGTGGTGACGGCGGACGGCGGGGCCGCCGCACGCTTCCC
>CBRG010000346.1 GCA_000470535.1 Streptomyces sp. AW19M42
CCCGGGTCAGCAGCTCCCGGAAGGTCGGGTCGCCGCTGGTGTCGGTGCGCAGGACCAGGGTGTTGACGAAGAACCCGACCAGGTCGTCGAGCTTCTGGTCGGTGCGTCCGGCGACGGGTGAGCCGAGCGGGATGTCGTGCCCGGCGCCGGAGCGGGCGAGCAGCGTCGCGACGGCTGCCTGGGCCACCATGAAGAACGTGGTCCCGGTGTCCTGGGCCAGCGCCATCAGCGCGGTGTGCAGTTCGGCGGGGCAGCGCACGGCGTGGGTGCGGCCCCGGTTGGAGGCGGACGCGGGACGGGCGTGGTCCGTGGGGAGGGTGGCCTCCTCCGGGAGGTCCGCGAGCACATCGCGCCAGTGGTCGAGCTGACGGTCCTCGTCGCGCTCCAGGATCCCCTGCTGCCAGAGGGTGTAGAGTCGGCGTACTGGACCGGCAGCGGCTCCCACGCGGGAGCCGCTCCCTCGGTGCGGGCCTCGTAGGCGGTGGCCAGGTCACGGAAGAGCGGGCCGTTGGACCAGCCGTCGGAGGCGATGTGATGGATCACGAGCAGCAGCACATGGTCCGCTGCCCCGATCCTCAGCAGCCGGGCACGGCAGGGGATGTCGGCCGCCAGGTCGAAGGTGCGGGCAGCCTCGGTGGCGAGCCGCTCCGGGAGCGCCTCCTCGGTGGTGCCGATCAGCGGGAGGTCGATGCCGGCCGGGGGCAGCACGTGCTGGTACGGCGTGCTCTCATGCGTGGGGAAGACGGTCCGCAGGCCGTCATGACGGGCGATCAGGTCGGTGAGGGCCAGCTGGAGTGCCCGGTGGTCGAGGGGGCCCTTGAGGCGCAGGGCGAGGGGGATGTTGTAGGTGGCGGACGGGCCTTCCAGCTGGTCGAGGAACCACAGCCGCTGCTGGGCGGAGGACAGCGGTACGCGCTCCGGCCGCTCCTGCGGCGTCAGCGCGGGCCGCTGCTCCCCGGTGCCCTCGGCCGCGATCCGCTCGGCCAGCTGCGCGACCGTCGCGTACTGGAACAGGTCCCGGATGGTGATCTCGGTGTCCCACACGGCACGGATGCGGCTGATGAGGCGGGTGGCGAGCAGGGAGTGCCCGCCGCACCGGAAGAAGTGGTCGTCGATGGTGACCGACGGCAGTCCGAGAGCCGCCGCGAAGAGACCGCACAGGACTTCTTCTGCGGGCGTCCTGGGCGGGCGGCCCCCGGCGTCGGCGGTCAGCAGCGGTGCGGGCAGGGCGCGCCGGTCGACCTTGCCGTTGACGGTGAGCGGGATCTCGTCGAGCACCACGAAGGCGGACGGGACCATGTACTCCGGGAGTCCGCCGGAGATCTCGCGGTGCACGGCCTCGGTGTCGATGCGGGCGCCTTCGGTGGCGACGAGATAGGCGGCGAGGCGTTTGTCGCCGGGCCGGTCCTCCCGGACGACGACGGTCGCCTGGCCCACACTCGCGTGCGCGCTCAAAACCGCCTCGATCTCGCCCAGTTCGATGCGGAAGCCGCGGAGCTTGACCTGCTGGTCGGCACGCCCGAGGTATTCGAGCGAACCCCCGGCGTTCCAGCGGACCAGGTCGCCCGTCCGGTACATCCGCGTACCCGGCGCACCGAACGGGTCCGCGACGAAGCGCTCCGCCGTCAGCGAGGCACGGTTGAGGTAGCCCTGCGCCAGGCCGGCCCCCGCGATGTACAGCTCGCCGGGAGCGCCGGGCGCGGCGAGTTGCAGGGCGGCGTCCAGGACGTAGGCGCGGTGGTTGTCGAGCGGCTCCCCGATCGGGATGGCTCCGGCGTGGTCGAGGGGGCGGTCGACGCGGTGGGTGGTGGCGAAGGTGGTGGTCTCCGTCGGACCGTAGCCGTTGACGACGGTGAGCTGCGGGCAGTGGTCCATGACGCGGCGTACCGCCTCGGGCGAAACGACATCGCCGCCCGCCCACACCTCGCTGACCCCGGTGAACGCCGCGGGCGCCTCCTCCGCCATCACCCGGAACAGCCCGGCCGTCAGCCAGAGCGCGCTGATCCGGTGCTCGGACAGCAGCCGCTGGTAGTCGGCGGGGGCGAGGTGGCCGCGCGGTGCCACCACGACTGTGCGGCCGTTCAACCACGGGACCCAGATCTCGTACGTCGAGGCGTCGAAGGCGGCCGGCGAGTGGAACAGCACGCGCCGGTGGCTGCCGTTGGCGTACATGGTCTGGGCGGCCAGGTCCGCGACGTTGCGGTGGGTGACCGCGACCCCCTTCGGCACCCCCGTCGAACCCGACGTGAACATCACGTAGACGGGCTGGTCGGGGTGGATGGAGCGGGCCGGAGCGTTGGCGGGGAGGTGGCCGAGGTCTGTGCCGGCGCCCAGCACGACGACCTGCGCGTCGGCGTCCAGGACGACCTGGTGGTCCGACAGCGCCTGGTCGGTGAGCAGGACCGGCGCCCGGGTGTCGGCGAGGATCCGGACCAGTCGGCTGTCGGGGTCGCCGGTGTTCAGCGGGGCGTACACGGCCCCGGCCTTGACCACGGCGAGCAGAGCGGTGAGCAGGTCGGCCGATCGCTCCATCAGGACTGCGACCACGTCGTGCTGCCGGATCCCGAGGTCGATGAGGTGGTGGGCCAACCGGTTGGTGGCTTCGTCGAGTTCGGCGAAGGTCAGGTCGTGGTCCGCATCCACCAGGGCTGTCGCGTCCGGCGTACGGGCGGCCTGGGCGGCGAACAGCTCCGCCAGGCTCTTCCCGGACGATCCGGTGGCGGCGCCGCTCCGCTCCTCCAGGAGCAGCCGCCGCTCGTGCTCGCCCAGCAGGTCGAGAACGGACAGCGGGGAGTCGGGCGAGGTGACCACGGCCTCCAGAAGCCGGTTGAGCCGCGCCATGAGCGCCTCGATCGTCCGGGCGTCGTAGAGGTCGGTGGCGTACTCGATGGTGATGTCAAGACCGTCCGGCCGGCCGTCGCGGGCGCGGTGCTCGGCAAAGCCGAACGTCAGGTCGAACTTGGCGATCTGTAGCGCGCTGTACTCGGTACGGGCGTCGAGCCCGGGGAACCCGATGACGTCGGAACCGGCCTCGCCCATGGTGAGCATCACCTGGAACAGCGGGTGACGGGAGGCGGAGCGCTCGGGGTTCAGCACCTCGACCAGCCGGTCGAACGGCAGGTCCTGGTTGTCCCAGGCGGCCAGATCCGTCCTGCGGACCCTGGAGAGCAGTTCGCGGAAGCTCGGGTCGCCCGTGACGTCCGTACGCAGGACCAGGGTGTTGACGAAGAAGCCGACGAGCCCGTCGAGCGCCTCGTCGATGCGACCGGACACCGGGGAGCCGATCGGGATGTCCAGTCCGGCGCCGGAGCGCGACAGGGCGGTCGCGACGGCGGCCTGGACCGCCATGAACAGCGTGGCGCCGGACTCCCGTGCGAGGTGGGACAGACCGGCGTGGACGTCGGCGGGCAGCCGGGCGTCGCAGGTGGCGCCCGCGTAAGACGCCGATGCGGGGCGCGGACGGTCGGCCGGCAGCGTTCCCTCCTCCGGCAGGTCCGCCAAGGCCGAGCGCCAGAACTCCAGTTGGCGTGAGCCCGCGCTCTCGGGGTCATCACCCTCGCCCAGCAGTTCCTGCTGCCAGAGGGTGTAGTCGGCGTACTGGACCGGCAGGGGCTCCCAGTCGGGCACGGCGCCCCGGACCCGCGCCTCGTAGGCGGTGGCGAGGTCCTGGAGCAGAGGGGCGGTCGAGCCGCCGTCCGACACGATGTGGTGCATCACGATGAGCAGGACGTGCTCCCGCTCGCCGAGAGCGATCAGGCGCGCCCTGACCGGCAGGTCCACGGCGAGGTGGAAGACCTGCGCGGACTCCTGCGCGAGGACGGCCGGCAGCGTCGCGGCGTCGGCCGGGACGACGTCGAGCGCGAGCTCCACCTCTTCCTCGGCGAGGATGCGCTGGTACGGGGTGCCGTCCTGGTCGGGGAAGAGGGTCCGCAGGCTCTCGTGCCTGCCGACCAGGTCCAGGAGCGCCGACTGGAGGGACGGGCGGTCGAGTTCGCCGTTCAGTCGCACGGCGAGCGGGATGTTGTAGGTGGTCGACGGCCCTTCCATCTGGGCGATGAACCAGAGCCGCTGCTGGGCGAAGGACAAGGGAATCACTTGGTCGCTCCCATCCGGCGCATCGGCCGAAGTCTGGGCCGCGCGGCCGAGGCTCCGTCGAGCTTCTCGACGAGCGTGGCCACGATCGGGTTCTCGAAGAGGGTCGCCACGGAGAGCTCGACCCCGAGTACGGTGCGGATCCGGCCGACGAGCCGGGTGGCGAGGAGCGAGTGCCCGCCGAGGTGGAAGAAGTGGTCGTCGATGGTGACCGATGTCAGCCCGAGGACCTCCGCGA
>CBRG010000347.1 GCA_000470535.1 Streptomyces sp. AW19M42
CCTGCCGTTCGACCGGCTCGTCGAAGCTCTCAACCCCGAGCGCACCACCGCCCGGCACCCCCTCTTCCAGATCATGCTCACCGTCGGGGACACCAGTAACGAGGCACCCCGACTCGTCGGCCTGGAAAGCGAGTTCGCCACTCCGGCGGCCTCGGTGGCGAAGTTCGACCTCACCTTCGCCTTCGCCGAGAACCGCACGGCCGACGGCCGCCCCGACGGCCTCGACATCCTGATCGAGTACACCACCGACCTCTACGAGGCACGCACCATCGAGGCCACCGCGGACCGGCTGGTCCGGCTCCTCACCGGGGCCGTGGCAACCCCCGACCTGCCCCTCGCGGAACTGGAGACGGTCTCGGAGGACGAGCACGGCCGGCTGCGGGAGTGGAGCGGCGCCCGGTCGCCCGCGCCGGTGCTGGCACTCGACGCGCTGTTCGCACGGCAGGCCGCCCGCACGCCGCACGCGGTGGCGCTGGTCCACGAGGAGCAGCAGGTCACCTACCAGGAGCTGGACATCTGGTCCAACCGGCTGGCCCGCCACCTGACCGCGCGAGGCGTCACGCAGGGCAGCATCGTCGCCATCCACCTGGAGCGCTCCCCGCAGCTCATCGCCTCGCTGCTCGCCACCCTGAAGGCCGGGGCCGGATACACGCTGCTCGACCCGCAGTTCCCGGCCGGCCGGCTGAACACCGTGCTCGGCCAGACCGGTCCGGCGGCGCTGGTCACCCAGGCCCACCTGACGGCCCTGTCGACCCCGGCCACCGTCGTCGACCTGACCGAGGAGATCCCCGCGATCAGCGGCCTGCCCGGGACACCGGTCGAGACGGGCGGACACCCCGAATCCATCGCCTGCGTGATGTTCACCTCCGGCTCGACCGGGCTCCCCAAGGGGGTGGCCGCCTCGCACCGGGCACTGGCCGCCACCTTCATCGGCCCCGACTACCTGGACTTCGGACCGGAGCAGACCTACCTGCAGAGCTCGCCGGTCTCCTGGGACGCGTTCGCCCTGGAGGTCTTCGGACCGCTGCTGCACGGCGGGGTCTGCGTCCTGCAGCCCGGCCAGCACACCGACCCGCACCAGATCGCGGAACTGGTCGAACGGCACGGAGTCACCACACTCCAGATGTCGGCGAGCCTGTTCAACCACATGCTCGACGAGCACCCGGTGGTGTTCGCCCGGATCAAGGAGGCGATGACCGCCGGTGAGGCGGCCTCGCCCGCCCACACCGCCAAGGCGCTGGCCGACCACCCCCACCTCCACCTGGTCAACGGCTACGGGCCCGCCGAGAGCATGGGCTTCACCACCGCCCACACCCTCACCCGGCCCGCGCCCGCCATCCCGATCGGGCGGCCGATCGCCGGCAAGCACGCCTACGTCCTGGACGATAACCTCCGGCTGCTGCCCCCGGGCGTGCCCGGTGAGCTGTACGTCGCCGGGCACGGACTCGCCCACGGCTACATCGGGCAGCCCGTACTGAGCGCCGATCGCTTCGTCGCGGACCCGCACGGTGCGCCCGGCTCCCGGATGTACCGGACCGGCGACCTGGCCCGCTGGAGCCAGGACGGCGCGCTGGAGTATTTCGGCCGGGCCGACCAGCAGATCAAGTTGCGGGGCTTCCGCATCGAGCCGGGTGAGATCGAATCGGCACTGCTGCGGCACCCCTCCCTCGCGCAGGCGGCGGTGCTGATCCGGGAGGACCGGCCCGGTGACAAGCGCCTGGTGGCGTACGTGGTGCCCACGGAGGGCAGCACTCCCGACGCCTCGGAACTGCGCAGGCACGCGGTCGCGGCGCTGCCCGAGTACATGGTGCCGGCGACCATCGTGCCGCTGGACGCACTGCCCCTGACGGTCAACGGCAAGCTCGACCGCCGCGCCCTGCCCGAACCGCCGCAGTCCTCGACCGGCGGCGGCAGGGCACCGCGCACCCCGGCGGAGGAAGTCCTGTGCGGGCTCTTCGCGGCCACCCTGGGGGTGCAGTCGGTCACCATCGACGACCACTTCTTCCAACTGGGCGGCCACTCGCTGCTCGCCACCCGGCTGATCGGCCGGATCCGCTCCGTCTGGGAGACCCGGGTCACCATCCGCGACCTGTTCCAGTACCCGACGCCCGCGCTGCTCGCCGAACACATCGCCTCCGACACGAGCGGCGACCCGATGGAGACGCTGCTGCCGATCCGGGCCGCGTCCCCCGAGGCCGATGAGGCCCCACTGTTCTGCGTCCACGCGATCTCCGGGATGAGCTGGTCGTACGCCGGACTGCTCCGGCACATCGGCGGACGGCGGCCGCTGATCGGCCTTCAGGCCAGGGAGCTGACGCATCCGGCGGACCGGCCGGCCGGTATCGAGGAGATGGCCGACGGCTATGTGGCCGAGATCCGCTCGGTCCAGGCCCACGGCCCGTACCACCTGCTCGGCTGGTCGTTCGGCGGGCTCGTGGCGCACGCGGTCGCGGCCCGGCTGGAGGAGCAGGGCGAGGAGGTGGCCCTCCTGGCGCTGCTCGACTCCTACCCGCTGCCCGACGGTTTCCGGCCGCCCGCCATCACCGGCCGCGAGGTGCTGAACGCCCTGCTCGGGGGCCGCGGCGCCGAACTCGACGTGCGGTGTGCCGACAGCGCCCCGGACGCGGCGGAGCTGGCCGCCGTACTGCGCGCGGAGGACGCGATCCTGGGCGCGCTGGAACCGGCCCAGGCCGCCGCGGTCGTCGCCGTCACGGCCGGGAACCTGGAGATGCGCTACCGGTACGTCCCGCAGCGGGGGTTCGGCGGCGACGCGGTGTTCTTCAACGCCGCCCGTACGCCCGCCGGGACGACCGGCGCCGAGGCCTGGGCACCCCATGTCCTGGGCCGGGTCGAGGAGTACGACATCGACTGCGCGCACTGGGACATGACCACCGCGGAGCCGCTGCGGGAGATCGGAAAGGTGCTGGCCGAGGAGTTGCGCGGAGCGCGTCACTGATCTCCGCTCCACCGCGCAGGTGCCCGGGACCGCCCACCACGGCGGCCCCGGGCACCTGTGCGTGCGCGGCCTGCCGAGGCGGCACCGCAAGTTGCCCGCGGGCTGCCGCTCATGCCGCCGGGCGGCACGTTCCGGCCTGCATAGCGTGAAGCCATCCGCAGGCCACGGTCCCGGCAACAGAAAGTCAAGGAAATGGTTGATCATTCCGGCTGGCGTGTCGGGGTAGCCTCAGCCCCCGTCCACCACGGTGAGATCCTGCAAGGCGTGTTCACCGGTGACGGAGGGCTCACCCGAGGTCTCGTCACTCTTCCCTGCACCATTCACGCGACCCGTGCCACGTTCATCCCCGCCCCCGGCGACGAGGTCACCGTCACGCCGCACTGGAAGGGCAAGGCGCGGCGCGCGGCCGAACTCGCGGTCCGCGCCGTGACCCCGCCGGGCGCAGAGCCGGCGGGCGGCCACCTCGACCTCACCGGTGACGTGCCGCTGTGCCGGGGCTTCGGCTCCTCCACGAGCGATGTGCTCGCCGCCATCTGGGCGGTCAAGGACGCGTTCGTCAGCCCCCTGCCGCCGCAGGAGGTCGCCAGGATCGCGGTACGGGCGGAGACCGCCTCCGACTCCCTGATGTTCGAGGAGTCCACCGTCCTGTTCGCCCAGCGCGAGGGCACGGTGATCGAGGACTTCGGCTACCGGATGCCGGCCCTGCGGATCCTCGGCTTCGGCTCACGGCCCGAGGGCGGCGGGCGCGGCGTGGACACCCTGGCCTTCTCGCCGGCCCGCTACGGGCATGACGAGATCGACCTCTTCACCCGGCTGCAGTCGATGCTCCGGGAGGCCATCCAGATGAAGGACGTGGCCCTGCTGGGATCGGTGGCCACGGCCAGCACGGAGATCAACCAGCGCCACCTGCCGATCCCGCGGCTCGACCGTATCCGTGACATCGCGCGGGCCACCGGAGCCGTCGGGATCCAGGCGGCACACAGCGGGGACATCGCCGGACTCCTCTTCGACCGGGACGACCCCGAGGTCGAGGCGCGCACCGGCACGGCCCAGGACCTCCTGCAAGAGCTCGGAATTCACGAGCAGTGGAACTACACAACGGGTGACTGACATGACGACGACGACTCTCCCCAAGGCTCACTCCTCGATCGTGGAGGCGACGGAGCTGCCACGCATCATCAAGGTGACCGACAACCTCTACGCGGCCGCCTTCAGCCTGATGAAGCTGCTGCCCGCCCGCTACATCCTCGACCGGGCGGAGGCCGCCGGTCTGATCTCCCCCGGCACCCGGATCATCGAGACCTCCTCCGGCACCTTCGCGCTGGGCCTGGCCATGGTCTGCCGGCTGCGCGGCTACCCGCTGACCATCGTCGGTGACTCGGCGATCGACCGTGATCTGCGCACCCGGCTCGAAATGCTCGGCACGACGGTGGAGATCGTCGAGCACACCGGCCAGGCAGGCGGCATCCAGGGCGCCCGGCTCGCCCGCGTGGCCGAGCTGCGCCGGCAGGACCCGGAAGCCTTCGTCCCCGGCCAGTACGACAACCCCGACAACCCCGGCGCCTACGGCATCGTCGCCGATCTGATCGGGGACACCGTGGGCGCCGTGGACTGCCTGGTGGGCCCGGTCGGCTCGGGCGGCTCCACCGGCGGACTCGCCGCCGCGCTGCGGCAGACCGGCCCCGCACTCCACCTGGTCGGCGTCGACACCCAGGGAAGCATCATCTTCGGCAGCCCGGACGGACCGCGCACCCTGCGCGGACTCGGCAGCAGCATCCACCCGGGCAACGTCAGCCACACCGCGTACGACGAGGTCCACTGGGTCACCGCCCCCGAGGCGTTCCACGCGACCCACGAGCTCTACCGCGAGCACGGCCTGTTCATGGGACCGACCAGCGGCGCCTCCTTCCAGGTCGCGTCCTGGTGGGCCGCGCAGAACCCGCGGAGCACCGTCGTGATGGTGCTCCCGGACGAGGGCTACCGCTACCAGTCCACGGTGTACAACGACACCTGGCTGAACGAGCAGGGGATCGTTCCCGCCCCCGCCGCCGGCGGCCCCCGCACCGTCGAACACCCGCTGGACGCCGCCGCCGCCTGGTCCCGGCTGCTGTGGGCCCGCCGCGGCTTCGACGACGTGGTGATGCCGGTGGTCGGCTCATGAGCGAGCGCCTGCTGCTCCTGGTGGAGAGCAACACCACCGGTACGGGACGGCTGTTCGCCCGCCGCGCGGTCGAACTGGGCGTGGTGCCCGTGCTGCTCTGCGCGGACCAGGGCCGCTACCCGTACGCGGCGGAGGACCGGCTGCGGACCGTCACCGTGGACACCTCCGACGAGGACGCGCTGTGGGCGGCCGTGCGGACACTGGAGGATGGGGCGACCGTCGCGGGCGTCCTGACCAGCTCCGAGTACTACGTACCCACCGCCGCCGCACTGGCCTACCGGCTCGGGCTGCCCGGCCCGTCGGCCGATGCCGTACGGGCCTGCCGCGACAAGGCCGAGCAGCGCCTGGCCCTGACCGGCGCGGGCGTCGGCTCCGCGGACTTCGCCGTCGTCTCCGAGGTGGCCGGCGCACTCGCAGCCGCCCGCGGTATCGGACTGCCCGTGGTGGTCAAACCGGTACAGGGCTCGGGAAGTCTGGGCGTCCGGCTCTGCACAGACCTCGACGAGGTCGCCGAGCACGCCGGGACACTGCTCGCCGCCACCGTCAACGAGCGGGGCATCACCGCGCCGGGCCGGATCCTGGTCGAGGAGTACCTCACGGGCCCCGAGTTCTCCGTCGAGGTGTTCGGCACCGAAGCCGTCGTCACCGTCGCCAAACACGTCGGCCCGCTCCCGGTGTTCGTCGAGACCGGGCACGACGTACCGGCCGCGCTCCCCGGCGAGCAGGAGATCGCCCTGCGCGAGACCGCGGTACGCGCGGTACGCGCGCTCGGACTCGGCTGGGGCGCCGCCCATGTGGAACTGCGGCTGACCGGGACCCGCACCGCCCAGGTCATCGAGGTCAACCCCCGGCTGGCCGGCGGCATGATCCCCGAACTGGTCCGCAGGGCCTGCGGGATCGACCTCGTACGGGCCCAGGTGCTGGCCGCGCTCGGCGCCGCCCCCGAGCTGGAGCGCGACGGCCACGCCCGCGCCTCGATCCGCTTCCTCACCTGCGACCGGGACGGCGTCCTCGCGCCGTCCGCCGCCCTGCACGAAGCCGTGGACCGGGCCCGCACCGTACCGGGCACCGTCGAGGCGCTGCTCTACCGGGCCCCCGGCGAACCGGTCGGCCCCGCCGAGGACTTCCGCGGACGCGTCGGCCACGTCATCGCCGTCGCCGACCGCTCGGGACGGGCCGCCGAGGCCGCCGGCCGGGCCGTCGCCCTTCTCGGCGAAGCCGTGTCGTACGCGGATCTGCACACAGAGGAGGCATACGCATGACCACAGCGCCCGCGCACGGCGTCGACACCGGCCGGCTGAAGGCCGCGCTCGACGCCGAGGCGCACCGCATCGTCTACGACCAGTACCTGCCGGACACCGCCGACGGACTCGGGCAGGAGCTGCGCGGTATCAGCGAGGTCGACCGGGCCCACCTGATCATGCTCACCGAGCGCGGCATCGTCGACCGGGACCGGGCCGCGGCCCTGCTGCGCGCCATCGAGGAGCTGCGCGGGCAGGACTTCGCACCCGTCAGGGCCAGACCGATGCCGCGCGGCGTCTACCTCGCCTACGAGGGCCACCTCATCGAGCAGCTGGGCGACCGGACCGGCGGCATTCTGCACACCGGCCGCTCGCGCAACGACCTCAACGCCACCACCACCCGGCTCAAGACCCGCGGCCCCTATCTGGCACTCCTCGACGCGGTCGACCGGCTGGCGGGCGTACTGCTGGACCGGGCCGAGGAGTACCGGGACGTGGTCATGCCCGCCTACACCCACGGCCAGCCCGCCGTGCCGATCGGCTACGGCCACTACCTCGCCGGTGTCGCCGGCGCCGTACTGCGCGCGTACGAGTCGCTGCTGGACGCCGGGCGCCAGATCGACGTCAACCCGCTGGGTGCCGGTGCGATCGGCGGGACCTCCGTCCCCATCGACCCCCGGCGCACCGCCGAACTCCTCGGCTTCAGCTCCGCCGCGCCCAACTCGGTCGACGCGGTGGCCTCCCGCGACTTCGTCCTGGACCTGCTGTCCGCGTCCGCCGTCCTCGGCGTCACGCTCGCCCGCACCGGCCGGGACCTGAGCACCTGGACGTCGGAGGAGTTCGGGCTGCTGAGGGTGGGCGACACCCTCGTCGGGTCCAGCTCGATGATGCCGCAGAAGCGCAACCCGTTCCTGCTCGAACACATCCAGGGCCGGTCCGCCGCGAGCCTCGGCGCCTTCGTCGGCGCGGCGACCGCCATGACCACCGGCGGCTACACCAACGCCATCGCGGTCGGCACCGAGGCCGTACGCCACCTGTGGCCCGGACTCAGCGACACCACCGACGCGGTGACCCTGCTGAGCCTGGTGGTCGCGGGCACCGAACCGGAACGCGAACGCATGACGGACCGGGCCGTGGACGGATTCACCTCGGCCACCTACCTGGCGGAGCGGCTCGTGCTGGACGGGATGCCGTTCCGGGCCGCGCACCATCTGGTGGGCGAGACCGTCCTCGGCGCCCTGGACTCCGGCCGGTCGCTGGTGGACGCGGCCCGCTTCCCCGCGGTCGACGACGGCGGACTGGCCCCCGGCCTGGTGGCCCAGGCATGCGCCCACGGCGGCGGACCCGGCTCCACGGCCGACGGGATACGGGCTCTGGCGACCCGGCGGGACGTACTCGGAGCCGAGCTGACCGACCGGCGCACCCGCTGGTCGGACGGGAGCGCGCGGCTGACCCGGGCCGTGCTCAAGGCGGTGACGTCATGAGCGCCCGGCTGACCGAGCACACCCAGGACATGGACCACGAGCCGCCGCCGCGCCGCGGACTGCGCGGCCACCGGGACTTCCGGCTGCTGTGGATCGGCGAGACGACCAACCGCGTCGGCATCAACATCACCGCTGTCGCCATGCCCATGGTCGCTTTGGTGACGCTCAGGGAGAGTGTCTTCTCCGTCAGCCTGCTGGCCGCCGCGCCCTGGCTGCCCTGGCTGCTGATCGGCCTGCCGGCCGGCGCCTGGGTGGACCGGATGCGGCGGCGGCCGATCATGCAGATCTGCAACGTGGTCCCGCTCGTACTCCTGGCGAGCGTTCCGGTCGCGGGCTGGCTCGGGATCCTGACGATGACCCAGCTGCTGACCGTGGCGCTGATCAACGGTTTCGCCGCGGTGTTCTTCGGGATCTCCTACAAGGTCTACGTGCCCTCCATCGTCGAGCCGGAGGATCTCCAGGAGGCCAACGCCAAGCTCCAGGGCAGCGAATCGGTCGCCCAGGTCGCGGGGCTGGGCGGGGGCGGTCTGCTCGCCCAGGCGTTCGGCGCCACCTCCGGGCTCCTCGTGAACTCGGCGACGTTCCTCGTCTCCGCGCTCTGCCTCTCCGGCATCCGCAGCCAGGAGCAACTGCCGGAGAGGCCCGCAGAACGCCCGGCGCTGAGGCAGGACATCAAGGAAGGGCTCGGCTTCGCCTTCAAGGACCCCTACCTGCGGGTGCTCACCCTCTATGGCACCGCCACCAACCTGGTGCTCACGGCCGAGGCGGCGATCCTGCCGGCCTTCATCCTCCGCGTACTCGGGATACCCGAAGGCGCCACCGGGTGGCTCCTCGCGTCGAGCAGTATCGGCGGCATCCTCGGGGCCACCCTCGCGAAACGCCTGATCGCGCGGTTCGGCTCGGCCCGCGGACTGCTGGTCGCCACGATTCTGAGCGCCCCGTTCGCCCTGCTCATCCCGCTGACCGGGGCGGGATGGACGCTCTCCGCGCTGGTGGCCGGCAGCGCCGTTCTCTCGCTCGGTGTCGTGCTCGCCAACGTGATCCAGGGAGCGTTCCGCCAGCGCTACTGTCCGCCCCAGCTGCTCGGCCGGGTCTCGGCCAGCATCTCGGTCGCGAACTTCGGCGTGATTCCGATCGGTTCACTGCTCGGCGGAGGCCTGGGCACCCTGCTCGGCCTGCGGCCCGCCCTGTGGGTGCTCACCGCGGGCCTCGCCCTGACCCCGCTGCTCCTGCTGACCGGGCCGCTGCGCGGAAGGCGGGACCTGCCGGTCGCGCCGGCCACGCGGTGAGACCCGACTCGCCTGTCTCACTCCCGTACGAACAGGAGAGACCCCGTGGAACAAACCCTGCCGTGGGTCGTGCGTGAGCTGCCACCCCCCGGCTCACTGGACCTCTGGCTCCTGAGGGTCTCGGATGTCCCCAGCGGCATCCTGGACGAACAGGTACTCGACGCGACCGAGCGTCAACGTGCCGCCGGCCTCATGCACGCCGCCGACCGCACCCGGTTCACGGCCGCCCATGTCGCCCTCCGCAGGCTGCTCGGCTCGTACCTGAGCCTGCGCCCGGAGGACGTCCACCTCGGCCGGGACACCTGTCCCTGCTGCGGCGGACCGCACGGCCGGCCCACCGTGCTCGACGCCGACGAACGGCTGTTCTTCTCGCTGTCCCACCGCGGCGATCTCGCCGTCGTCGGTACCGCGGCGGCCCCCATAGGGGTCGACGTGGAACTGGTGGGCGACGAGGACGGCGCCGCGGAACTCGCCCCGATGCTGCACGTGGACGAGCAGGCCGAACTGGCCGCGCTCAGCCCCCCGGAGCGGCCTCGGGCGCTGGCCCGGCTGTGGACCCGCAAGGAGGCCTACCTCAAGGGCCTCGGCACGGGCCTGGGCCGCGACCCCGCTCTCGACTACGTCGGCTCCGGACGCCCCGAGGGTCCGTACCCGCCGTCCGGCTGGACCCTGCTCGACGTCCCGGTGGACCGGGGCTACGCGGCGGCGGTGGCGGTGCGTGGCGAGCTGAGCGTGGAAGGACCGTTCGTCAAGAGGCTCTCCGGCCTTGACGTCGTACGGCACGCCCGCGATGCCCTGCGCACGGCGGGGGCCCCGCCCTGACCCGTCCCGAGGTCCGCCGGGTGCACCCGATGCGGTGATCACCCGGCTGCGGGCACGTACCACCGGCCGCCCCCGCCGCGGCTCCCGATCACCGAAACGTCCTCGACACCACCCCTACGGACTTTTGGAACTGACGATGTCAAACGCTGTGCAGCAGGCCCCCGCGCCCCTCCTCCCGCAAGTGCGGACCCGTCCCACCGGGCAGCCGGACACCGGCGCCGAGCACGTGACGGGTGCCCAGTCCCTCATCCGCTCTCTCGAAGAGGTCGGCGCGGACACCGTGTTCGGCATCCCGGGCGGCTGCATCCTCCCCGCGTACGACCCTCTGATGGACTCGGCCCGGGTCCGCCACGTGCTGGTCCGCCACGAGCAGGGAGCCGGCCACGCGGCCACCGGCTACGCGCAGGCCACCGGCAAGGTGGGGGTGTGCATGGCGACCTCCGGTCCGGGCGCCACCAATCTGGTGACCCCGATCGCGGACGCGCACATGGACTCCGTGCCGCTCGTCGCGATCACCGGCCAGGTCCCCTCCGGATCGATCGGTACGGACGCCTTCCAGGAGGCGGACATCGTCGGCATCACCATGCCGGTCACCAAGCACAACTTCCTGGTCACCAACGCCGACGACATCCCGCGGACCGTCGCGGAGGCCTTCCACATCGCCTCCACCGGCCGCCCGGGACCGGTGCTCGTCGACATCACCAAGGACGCCCTCCAGGCGGCCACCACCTTCCGGTGGCCGCCGGTGCTGGAACTGCCCGGCTACCGCCCGGTGACCAAGCCGCACGCCAAGCAGATCCGCGAGGCCGCCCGGCTCCTCGGCGCGGCCGCCCGCCCGGTCCTCTACGTCGGTGGCGGGGTGCTCAAGGCGCGCGCCACCGCCGAACTGCGCACCCTGGCCGAGCTGACCGGGGCACCCGTCGTCACCACCCTGATGGCGCTCGGCGCCTTCCCCGGCAGCCACCCCCAGCACGTGGGGATGCCCGGCATGCACGGTGACGTCGCCGCGGTCGCCGCGCTGCAGAAGGCGGATCTGATCGTCGCCCTGGGCGCCCGGTTCGACGACCGGGTCACCGGCAGGCTGGACGGCTTCGCGCCGCACGCGAAGGTCGTCCACGCCGATATCGACCCGGCGGAGATCGGCAAGAACCGGCTCGCGGACATCCCGATCGTCGGGGACGCCCGCGAGGTGCTCGACGCCCTGGCCGTCGCCGTGCGCGGTGAGCGGGACGAGGGGCGCTCGGGCGACTACGCGGGCTGGTGGCGGGAGCTGGACCGCTGGCGGACCACCTACCGGCGCGGTTACGAGCTCCCCGCGGACCCGGGGCTGCTCTCCCCGCAGCAGGTCATCGAGCGGATCGGTCAACTCGCCCCGGACGGAACACTGTTCGCATCCGGTGTGGGTCAGCACCAGATGTGGGCGGCGCAGTTCCTCCCGCACGAGGAACCGGGCACCTGGTTCAACTCGGGCGGTGCCGGGACGA
>CBRG010000348.1 GCA_000470535.1 Streptomyces sp. AW19M42
GGGAAACCCCGTTTCGGCGGGGAGACTCATCATCAAAGCGGTGTAGCTCAGTCGGTAGAGCAAGCGGCTCATAATCGCTGTGTCACCGGTTCAAGTCCGGTCACCGCTACTAACAGTAGCCGATTGTGGGGTCGGTCCTCCGATCGGCTACTCTTTTTTTGCGTTCATCCGTCCACCGTCCGTCCAAGGAGCACTCACGTGGCTGCCACCGACGTCCGCCCGAAGATCACGCTGGCCTGCGTGGAGTGCAAGGAGCGGAACTACATCACCAAGAAGAACCGGCGTAACAACCCGGACCGTCTTGAGATGAAGAAGCATTGCCCGCGCTGCAACTCGCACACGGCGCACCGCGAAACGCGCTGAATCAGGCTCGTACACGAGGCCGTCCCCGTTGGGGGCGGCCTCGTGTCGTTGTACGAAGCCGTACTCCGAGACTTCGGCCCATTCGTCTTTCATCAGGAGGTTGCGAGCCCATGGCGCTCGATCAGTCCTTCGTGGGGCGGACCTATCCGCCCACCACGCCGTACGAGGTCGGCCGGGAGAAGATCCGGGAGTTCGCCGAAGCGGTCGGCGACGCCAATCCCGCGTACCTGGATCCCGATGCGGCCAGGACGCTCGGTCACGGTGATGTGATCGCGCCGCCCACGTTCGTGTTCTCGATCACCTTCAAGGCCGCGGGGCAGGTCGTGCAGGACCCGCAGCTGGGCCTGGACTACAGCCGGGTGGTCCATGGCGACCAGCGGTTCGTGTACGTCCGCCCGGTGCGGGCGGGGGACCGGCTGACGGTCACGTCGACCATCGAGACGGTCAAGTCCATGGCCGGCAACGACATCCTGGACATCCGTGGCGAGGTCCACGACGAGTCCGGCGAGCTTGTCGTGACGGCCTGGACGAAGCTGGTGGCGCGCGCCGCCGAGGAGGCGTGATGACGGCGAAGGTGAGCTACGGCTCGGTCGAGGTCGGTACGGAGCTGCCGGCGCAGTCGTTCCCGGTCACCCGCGCGACGCTGGTGCAGTACGCGGGTGCCTCCGGGGACTTCAACCCGATCCACTGGAACGAGAAGTTCGCCCGCGAGGTCGGGCTCCCGGACGTGATCGCGCACGGCATGTTCACCATGGCCGAGGCGATCCGGGTGGTCACCGACTGGACAGGCGACCCCGGTGCGGTCGTCGAGTACGGAGTCCGGTTCACCAAGCCGGTCCCCGTGCCCAACGACGACAAGGGCGCCCTGATCGAGGTCAGCGCCAAGGTGGCCGCCCTGCTGGACGACAAACGGGTGCGGGTCGACCTGACGGTGATGAGCGGCGACAAGAAGGTGCTGGGTATGTCCCGCGCCGTGGTCCAGCTCGGCTGAATCCGCAGTAGAGGTGTGGTGTAAGGGGCACGGCCTACTGGTCGCGCCCCTTACGTGTGGGGCGGGGGCTTGAGCCGGGGCCTGAGCCGATGACCGGGCTGAGGCGGGGGCCGGCGTATCGATTGACCGAGTTAGTGATTGAGTACTAACTTAGCCCCATGGCAAGGATGAGTGCGGACGAGCGGCGCGAAAGCGCCGTCCGCGCGGCGATCACCGAGTTCGCCCGCGGCGGCTACTACGGCACGTCCACCGAGGTGATCGCCAGGCGGGTGGGCGTCTCGCAGCCGTACCTCTTCCGCCTCTTCCCCAATAAGCAGGCGATGTTCCTGGCCGCCGCCGAGCGGTGTATCGCGGACACTCGCCAGGTCTTCGCGGATGCCGCTGAGGGTCTCGAGGGCGATGAGGCGCTGCATGCCATGTCCGAGGCCTATCAGCGCCTGATCGTTCACGATCCCGACCGGCTGCTGATGCAGATGCAGACGTACGCGGCCGTCGCGGCGGCCGAGGCCGCCGGGGACCACGAGTTCGGCGAGTCGCTGCGGGCCGGCTGGTCGCGGATGTTCGACGACGTCGCCCTCGCGCTCGGTGCCGATGCCGAGAAGGCGACCGTGTTTCTCGCGTACGGCATGCTCATCAACACCCTGACCTCGCTCGGCTATCCAGCGGATCACCGGGTCTGGTCCAGGTTCCGGGACCCGGCCGCGCAGGACGTCTGAACCGGGACCCGGCCGCGCCGGGCGCCTTGACGGTGCACCCCGGGGGCGGCCCGTTTTTCCGTCCAAAGAAGTTAGTAATCAATAACTAATCACCAGGGGGAACAGTGGAACAGCACGCGCAGGGCCGCCGGAGAGCGGTCTGGGCCCTCGTCATCACCAGCATCGCGGGCTTCATGGCGGCCCTCGACAACCTCGTCGTCACCACCGCCCTGCCGTCCATCCGTGAGAGCCTCGGCGGCGAGCTGGGGGAGCTCGAATGGACGGTGAACGCGTACACCCTCACCTTCGCCGTCCTGCTGATGCTCGGCGCCTCCCTGGGGGACCGGTTCGGCCGGCGCCGGCTCTTCGTCATCGGGCTCACCGTCTTCACCGGCGCCTCCGCCGCGGCCGCACTCTCGCCCGGGATAGAGGAACTGATCGCCTTCCGCGCGGTCCAGGGCGTCGGCGCGGCGATCACGATGCCGCTGACGCTCACCCTCCTCACGGCCGCTGTGCCGCCCGCCCGCCGCGGCGCCGCGCTGGGCATCTTCAGCGCCGTGACCGGCCTGGCCGTGGCCAGCGGGCCACTGGTCGGCGGCAGCCTCACAGAGCACCTCTCCTGGCAGTGGATCTTCTGGCTGAACGTGCCGATCGGCCTGATCCTGCTGCCCCTCGCCCGGCTGCGCCTGGCCGAGTCGTACGCCCCGGACTCCCGGCTCGACATCCCCGGCACCCTGCTGGTCAGCGGCGGGCTCTTCGGGATCGTCTACGGACTGGTGAACGCCAACTCCGACGGCTGGACCGATCCCGTGGTCCTCACCTCACTCATCGCCGGTGCCGTTCTGATCGGCGGGTTCATCCGCCATGGATTCCACGCCAGGAACCCGATGCTGCCGATGCGGCTCTTCCGGAGCCGGGCGTTCTTCGGGATCAACATGGCCGGCCTGCTGATGTTCCTCGGGATGTTCGGTTCGATCTTCCTGCTCAGCCAGTACTTCCAGGGGGTGATGGGCTACTCGCCCGCCGAGGCGGGTCTGCGGATGCTGCCCTGGACCGGAATGCCGATGCTGGTGGCGCCCGTCGCCGGGCTGCTCGCCGACCGGTTCGGCGGCCGCCCGGTGGTCGTGACCGGACTCGCCGTCCAGGCCGTCGGCCTCGGCCTGTTCGCCATGGCTCTGGCCCCCGATGCCTCCTACGCCTCGCAGCTGCCCGGACTGATCGTCGGCGGCATCGGCATGGCCCTGTACTTCGCACCCGCCGCCAGCCTGGTGATGTCCAGCGTCCGCCCGGCCGAGCAGGGCATCGCCTCCGGCGCCAGCAACGCGCTGCGCGAGGTCGGCGGAGCCCTCGGGGTAGCCGTGCTCGCCACGGTCTTCTCCTCGCAGGGCGGTTACGACTCCGCGCGGACCTTCACGGACGGGACCGTCCTCGCGGTCTGGCTCGGCGCCGCGGTGGTGGCACTCGCCGCCCTCGTCGCCCTGATGATCCCGGGCCGTCGCGGCACTCCGGCGCCGGAGGCGGGCCAGGCCGGGGAGCGGGTCCCGGCGGCCGCCTGAGGGGTTGCCACGCCGATGCGGCCACCCGGTCCGCGGTCCCGCCCGGGTGGCGGGGGAGCGGACCGTACTCTTGTCCCCGTGCAGGAACTCCACGACGCCCCCCTCGCCCCCCTGACCACCTTCCGGCTCGGCGGTCCCGCCACCCGCCTGCTCACCGCGACGACCGACGCCGAGGTCGTCGAGGCCGTCCAGGCCGCCGACGACAGCGGCACCCCGCTCCTGGTCATCGGCGGCGGCAGCAATCTGGTCATCGGTGACAAGGGCTTCGACGGCACCGCCCTGCGCATCGCGACCAAGGGATTCGTGCTGGACGGCGCGACCCTCGAACTGGCCGCCGGAGAGATCTGGACGGACGCCGTCGCTCGCAGCGTGGAGGCCGGTCTCGCCGGGCTCGAATGCCTGGCCGGAATCCCCGGCTCCGCCGGAGCGACACCGATCCAGAACGTCGGGGCGTACGGGCAGGAGGTGTCGTCCACCATCACGGAGGTCGTCGCCTACGACCGGCACAGCCGCGAAACGGTCACCATTCCGAACAGCGAGTGCGACTTCTCGTACCGGCACAGCCGCTTCAAGGCCGAACCCGACCGCTTCGTGGTGCTGCGTGTCCGCTTCGGGCTGGAAGAGGCGGGCGGTCTCTCCGCGCCCCTGAAGTACCCCGAGACGGCCCGCGCCATGGGCGTCGCCGAGGGCGAGCGCGTGCCCGCCGCCGCGGCCCGTGAAACCGTTCTCCGGCTACGGGCCGGCAAGGGCATGGTGCTCGACCCGGAGGACCACGACACCTGGTCGGCCGGCTCCTTCTTCACCAATCCGATCCTGGACCGGGAGCAGTTCGAGGCGTTCCTCGCCCGAGTGGCCGACCGGCTCGGACCGGAGGTCTCGCCCCCCGCCTTCCCCGCGGGCGAAGGGCGCACCAAGACATCGGCCGCCTGGCTCATCGACCGGGCCGGATTCACCAAGGGATACGGCACCGGCCCGGCCCGCATCTCCACCAAGCACACGC
Source organism: Streptomyces sp. AW19M42 (assembly GCA_000470535.1). GTDB lineage: Bacteria > Actinomycetota > Actinomycetes > Streptomycetales > Streptomycetaceae > Streptomyces. Next base: position 4,606 of record CBRG010000348.1, read on the forward strand.
TCGCTCTCACCAACCGGGGCGCCGCGAGCACCGAGGACCTGCTGGCCCTCGCCCGTGAGGTGGTCGCCGGGGTCCACGAGGTCTTCGGCGTCACGCTGGTCAACGAGCCGGTGACCGTGGGCGTGACCCTGTAGCCGGACCCCGCGCGGCTCCCACGGGCGTCGCTCAGTACGCCACTCCCACGCCCTGCTTCAGCGCCGCCGGGTCGTCGACCAGCGCGAGCATCGCGTGCGCCACGTCGGCCCGGGAGATGGACCGCCCGCTACGCGGGTTGCTGCCGATGACGGTCCGGTACGAACCCGTCAGCGGGCCGTTGGTGAGCTTCGGGGGCCGTACGGACGTCCAGTCCGTCGCGGAGGCCGCGAGCGCGGCCTCCATCGCGGTGAGGTCCGCGTAGACCTCCTTGAGGATCGCGCCGATCGCCCCGAGCATCATCCGGTCGATCAGCGGGTCGTCCGCCGGCTTCGGCGCGACCGGGGCCGCGCTCACCACGAGCAGCCGCCGCGTCCCCTCGGCCTCCATCGCCGCCAGCACGGCGCGGGTCAGCCGCTCCGCGACGCCGCCCGCCTTCCGGCCCCGCGAACCCAGACCGGAGAGGGCCGCGTCCCGGCCCGCGACCGCCTCGCGCAGCGCCTCCGGGTCGTCCACCCGGGCCACCGTGTGAACCGTCGGGCCAAAGAGCGGTACCGACAGGCGCGCGGGGTCCCGCACCACCGCCGTCACCTCGTGCCCCGCAGCCACCGCCTGGCGGACGATCTCCTGGCCGATACCGCCTGTCGCGCCGAACACCGTGAGCCTCATGGGGCACCCTCCTTGGGTGGGTAAGTATTCACTCACCTCTAGAGTGAGTGAGTACTCACCCGCCCGTCAAGCTTCGTTGGAGTGCACATGGAGCAGAAGCCGGCCCGCGCCCGCATCATCGACGCCGCTCACCGGCTGATGCTCACCATCGGCCTGGCCCGCGCCACCACCAAGGAGATCGCCAAGGCCGCCGGCTGCTCCGAGGCCGCGCTGTACAAGCACTTCCCGAGCAAGGAAGAGCTCTTCGTGGTGGTCCTCAAGGAGCGGCTGCCCAAGGTCGACGGCATCCTGAAGCGGCTGATCGCCGACCCGGGGGAGGGGGAGCGGACGGTCGAGCGGAATCTCACCGAGATCGCCCGCGAGGGCGCCCTCTTCTACGAGCAGAGCTTCCCGATCGCGGCGTCCCTGTACGCAGAACCGAGGCTCAAGGACCGGCACAACGCGGCGATGCGGGAGCTGGGTACCGGCCCCCACGTGCCGATCCACGGCGTGGACGCGTACCTGCGCGCCGAGCAGTCCGCGGGCCGGATCCGGGCCGGTGCCGACACGTACGCGGCCGCGTCCATGCTGATGGGGGCCTGCGCCCAGCGGGCGTTCGCCTACGACGCCACGGAGACGGGCGGGCCGCCGCAGTCGCTCGACGCCTTCGCCGCCTCGGTGGCCCGGACCCTGCTGAGCGGGCTCACGGCCTGACGCGGCCCGGCCACGGGCGTCAGGCGACCGGCCTCGCCAGCCAGTCGTCCACGCCCGCCAGCAGCTCGGCCCGCACCGTCTCCGGCGCCGCGGAGCCCCGCACCGACTGACGCGCCAGCTCCGCCAGCTCCTCGTCGGTGAACGCGTGATGGCGGCGCACGAGGTCGTACTGCGCGGCCAGCCGGGAGCCGAAGAGCAGCGGGTCGTCCGCGCCGAGCGCCATCGGCACCCCGGCCTCGAACAGGGTGCGCAGGGGTACGTCGGAGGGCTTCTCGTAGACGCCGAGCGCCACGTTCGACGCCGGGCACACCTCGCAGGTCACCCCGCGCTCCGCCAGCCTGCGCAGCAGCCGCGGGTCCTCGGCGGCCCGTACCCCGTGCCCGACCCGGGACGCGTCGAGGTCGTCCAGGCAGTCGCGGACGCTGGAGGGGCCCGAGAGCTCACCGCCGTGCGGGGCCGCCAGCAGGCCGCCCTCCCTGGCGATCGCGAAGGCCCGGTCGAAGTCGCGGGCCATGCCGCGCCGTTCGTCGTTGGAGAGCCCGAACCCGACGACGCCCCGGTCGGCGTAGCGCACCGCGAGCCGGGCCAGGGTCCTGGCGTCCAGCGGATGCTTCATCCGGTTCGCCGCGATGACCACCCGGATCGGCAGCCCGGTCTCCCGCGACGCGCTGTCCACCGCGTCCAGGATGATCTCGATCGCCGGAATGAGTCCGCCGAGCAGGGGCGCGTACGAGGTGGGGTCGACCTGGATCTCCAGCCAGCCGGAGCCGTCCGCGACGTCCTCCTGGGCGGCCTCGCGCACCAGCCGCTGGATGTCCTCCGGCGAGCGCAGACAGGACCTGGCGATGTCGTAGAGGCGCTGGAATCGGAACCAGCCGCGCTCGTCCGTCGCCCGCAGGCTCGGGGGCTCGCCGCCGGTCAGCGCCTCGGGCAGCCGTACGCCGTACTTGTCGGCGAGTTCGAGCAGCGTCGTGGGCCGCATCGACCCGGTGAAATGCAGGTGCAGGTGGGCCTTGGGCAACAGACGTACATCACGCTCCATTCGTAGATCCTGCCGCACGGACGGGGTGTCGCGGTAGCCGGATTCCCCATCGAGTTGCCCCCGAACAGGAAAGCGACCCCCGGCCGTGGCCGAGGGTCGCCCGCTGGATGCGTCAGGTGCTCAGGCCTTGGCCTCGCCCAGCAGCTTCTGGAGCCGCGACACGCCCTCGACGAGGTCGTCGTCGCCCAGCGCGTAGGAGAGACGCAGGTAGCCCGGCGTGCCGAAGGCCTCGCCCGGTACGACCGCGACCTCCGCCTCGTCCAGGATCAGCGCCGCCAGCTCCACCGAGGTGGCCGGACGCTTGCCGCGGATCTCCTTGCCGAGCAGCTCCTTCACCGAGGGGTACGCGTAGAACGCGCCCTCGGGCTCCGGGCACAGCACGCCGTCGATCTCGTTGAGCATCCGCACGATGGTCTTCCGGCGCCGGTCGAAGGCGGTGCGCATCTCCGCGACCGCGTCCAGGTTCCCGGAGACGGCGGCCAGCGCGGCGATCTGGGCCACGTTGGAGACGTTGGACGTGGCGTGCGACTGCAGGTTGGTCGCGGCCTTCACGACGTCCTTGGGGCCGACGATCCAGCCCACGCGCCAGCCGGTCATCGCGTACGTCTTGGCGACGCCGTTGACGACGATGCACTTGTCGCGCAGCTCGGGCACGATCGCCGGCAGCGAGGTGAACGTCGCGTCGCCGTAGACCAGGTGCTCGTAGATCTCGTCGGTCAGCACCCACAGGCCGTGCTCGACGGCCCAGCGGCCGATGGCCTCGGCGTCGGCCTCGCTGTAGACCGCGCCGGTCGGGTTCGACGGGGAGACGAACAGGACGACCTTCGTACGCTCGGTACGGGCCGCCTCCAGCTGCTCCACGGAGACCCGGTAACCGGTGGTCTCGTCGGCGACGACCTCCACCGGGACACCGCCCGCGAGGCGGATCGACTCGGGGTAGGTGGTCCAGTACGGAGCCGGGACGATGACCTCGTCGCCCGGGTCGAGGATCGCGGCGAAGGCCTGGTAGATGGCCTGCTTGCCGCCGTTGGTCACCAGGATCTGGGAGGCGTCGACCTCGTAACCGGAGTCGCGCAGCGTCTTCTCCGCGATGGCGGCCTTGAGCTCGGGGAGCCCGCCGGCCGGGGTGTAGCGGTGGTACTTCGGGTTGCGGCAGGCCTCGACCGCGGCGTCGACGATGTAGCCGGGGGTCGGGAAGTCGGGCTCGCCGGCACCGAAGCCGATCACCGGACGGCCGGCGGCCTTGAGGGCCTTGGCCTTGGCGTCGACGGCGAGGGTGGCGGACTCGGAGATTGCACCGATGCGGGCGGAGACCCGGCGCTCGGAGGGAGGAGTAGCAGCGCTCATGCCCCCATGCTCCCAGACCGTATTCCGTGTCGGCACAGGGGTTTCAGGGAGCGGACACCACTTGGACAGCATGCGGACAGGGAAGCGGGCAGCATCGGACAGGAAGCGGTCGGGAGCTATCTGTTCGACGCCGGGCCGCTGAGCACGTACACTCACCTGTCGTTGGCCTTCACCAGCCGCACCGTTCCTGCACCCGGGGTATCCCGGAGCATGCGGTAGGTTGGTGGAAACCACAAAGGGTCGTAGCTCAATTGGTAGAGCACTGGTCTCCAAAACCAGCGGTTGGGGGTTCAAGTCCCTCCGGCCCTGCTACACACTCCTTCGCCAGGATGTGTGCGCATGTACGTACTTCAATGCATCGCCGTGCGGCTCCACCGGGCGCGGCACGGCCATGACCCGGAATCAGGTGAGTAGCGTGACGGACGCCGTGGGCTCCATCGACATGCCTGATGCCGAGGATGAAGTCCCCGAGTCGAACAAGAAGACCCGGAAGGGCGGAAAGCGCGGCAAGAAGGGCCCTCTGGGCCGTCTCGCGCTCTTCTACCGCCAGATCGTCGCCGAGCTCCGCAAGGTTGTCTGGCCGACTCGCAACCAGCTGACGACATACACCTCCGTGGTGATTGTGTTCGTCGTCGTCATGATCGGTCTCGTTACCGTGATTGACTTCGGTTTCCAGCGGGTCATCAAGTACGTCTTCGGCTGATCCCGCGGAGGGCGCCTCATGGGCGCCCCTTTCGCATGTTCCACCCATTTGTATCCAGGAAGAAGCAGCCACCGTGTCTGACCCGAACCTGAACGACGCCGTCGAGCCGACGGCGGGCGCCTTCGAGTCCGCCGAGGACGAGCTCGACATCGTCGAGGCGGCGGACGCTGTGGAGCCGGACCAGGCTGAAGCTGCCGACGCGGCCGCGGGCGAGCCCGCCGAGCAGGCCGCAGTGAACCCCGAGCCCGCCGATGAGGCCGTGGCCACCGATGACGCCGAGGTCGAGGCAGTGATCGCAGCCGCCGACGACGCCGAGGTCGAGACCGAGATCGAGGCCGCCGACGACGAGGCCGCCGAGGCGGACGCGTCCGCCGACGAGGCCGAGGAAGCCGTCGAGGAAGAGGCCGAGCCGGCCGCCCCCGTCGACACCGTCACGGCCCTGCGCGAGGAACTGCGCACCCTGCCGGGCGAGTGGTACGTCATCCACACGTACGCCGGGTACGAGAAGCGTGTGAAGGCCAACCTGGAGCAGCGCGCCGTCTCGCTGAACGTGGAGGAGTTCATCTATCAGGCCGAGGTGCCTGAGGAGGAAATCGTCCAGATCAAGAACGGCGAGCGCAAGAACGTCCGTCAGAACAAGCTCCCGGGATACGTCCTGGTGCGCATGGACCTGACGAACGAGTCCTGGGGCGTCGTCCGCAACACTCCCGGTGTCACCGGCTTCGTGGGCAACGCCTACGATCCGTACCCGCTGACCCTGGACGAGATCGTCAAGATGCTGGCGCCGGAGGCCGAGGAGAAGGCCGCCCGTGAGGCCGCGGAGGCCGAGGGTAAGCCGGCTCCGTCCCGCAAGGTCGAGGTCCAGGTGCTGGACTTCGAGGTGGGCGACTCCGTCACCGTCACCGACGGCCCGTTCGCGACGCTGCAGGCGACGATCAACGAGATCAACGCCGACTCGAAGAAGGTCAAGGGTCTCGTCGAGATCTTCGGCCGTGAGACGCCGGTCGAGCTCAGCTTCGACCAGATCCAGAAGAACTAGCGCTTCCCGCTCGCTTCTGGACACATGCCTACCGAGCAGGTCAGACAGGCTGTCGAAGCCGGTCTGACCTGCTCGGTTTTTGGTCGCGCAGCTATACCCGTTATCGTTGTGCGGTATGCCTGCATCCGGATGACCGGATGACGGCGAAAACTCTCACTAGGACCCGGAGAGAGCACATGCCTCCCAAGAAGAAGAAGGTCACGGGGCTTATCAAGCTCCAGATCAACGCCGGTGCGGCCAACCCGGCCCCGCCGGTCGGCCCCGCACTGGGTCAGCACGGCGTCAACATCATGGAGTTCTGCAAGGCCTACAACGCCGCGACCGAGTCGCAGCGTGGCATGGTCGTGCCGGTGGAGATCACGGTCTACGACGACCGTTCCTTCACCTTCATCACCAAGACTCCGCCGGCCGCCAAGCTGATCCTCAAGGCCGCGGGTGTGGACAAGGGCTCCGGCGAGCCTCACAAGACCAAGGTTGCCAAGCTGACGGCCGCCCAGGTCCGCGAGATCGCCACGACGAAGCTCCCCGACCTGAACGCCAATGACCTCGACGCCGCGTCGAAGATCATCGCCGGCACCGCCCGTTCCATGGGCATCACGGTCGAAGGCTGATTCAGCCCCACCCCCTCAGTGGTAGGACCAAGCGCTGGTCCGCACCACGACTCCACACTCTGAAACCACAGGAGTAGAAGTGAAGCGCAGCAAGAACCTCCGCGCTGCGGACGCCAAGATCGACGCGGGGCGCAACTACGCGCCGCTCGAGGCCGTCCGTATCGCCAAGGACACCGCCTCCACGAAGTTCGACAGCACCGTCGAGGTCGCGTTTGCCCTGGGTGTTGACCCTCGCAAGGCCGACCAGATGGTCCGTGGCACCGTGAACCTCCCGCACGGCACCGGCAAGACCGCCCGGGTCCTGGTCTTCGCGACCGGTGACCGTGCTGCGGCCGCGGAAGCCGCGGGCGCCGACATCGTCGGCGCCGACGAGCTCATCGACGAGGTGGCGAAGGGCCGTCTGGACTTCGACGCCGTCGTCGCGACCCCGGACCTCATGGGCAAGGTCGGCCGTCTCGGCCGCGTGCTCGGTCCGCGTGGTCTGATGCCGAACCCGAAGACCGGCACCGTCACCCCTGATGTCGTGAAGGCTGTCAACGACATCAAGGGCGGCAAGATCGAGTTCCGCGTCGACAAGCACTCGAACCTGCACTTCATCATCGGCAAGACCTCGTTCGACGAGACCAAGCTGGTGGAGAACTACGCGGCGGCGCTGGACGAGATCCTCCGTCTGAAGCCGTCCGCCGCCAAGGGCCGCTACATCAAGAAGGCCACGCTGGCCACCACGATGGGCCCCGGCATCCCGCTGGACTCCAACCGCACCCGTAACCTCCTCGTCGAGGAGGACCCGGCGTCCGTCTGAGCCTCCGCGCTCGTACGACCGCCGTGTCACGTGTGACATTGACGGGCCCCGCAACCTTTCGAGGTGCGGGGCCCGTCCTCGTATGCACGTACCAGAGGCTGTCGGTGCCGTGCGTTAGCGTGAGTGACCGAGAGCCGACTAAGGGGTGGGAGCGGATATGAGGACGAGTACCGTACGACGCGTGGGCCTGTCTGTGGCAGTGGCGGCGGCGCTGACGTCGGTCGCGGCCTGCGGCGGATCGGACGACAAGAGCGGGAGCGGCGGCACCGCGGTGTCCAAGGCGGAGCCGATCGCAGCACTGCTCGCGGTCCAGAAGAAGACCGGCGGGGCCAACTCGGCCAAGGTCGAGGGCACCACCGCGATGGGCAGCACGATGTCCATGAAGCAGACCGGGGCCATCGACTGGTCCGACGGCATCAGCGGCGCCCTGGAGATCAAGTACACCGGCGGCTCCATGGCGGACACCATGAAGCAGGCCGGCAGCGACGGCACGATGCAGGCGCGCTACTTCAAGGACGGCTACGCGGCCAACATGGGCGACGCCTTCGCCCAGCAGGCCGGCGGCAAGCACTGGATCAACTACAGCTACGAGGACCTCGCGGAGCTCTCCGGCGCCTCGGGCGAGGTGATGAAGGAGCAGATGCAGAACACCACCCCCGACCAGGGGGTGAAGGCGCTGCTGGCCTCGGGCGACGTGAAGAAGGTCGGCCAGGAGGATGTCCGGGGAGTCACCGCCACGCACTACTCCGGCACGGTCGACGTCGCCGAGCTGACCGCCAAGAACTCCGAGCTGGACGCCGACCAGCTCGCCGCGTTCAAGAAGCAGCTGAGCAACGCCGGGATCTCCACGGAGAAGGTCGACATCTGGGTCGACGAGGACGACCTGCTGGTGAAGAAGACCGAGCGCGGCCAGATGAAGACGGGCGAGCTGAACTCCACGGTGTTCTACAGCGACTACGGCACCAAGGTGTCGGTCGAGCGGCCGCCGGCCTCCGACAGCATCGACTTCAAGGAGCTCCTGAAGCAGCAGCAGGGCGCGTCCGGCAGCGCGTCCTAAACCTCCCGGACCACTCGAACCGGGACGGATTTGCTCGGCGCGGCTCCGGTCGCGTACTCTTCTGCAGAAGCCAAAGACCGCTGGTCGTTGCTGCTTTCCCGCAAGGGGGACAGCAACCGAAGGATCCGTTGAGCACGGACGACCTGCGCAGGTGACTGTGGAAAGCTCCCGGACTTCGTGCGGTTGAGCTACGCCCTGGCACCTGTGCCGGGGCGTTTCGTCTTTTTCGGCCCCTTCTGAGCGGTCCTCATCACCCGGAAGGAGGCCGACGCTCATGGCAAGGCCCGACAAGGCTGCCGCGGTAGCCGAGCTCGCGGACCAGTTCCGCAGCTCGAACGCCGCTGTGCTGACCGAGTACCGGGGTCTCACCGTGGCACAGCTCAAGCAGCTGCGCCGTTCGCTCGGTGAGAACGCCCAGTACGCCGTGGTGAAGAACACGCTGACCAAGATTGCGGCCAACGAGGCCGGGATCGACACGCTCGACGACCTGTTCGCAGGTCCGACGGCGGTTGCCTTCGTCACCGGTGACCCGGTGGAGTCGGCGAAGGGTCTTCGTGACTTCGCCAAGGACAACCCCAACCTCATCATCAAGGGCGGTGTCCTTGACGGTAAGGCGCTGTCCGCCGATGAGTTCAAGAAGCTCGCGGACCTCGAGTCCCGCGAGGTTCTGCTCGCCAAGCTGGCCGGTGCCATGAAGGGCAAGCAGACTCAGGCTGCACAGCTCTTCCAGGCCCTGCCGTCGAAGTTCGTCCGCACCGCGGAAGCGCTTCGCGCCAAGAAGGAAGAGCAGGACGGTGCCGGTACGCCGGCTCCCGTCGAGGCCGCCGAGTAATTTCGCTCAGCGGTCCAGCGGGCGCCACGTACGCCCGCCGATATATACATCCGGCACCTGCCGAATAGTGGAAGGACGCCATCATGGCGAAGCTCAGCCAGGACGACCTGCTCGCGCAGTTCGAGAACCTCACCCTCATCGAGCTCTCCGAGTTCGTTAAGGCCTTCGAGGAGAAGTTCGACGTCACCGCCGCCGCGGCCGTCGCCGTCGCCGGTCCCGCCGCGGGTGGCCCCGCCGCCGAGGCCGAGGCCGAGCAGGACGAGTTCGACGTCATCCTCACCGGTGCCGGCGAGAAGAAGATCCAGGTCATCAAGGTCGTGCGTGAGCTGACCTCGCTGGGCCTCAAGGAGGCCAAGGACCTCGTGGACGGCGCCCCGAAGCCCGTCCTGGAGAAGGTCGCCAAGGAGGCCGCCGAGAAGGCTGCCGAGTCCCTCAAGGGCGCCGGCGCCTCCGTCGAGGTCAAGTGACCCTGCGAGTCATCTGACTCGTCTGGACCCCGTGCCGCGAGGCGCGGACGTCACATCGCGAAAGGCGATCACCCGTACGGGTGATCGCCTTTCGGCGTACCCGTGGGAGTGCCTTGCTCTTCCCGCACTGACGAGTATGGTGATCTTCGCCGTGCGCCTCTCGGAGGGGAGTGCGAACGACGCGCGGGGGCGGCGTACCCGGGTCTCCGGGGCCCGTACCGGCTGGGGGGCCTTGACGAACCGCACGAGGCGCGCAATTCTCAAGGCGCGTCGTCACATCGATCCGGATCCGAGGCATGGATCGAGGTCGAAGAGGGCAGTAAAGAAGAGCGCAGCTCATACAGGGCTATGCAGGGCTAGACATAGGTGTTGAGAACAGCTGTTGCAAGCAACGTGGGTCTCTGAGAACCCCGACTGGACATCAGTGTGCCTCTTGGCTACACTGACCCTTTGCGCTGCCTGTTAGCTGCCTCCTGCCCGTCACCAGGGGCATACCCATCTTGTGCACCGTGGACTGAGCATCCCTGAAGAGGGACATCTATCCATGTGTCCAGTTTGGGACCGGTACGCGCGTAGTGAGTCCGAGCCCTCGGAAGGACCCCCTCTTGGCCGCCTCGCGCAACGCCTCGACCGCGAATACGAACAACGGCGCCAGCACCGCCCCGCTGCGCATCTCATTTGCAAAAATCAAGGAGCCCCTCGAGGTTCCGAACCTCCTCGCGCTGCAGACCGAGAGCTTTGACTGGCTCCTCGGTAACGCCGCCTGGAAGGCTCGCGTCGAGGCTGCTCTGGACAGTGGACAAGACGTCCCCACCAAGTCCGGCCTGGAGGAGATCTTCGAGGAGATCTCACCGATCGAGGACTTCTCCGGGTCGATGTCGCTTACGTTCCGCGACCACCGCTTCGAGCCCCCGAAGAACTCGATCGACGAGTGCAAGGAGCGCGACTTCACGTTCGCCGCTCCGCTCTTCGTCACGGCCGAGTTCACCAACAACGAGACCGGCGAGATCAAGTCCCAGACGGTCTTCATGGGCGATTTCCCGCTCATGACCAACAAGGGCACCTTCGTCATCAACGGCACCGAGCGTGTCGTTGTGTCGCAGCTGGTCCGCTCGCCGGGTGTCTACTTCGACTCCTCGATCGACAAGACGTCCGACAAGGACATCTTCTCCGCCAAGATCATCCCTTCCCGGGGTGCCTGGCTGGAGATGGAGATCGACAAGCGCGACATGGTCGGTGTCCGCATCGACCGCAAGCGCAAGCAGTCCGTCACCGTCCTCCTGAAGGCTCTCGGTTGGACCACCGAGCAGATCCTCGAAGAGTTCGGCGAGTACGAGTCGATGCGCGCCACCCTGGAGAAGGACCACACCCAGGGCCAGGACGACGCACTGCTCGACATCTACCGCAAGCTGCGTCCGGGCGAGCCGCCCACCCGCGAAGCTGCTCAGACGCTGCTCGAGAACCTCTACTTCAACCCGAAGCGCTACGACCTCGCGAAGGTCGGCCGCTACAAGGTGAACAAGAAGCTCGGCGCGGATGAGCCGCTCGACGCCGGTGTCCTCACCAGCGACGACATCATCGCGACCATCAAGTACCTGGTGAAGCTGCACGCCGGGGAGACCGAGACCGTCGGCGAGTCCGGCCGTTCGATCGTCGTCGAGACCGACGACATCGACCACTTCGGCAACCGTCGTCTGCGCAACGTCGGCGAGCTCATCCAGAACCAGGTCCGTACGGGTCTGGCTCGTATGGAGCGCGTCGTGCGTGAGCGGATGACGACCCAGGACGTCGAGGCGATCACGCCGCAGACCCTGATCAACATCCGGCCGGTCGTCGCCTCCATCAAGGAGTTCTTCGGCACCAGCCAGCTGTCGCAGTTCATGGACCAGAACAACCCGCTGTCGGGTCTCACCCACAAGCGCCGCCTGTCGGCGCTCGGCCCGGGTGGTCT
>CBRG010000349.1 GCA_000470535.1 Streptomyces sp. AW19M42
CCGCGGCGGCGAAGGCGGCGAGCGCCTCGTCCCGGATGCGCTCGATCTCTTCCGGTTTCAGTGCCTCGACCTCGACTGGGTCGTACGACTTGTTCGGTGCCGACATCTCTTCCCGTACTTCCGATTGGCTGGTGGCGCGACCCCGCTCGACGACCGGAGGACGCAAAGGTGCCAATGGCCGAGTCTAAGGGTCACAGGATGTATGGGGCGCCCGTGGTCCGCCGAGGCCCCTCTACTTCATGTAGGCCGGCGTGCTCACGGGCAGAATAAATCGGAACTCCGCGCCGCCGCCGGGGCCGCGGCCGACCGTGATCGTGCCGCCGTGGGCCTCGACGATGCCCTTGACGATGTAGAGGCCCAGACCCGTGCCACCGCGCTTGCTCCCCCGCCAGAAACGGGTGAAGACGCGGGCCATCGACTCCTCGGGAATGCCGGCGCCTTCGTCGCTCACGGTGACGGCCGTTCCCTTCTCGTCGCTCTTGGCCGGTGCGGGTGCCACCTCGATGGTGACGGTTCCCTCGCCGTGGCGCACCGCGTTTTCCAGCAGGTTGCCGAGGACCTGGTCGACCTTGTCCGGGTCGGCCCAGACGGCGGGCAGCGGCTGGCAGGTGCGCACGAGGAAACGGTCCGGCGCCTGGCCGTTCGCGGTGAGCGCCTGGATGTGGCGCTCCACGGCGGCCGAGAGGTCCACGGGCTGGCGGCGCAGCTCCAGCCGGCCCGAGTCGATCCGGGAGATGTCGAGCAGCTCCGTGATGAGCCGGGTGACGCGGTTGGCGTCGGCGTAGACGGTCTCCAGCATCAGCCGCTTCTGGTCGTCGGTGAACCGCTCCCACTTGGCCAGCAGCGTGGCGGTGAAGCCCTTCACGGAGGTCAGCGGCGAGCGCAGCTCGTGTGCGACGGTGGCGATCAGCTCGGCGTGGCTGCGCTCGCTGCGCCGGCGGGCCTCGGTGCCGCGCAGGCTGATCACCAGCCGGCGGACGGGCCCGGTGGGGCTCTCGCGTACGTAACGTGCGGAGACGAGGACCTCACGGCCGCCGGGCAGCAGCAGATTCCGTTCGGGCTGGCCGACCCGGGTGGCGAGGCCGCCGTAGGGGTCGGTCAGCTCCCACCAGCGGCGGCCCTTGAGGTCCTCCAGCGGCAGCGCGTGCTCCAGCGGGCGGCCGAGGGCGGCAGCCCGGGGCACGGCGGTGATCCGTGCGGCGGCGGCGTTGAAGCAGATCACCCGGCCGGTCTCGTCCGCGACGACGAGCCCGTCGGGAAGGTCGTCGGGATCCAGCCCCTGACCTGCGGAGCAGACGTCCGGGTCCGCGTCTACGCGCACGACGGCCGCGTCTGTCGCCTGCGGTCCGCTCATGCCGACAGCCATATTCCCGTACCCCACCTCTCGAACCGGTGCAGTGGGCCCCCGAGTTCGTCACCCTACTAGTCGTCGGTGACGGAGCGACACCCTGCGTCGCTCCGAGAGACGACCGGGCGGCTCAGCCCGCGCTGCGGGGCGGGCGCTGGGCGCGCGCGGAGGCGTACAGGCAGACGGCGGCGGCGGTGGCGAGGTTGAGGCTCTCCGCCTTGCCGTGGATCGGCACCCGCACCACGGCGTCGGCCAGCGCCCGGGTCTCCTCCGGCAGGCCCCAGGCCTCGTTGCCGAAGACCCAGGCGGTGGGGCCGCCCATGGTGCCCGCGTCGAGTTCGTCGTCGAGGTCGTCCTCGCCCGCGCCGTCGGCGGCCAGGATCCGCGACCCCGCGTCCCGCAGCCCCCGTACGGCCTGCTCGACGGGCACCCCGACGGCGACCGGCAGGTGGAAGAGCGAACCGACGGACGCACGCACGGACTTGGGGTTGTAGAGGTCGACCGAGGCGTCGGTGAGGATCACGGCGTCGGCGCCCGCCGCGTCGGCGCAGCGCAGCACCGTACCGGCGTTCCCCGGGTCCCGGACGTTCGCCAGGACGGCGACGAGCTTCGGCCGCCCGGCGAGGACCGACTCGAACGGGGAGTCGAGGAAGCGGCAGACGCCGATCAGGCCCTGCGGGGTCACGGTCTGCGACACATCGGCGAGCACCTCGCTGTCGGCCAGGTGCACCCGTGCGCCCGCCGCGAGGGCCGCGTCGATGATGGACTCGTACCGTTCGGCGGCCTCGGCCGTGGCGAACAGCTCGACCAGGGTCGCCTCGCCGTCGCCGCCCCGGTGGGCCGCGGCCTCGCGCACGGCCTGTGGTCCCTCGGCGATGAACCTGCGCTCCTTGCCGCGGAAGTTGCGCCTGGCCAGCCGCCGGGCGGCGGCGACCCGTGGCGATCGCGGGGAGATCAGTTCGGGGGTGCCCATGATCGGCGGCGAGCCTCTCTGCGTACGAAAGCGCGGGTCGTGGTTGCGGCCGTGGTCGCAGCGGGGGTGCAACGCACCGGACCCGCAGACGGCGAGCGCCTGCGGGTCCGGCTCGATACCAGGAAGTGCGGCCCTGAGTCAGGCGGCCTTCGGGGCGTTGACGTCGCTCGGGAGGGCCTTCTGGGCAACCTCGACGAGGGCGGCGAACGCGTTGGCGTCGTTGACCGCGAGCTCGGCCAGGATCTTGCGGTCCACCTCGATGTTGGCCGCGTTCAGACCCTGGATGAGGCGGTTGTACGTCATGCCGTTCTGGCGGGCAGCGGCGTTGATGCGCTGGATCCACAGCCGCCGGAAGTCGCCCTTGCGCTTCTTGCGGTCGTTGTAGTTGTAGACCAGGGAGTGGGTGACCTGCTCCTTGGCCTTGCGGTACAGGCGCGAGCGCTGGCCGCGGTAACCGCTGGCGGCCTCGAGAATTGCCCGGCGCTTCTTGTGGGCGTTGACTGCCCGCTTGACGCGTGCCACTTGTTAACTCCTTGTAGCGGGGCCGTGGTCGTACTCACACGGCCCGGAAACGAATTGGTCCCGGTCGGATCGAGGGCGCGTCCCCGGGGTCACCGGGGACGACGGCCTCACTTGCCGAGAAGCTTCTTGATCTTCTTGGCGTCGGCCGGAGCCACGACGACCGTGCCGGTCAGCGAGCGGGTCTTCTTGGACGACTTGTGCTCCAGAAGGTGGCGCTTGCCGGCCCTCTCGCGGAGCACCTTGCCGGAGCCGGTGATCTTGAAGCGCTTGCTGGCACCGCTGTGCGTCTTGTTCTTCGGCATCGCGCCGTTCTCTCCTCGTCAGTGGCGCCCCTCCCGGTGCGGGCACCGGGCTGCAGGGGCGTCAGATCTTGATGGGATTCCGGGGGGACCCGGGGGCGCCTGGATAGCGGCCCCCGAAGGTCACGCCTCGGAAGGTGTCTCGGCCGGAGCCTCGGAGGACGCCTCGGCAGGAGCCTCGACAACCTCGTCCGCGGACTCGGCGTCGGGGGTGTACCCCTGGCGCTCCGCCTTGCGGGCGGCCTGGGCCTCGCGGGCCTCGGCCATGGCTTCGGTCTTCTTCTTGTGCGGGCCAAGAACCATGATCATGTTCCGGCCGTCCTGCTTCGGGTTGGACTCGATGAAGCCGAGTTCCTCCACGTCCGAAGCGAGACGCTGGAGCAGTCGGAAGCCCAGCTCGGGGCGGGACTGCTCACGACCACGGAACATGATCGTGATCTTGACCTTGTCGCCCTGCTTGAGGAACCGGACGACGTGACCCTTCTTGGTGTCATAGTCGTGCGGGTCGATCTTCGGCCGGAGCTTCATCTCCTTGATGACCGTGTGCGCCTGGTTCTTGCGCGCCTCACGGGCCTTCATGGCCGACTCGTACTTGAACTTCCCGTAGTCCATGAGCTTGCACACGGGCGGACGGGCGGTAGCCGCCACCTCGACCAGGTCGAGGTCGTACTCCTGTGCAAGTTCCAGGGCCTTGGCAAGCGGGACAATCCCGACCTGCTCGCCGCTGGGACCGACAAGTCGCACCTCGGGTACGCGAATCCGGTCGTTGATGCGGGGCTCGGCGCTGATGGATCCTCCTCGGTAGCACCACGCGGCCGCCTGGCGGACAGCCACGTAACGTCTGTTTCGACAGACCAACCGTTGCGGAGGCAAGAAAAATGCCCCGGACGGGACACAGGCGGGGCTCCTGGGAAAACCGGAACACCGCGCGGTCAACCGCGGGGCGCATCGAGCGGCTCCATCGTCCGTACGGAACGATGGGCGCCACCTGACCGGTGACCCGCCGTCCTGGGGACGGTCAGGTGGGAGATCGGAGCCTCCACTTGTGGGCCGGGCACATAGATGCCCAGCCGGTCGTTACACAAGGTTAGCAGCTCCCCCGGGGTAGCGCGAACCTCGCACACGGGGCCGTGACTCCCGGGGCGGAGACCACCGGGCCGTGGGCCTATCGTAGGGGGCATGAGCGACGCGACCCCCACCACTGATTCCCCCGGCTTCGACGAGATGGCCCGCGACATCGCGGAGGTGCCGGCGGTCGAGGTCATCGTGACGGTCGCGGTCAACCTGATGAGCGCCGCCGCCGTGAAACTCGGACTGACCGAGGACGCCGACGAGCACAAGGACCTCGACGAGGCCCGCAAGCTGGTCCACGCGCTGGCCGGCCTGCTGGACGCGAGCACCACCGAGATCAGCTCCTTCCACGCGGCTCCGCTGCGCGACGGCCTGAAGTCACTCCAGCTGGCCTTCCGCGAGGCCTCGCTCGTAGCAGACGAGCCGGGGCGGGGCCCCGGCGAGAAGTACACCGGACCGGTCTTCGGCTGAGCCGTCACACCCTTCTCCCCCTGACGACGTGAGCCCCCGCCCTTCCGGGCGGGGGCTCACTGCATGCCGGGGCCGGGGTCAGGCCTCCGCGGCCTGCTCGTCCCTTCCGGCGACAGGGTGCGTCACCCGGTGGGCGAGCGCCGCGATGACACCGCCGACCAGTGGCGCCACCAGGAACAGCCAGAGCTGGGAGAGCGCCGCACCGCCCGCGAACAGCGCCGGGCCCAGACTCCGCGCCGGGTTGACCGAGGTGCCGGTGAGCGGGATGCCGACCAGGTGGATCACCGCGAGGGAGAGACCGATGGGCAGCCCGTCGAATCCGATGACCGCCACCTTGTGGGTCACCGCGAGCACGACGAACACCAGCAGGAAGGTGAGCACCACCTCGGCCAGGAACGCGCCGCCCATGTTGATGTGCACGTCCGACCGGTCGCCGTAGCCATTGCTGCCGAACTTGCCGCTCGTCTTCAGTCCGGGCACCTGCTTGGCCAGCAGGAACAGCAGAGCGGCGCCGACGACACCGCCGAGGAGCTGCGCGATCCAGTACGTCACCGCGGTGCGTACGTCGATACGACGGGCCGTCAGCATCCCCAGGGTGACCGCCGGATTGAGATGGCAGCCGGAGATCGGGCCGAGTGCGTAGGCGAGGGCCAGAAGCACGAAGCCGAAGGCCAGCGCGATGCCGACGGCCCCGATGTACTGGACACCGAGTACCGCTGATCCGACGGCGAAGAAGACCAGCAGGAGCGTGCCCAGGAACTCCGATGCCGCCATCCGCGTCTGCATACAACCACCTCGCGAAGATCGTCCGCTTTCTTCGCAATTCTCCGATTCCGCGCCCAGTTGCGCGCGCTGAGCCGAGAGGGTGATCAGCGAGTGAACAGAGCGTCACCCGGTGCGTTCGCGTCGGCCGGGAGCAGCGCGAGGTCCAGGCCGCGCACCAGTCGGGCCCGCAGCACCTCGCTGGCGGCCAGCGAGCGCGCGACCCGGCCCGCCGCCTCTGCGGGCTCGGCGTCCGCCGCGAGCACCAGGGCGAGGGTGCCGTCGGCGCGGCCCGGACCGAGGTGGGCACGGAGCACCGCGGGTTCGGCGGCGACGGCGTCGCGTACGGCGGAGGTGACGGCGGGGTCGTCCAGCGGATCGGCGCTGGTGCGGCCCTCCGCGAGGGCCAGCAGCGCGGGTCCGGTCACCTCGAAGGCCACCGGACCCGCCAGGTCGAGCACCACGGTGTCCGCCTTCTCGTGCACGGCTGCCTGAAGCGCCTGGTGCAGGGGTACGGCGACGGGGCGGGCCTGCGGGTCCCAGCGGGCCAGCGAGGCGGTGGAGGTGAAGGCGGGCAGGGCCCGGCGGTCACCGGCCTGGAGGGTGGGGACGGCCATATCGCTCGTCTTCTCCCGGCGCAGCCCCTTCTCGTCCTCCTCGACCTCGCCGAGGACCGCCACCACGGGGACCAGCAGCCGGGCCCCCCTGAGTGCTTCGAGCACGGGGCCGACGGCCTCGCGGTTCTCGGCCCAGGCGGACAGTGCCGAGGTCAGGGCGGGGTCGGCCGTGCCGTCGTCGTCGGAGTATCCGGAGTCCGGAATGTTCTTCTGCGCCACAGGGCGAGCGTAGTGCCTGGCCGTAGCCGTCCTGCCGACAGGTCGGACCCGGCCGCCGGCCGGCCGTGGGGTGTGCCCGTCAGCGGCGCGGGAACACCGGCCGGCCGTTGCGTCCGCGCCACAGCACCACGGCCAGTGCGAGCAGGAGTGCGCCTAGGCCACCCGCGACCGGGGCCAGCCAGCCGGCGGGCCCGTGATCGTCGCGGGGCGGGGTGGGGCCGGATCCGAAGTACTTCTCGCGGTAGCCCGCCGCGGTGGAGTCCGGGCGCAGACCGGCCGGACGGAGTTCGGCACCCGTCTTGATGGCCGCGGCCGGGTCGACCATGCCGTAGCCCCGGGAGTCGTCCCGGCCGCCCGCGGGGGAGCCGCGCGCGGTGTCCGTGAGGAGCTTCTTGATCTGGGCGGGAGTGAGACCGGGGTGGGCGGCACGGACCAGGGCGGCCGCGCCGGAGACGAAGGCGGACGCCGCGGAGGTGCCCCACTCCACGTAGTACTGCCGGTCCGGTGCGGGGACGACGATGTCGACGCCGGGGGCGCTCACGGCGGCGTACCAGCGGCGGGGGGAGAACGCGGCGTGCGTGCCGTACCGGTCGACGGCGGCGGCCGCGATCACGCCGGGGTAGGCGGCGGGGTACGAGATGTGGTCGCCCTTCTCGCCCCCGTTGCCGGCCGACGCGACCACGACCGCGCCCCTCTTCAGCGCGTACTGGACGGCCGCGTCCTCGCCCGGCTCCGGATGGGCGGACTCGCTGTCGTCGCCCAGCGAGAGGTTGATGACGTCGGCGCCGTGGTCGGCGGCCCAGCGGATGCCGTCCGCGAGGGCCGTGCCACGGGACTTACGGGCCTTGGCCCGGTCCGGGTCGCTCGCCTCCAGGATGACCCGGACGGGGAGGATCTTCGCCTGTGGCGCGATACCGAGCACCCCGTCGCCGTTCGAAGCCCCGTGGCCCCGGCCCGCGATGATCCCGGCCATCGCCGTGCCGTGCCGTGCCCAGGACCGGTCGCCCCGTCCGGCGCCGAAGCCGATCATGTCCTTGCCGGGCAGTACCTGGCCCGCCAGGTCGGGCAGGCTGTCGTCCACCCCGGTGTCGACGACGGCGACGGTGATGCCCTTGCCCCGGGTGGTCTGCCAGGCCTCGTCGGTGTGGAGTGCGTCCAGGCCCCACTGCTGGGCCCGGATGGTGTCCGCCCGCGCCGGTGACGCGGGCAGCAGCGCGAGTGCGGTGGCGGCGCAGACCGCGCCGAGGGCGCGGTGGCGGCGGGCACGGCGGGCCGCTCCGGGCACTCGGGTCACTCCGGCTTCTCCATGCGCTCTGTGACGGTCCTGCGCAGACCGCGTGCGACCAGCTCTGCCAGCCCCTTGGCCTCGTGGCCGAGTCCGGCCTGGGCGGCGGCGGTCGTGGCGTTCCGTGCCATGGCCTTGGCAGCCGGCTGCGGAGCGGTGACCGTGCGCCCGTCGGCGAAACCGGAGACCGCGAACACCACGACGGGGACCTCGGTCAGGACGTGCACGCTCCAGCTGGCGCGCTGCTTGTCGCCGAATCCGGCGGCCGGGGTGCCCTTGACGGGGTACGCGCGGGGCATCAGGTCGGTGCGCGCGTCCAGGTGCTGATCGGTGAACCGGGTGCTGAGCGCCCGCATGGCATCGGTGTCGCCCTCGGTGAAGAGCAGTCCGACGGTGGTGACGCCGCTGGATGTCGCGTCCGTGTACGTGGCGCGCAGCAGCCGGGCGCAGCCGGCCGGGCGCAGCGTCTTGAGCAGCAGTGGGTCCAGGGCCTTCGTGCAGCCGCTGTCCGGGGCGACGGCGAGCCTGGTCCAGACCCGGTCGGAGCCGCCGGGCCCCGCGCCGTCCCCCTTGAGGGTGCGCGGGAAGAGGGTGTCCACGGGCACGCTGTGCCAGGCGGCACGGCCCACGGTGTAGGTGCTGTGGGCCGCCGGATCGGCCGAGGAGTCGCTGATCAGCCAGCTGCCGGTGGCCGCGCCGCCGATCAGGCCGAGCCCGAGCACGACGCAGACGGCGGCGGCCGCGGTCCTGAAGGGGCTCCGGGTCCGCACGGGGCGGAGCCTGGTGGTGGTCTCGGCGGGCGTCTCGGCCGGGAAGACGTGCGGCGGGAAGAGGTGCGGCGGCCGGTGGGCGGGCGCAGTGGCGGGGCCGTCGGGCCACCAGGGCGGTGCGCCGAGATCCACGGCGCCCACCGGGCGGCGCCGGGTCGCAACGGGCGGTGCCGCGGGGCGCGGCGGGAAGGCCGTCGCGTCCAGCGCCGCGGGCCCCACCGCCGACCGCACCTCGCGGCCGACCCGGCCGCCCGAAACCCGCCCGG
>CBRG010000350.1 GCA_000470535.1 Streptomyces sp. AW19M42
CGGCCGCCGCCGTGATCACGGGGTCGACCGTGAGGTGCGGGGTCGCGGCGTGGCCGCCGCGGCCGTGAAGGACGACGTTCAGGGCGGCGCTCGCGGCGGCCATCGGGGCGTACGGGCCGCCATGGGCGATCATTCCGGCGGGCAGCGGCGCCGCGTGCTGGGCGAGCATGACGTCCGGTCGGCCGCAGCGCTCGTACAGACCGTCCGCCAGCATCGCGCGGGCCCCCGTCAACGTCTCCTCGGCCGGCTGGCCGACCACGACCAGGGTGCCGCGCCAGTGGGCGGTGGTGCGGGCCAGCAGGTCGGCGGCGCCCGTAGCGGCGGCCAGATGGAGGTCGTGGCCGCAGGCGTGCATGGCACCGTTCCCGCTGGCGTACGGCAGACCTGTCCGCTCCGTCAGCGGCAGAGCGTCGAGTTCGGCGCGCAGGTACACGCGGGGGCCGTCGCCGTTGTGCAGGATGCCCGCGACGCCGTGACCTCCGATGCCGCGGATGACCTCGAACCCGATGGCGGCGAGCCGGTCCGCGAACAGAGCGGCCGTGCGGCTCTCCTCGCCCGAGAGTTCCGGGGTGCGGTGAACGTCGAGATAGAGGGTGAGCGCCGGGCGTACCGCCGGCGCGGCGTGGGTGAGGGCGGGGTGATCGGCAGGCACGGAACTCCTTGGACGGGGGTGGGGCGGCCCGCTGGCGTCACGTGCCAGCGATGTGTAAGCGCGGGGCATGCCGAACGGTGAGCGGTCGGCGGTGGAATGGGTCGTACACCCCACGCAGGCGGCCTTCCCCGTCCCGGGGGCCCGATCCGGAGGAGACACCCATGAACAAGGACCTGAGCACCCTCGCCGACGAGATCCTGGAGCTCGAGGCCGAGACCTTCGAGATCTCCGACTACTCGGACGCCAGCGAGGTCGTGCTGGCGGGTTCCACCAGCTGCAGCTCGACCTCGACGTGCAGCTCCACCACCAGCACCACCTCCTGCTCCGCCTGACACGACTTCGGTCAGGCCGCAGGACGCGCCCGGTATCCGTTCGCTCGACGGGTACCGGGCGTTTCCGTGTCCCGGCGGCGGTGTTACGGGAACGGGTGCGGCACCATCCGGATCTCGTCGTCCGCCAGGTCCGTCGTACGGTGGCCGCCCCGCCGCAGTGCGGTGCGCAGCCGGGGCATCAGCGGGGCCCTCTGCCGGTTCCAGCCGAAGTCGATCGGCAGGAGCCCGGGGGCCAGGGTGCTGACGGTACGCAGGCCCATGCGTGTCTGCTCCGGGGTGGTCTGGTCGACCGCGATCACGTCGTGGCCGGCCGCCGCGAGTTCGCCGACGACCGCCCGTACGTCGTCACTGAGATCACCCGTGCGGGGGCGCTGCGTGGTCTCCCACCGCCGGTAGACCTCGTCGAAGGGGCGTACCGCGAGCGGTTCCAGATAGCTGCGGGCGTGCGTGGCCATCCTGGGCAGCCCGTACAGCTGGGCGTGGTCCTTGAGGTGGCGCACACGGTGGAAGTCGTCGGCCATGGACTCCAGTTCACCCAGCCGCTCCTTGGTCTGGCGGGCCAGATGCGGGATGTAGGTGAGGACTTCCGAGAGAGCGCCCTCCACGGCGGACCTGGGATCCAGCGAGGCGGCCGCCGCGAACGACAGGGTGCCGGGGCCTCCGTCACGGCGTACGGCGACGGCGGTGGCGACGGGGATCGCCAGATCGACGCGGTTGTCCAGGACGTGGACGTCGTAGCCCTGGAGTGCTGCCCGTTCGGCCATGGCGGCGGTGAGGCCGCCCACGGTCGCGAGGTCGATCTCGGTGAGGCGGGCGTTGCCGTACCAGGCGTTCAGGAACGCATCGCGTTCGACGAGTTCGAGGAGGCCGCCGAGGACCGCCTCCTCCAGGCAGCCGCCGATGGCGCAGCCGTTGGAGCATTCGAAGACGAAGTTGTCCGCTGCCAGCCCGGCGCTGTAGTAGACGAGGCGGGAGGGAACCAGGACCGGACGGTCGTCGCGCAGGGACCAGCCCCACTCCCAGGGGATGGCTCGGTCCGGGTCGAAGGGATCCACCAGGGGGTCGTCGCGGTAGGTGCGTGGGTCGTAGAAGCCACAGGTGGCGGCGTCCACGGCGTCGGCCTTGAGGGAGTTCCACGAACCGGTGACGGGGGTGGTGCGGCCCCGTCGGTGGGTTCCCGCGTAGCGCTCCAGACCCTCCAGGAAGGCCAGGGTGCGGCTGGTGGAGAAGGCGTTCTCCTGGCCGCTCCAGGTGACGTCGTTGAGTCCGGCGTAGCCGCGTACGAAGACACTGCCGGCGACCGGGGCGGTGGTCGGGGAGGTGACGTTCAGCCAGGTGCCGCCGCCGAGGGCCCCGCAGACCGGGTTGGCGAGGGCGTCCTCGGGGATCGGGTACGCGGAGGCGGCGCGCAGCCGGTAGGTGCCGGGGTCGGGTTTGGGCCGGGTCTCCAGGGTGAGCGGGCAGGGCCGCGCCGGGGTGGCCGGCGGGGCGCAGTCGGGGCAGAGGGGGTCGGCGAGGACCGGGTAGGTCCGCACCTGAAGGGTCATCAGGTCGAGTCGGGAGACCTGGGAAAGAGACCGGTCGGCCGGGTCGGGGGCGGGCGATGCTACGGCCGGTTCGTCGCCGAGCAGCGCGGTGCACAGGGCGGCGACGGCGTCGTGCGCGTGGCCGGTGAGCAGCGGCCAGGCGCCCGTCGGGCGGGGGCCGTCCGGGCCGCCGGTCTCCAGGGCGTCGCGTTCCGAGCGGCTGCGCAGCCGCTGCCAGCGCAGCGCCAGGCAGTGGCCGCAGGCGGGGGCGGTGCCGTCGCCGCCCCAGGGTCCGACCAGCACGGCGGAAGCGGTGAGGTGGACGCGTGCCGCGGCTCGCAGGTGGACCCAGGGGTCGGGGGCGCCCCGGTCGCCGAGCGTGGCGGCGGCGTCGGTGGCGCCGACCGGGACGACAGTGACGTCCTGGCCGAGGCGGTCGGCGAGCGCCGTGTGGAGGGCGTCCCGTGCTGCCTCCATCGGCTGGGGCAGCGGCCGCGTGGGGGCGCTCACGAGGACCTCGTCCAGCGGAACGACCTGACCGCGATGACGCCGAAGACGAGTGCGAACAGGGCAAGTCCGGCACAGCCCACCGCGACGTCGGAGCCGTCGCCGCGCCCCGTCAGCGCGTGGGACACCGCGTCGTTGAGGTAGCGCAGCGGCATGACCAGGGAGACCTTCTGCAGCCAGGAAGGCATGGCGTCCAGCGGGAAGAACGAGCCGGACAGGAACGCCATGGGCAGCATCAGGAAGTTGGCGACGGCCGCGACGGACTCGGGGGTGTTGGCGAACGAACCGATGATCACGCCGAGCAGCAGGAAGGTGGTGATACCGAGGATCATCACCGGGATCAGCAGCGGCCACCCGGAGGCGGGTTCCAGCCCGAACAGCGGCAGCATCGCCACCCCGATGAAGAGGAGCGACTGCACCAGGCCCACCACCAGGGCGATGACGTAACGGGAGCCGATCACGGCGGACAGCGGGGCCGGGGACATCCGGATCAGCCGCAGGATGTCGTCGGAGCGCCACTGCATCAGCGTGAACGCGATCCCGAACACCGCGGCGTTGGCGACACCCCAGGCCAGCACCCCGGCGGCGGTGTACGAGATGTAGGACAGGCCGCTCTGCTCGACGTCCTGGCCCTGGAAGATCAGCCCGAAGACAACGAGGAAGAGGAGGGGGAAGGCGAAGGTGAAGAACAGAGTCGTCTTGTCGCGGACCTGGGCGCGGTAGCCCGCTCCGGTCAGTGCGGCGTACGCGCTCATGGCTGGTGCTCCGTAATCGTCTCGGGAGTGCGGCGGGGAACGGGCGGGTCCTGGGCGAGACGGGCGGTGAGGTCGAGGTAGACGTCCTCCAGGCTGGGGGTGCGGGTCTGCACCCCGTCCAGGCCCACGAGTTGGTCGAGGGTGCTGAGCACCCGGCCGGTGGTGCGGGTCTCCAGGACCAGGGAGCCTCCCTGGACGGTGACGCGGTCGACGCCGGCGATGGCCGCCGCCTTCTGCTCGTCCAGCCTGCCGAACGGCAGCAGCAGCCGGCTCGGGGCCCGGGAGGCGTCCACGAGGTTGTGCGGGCTGTCGGTCACGGCGACCCGGCCGTTCACCAGGATGGCAATGCGGTCACAGAGCTCCTCCGCCTCGTCCAGGTGGTGCGTGGTGTAGACAATCGTGCGGCCCTGCGCCTTGAGCCCGCGCAACACGTCCCAGAGGTCGCGCCGGGCCTGCGGGTCGAGGGCGGCGGTCGGCTCGTCCAGGAAGATCAGCTCGGGCCCGTGGACGAGGGCGGAGGCGATGGCGAGGCGCTGGCGCTGGCCGCCGGAGAGGTCCTCCACCTGGACGTCGCGCTGTCCGGTGAGGCCCACGGTGTCGAGGGCGGCGTCGGCCGCCGCCCGCCGGGCCCCGTAGAGGGCGGCGACGGTGCGCAGGTGCTCGTTCGCGGTCTGCCGTACGAAGAAGGCGGAGGACTGGGTCTGGATGCCGATGCGGGGGAGCAGGGCGGTGTTGCGCGGCCACGGGGACTCGCCGAAGAGCGCGACCGAGCCGGTGTCGGCGTGGCGCAGTCCTTCCATGATCTCCACCAGGGTCGACTTTCCGGCGCCGTTGGGGCCGAGGAGGCCGAAGAACTCACCCTCGCGGATGTCCAGGGACACGTCGTCGACGGCCTGCCGGTCCCCGTACCGTTTGGAGACCCCCTGCACGTGGACGGCGGTGGGTGTGGTTCGCATGGCCTGTTCCTCACTCATGTGGTGCGTGGTTCCTTCGGTCGGGGGTGGTCGCGCGGTCAGGTCAGCCAAGCAGCAGCAGAAGCGCCACCGTGCAGGTTCCGGCCACGGCGAGGAGGAGCAGGAGGGCCGACCCGATGCCGTAGGCCGTGTGGATCAGCCGGGCGCGGCGGGGGTAGGCGGCGGTGGCCCCGGCGCCGGTCCGGCGCAGCGCCAGATAGGCCCTGGTCTCGGGGGCGAGGTGGGCGGTGCCCAGGAGGTGGCCGAGCATGCGGTAGCCGTCGAGCGGGGGCAGTGGGACGAGGTTGCTGAGCGCCTGGACGGCGCCGAGCAGCAGAAGTCCGGCGAGCAGCGGGCGGGCGGGGTCGTCCTCGGGGAGCGTGGACCACCAGATCGCGAACGGCAGCAGCAGGAGCAGGTTGATGTAGGCGCCTGCCCCGGCGATCACGAGTTTGGCGCGGCGGCCGGGGATGAAGAGGTAGTCGTCGACGGTGCAGTACAGCATCGCCGCCGGGAATCGCCAGCGCAGCCCGATCTCGGCGACATGGCCGCCGTAGTGCTGGGCTGCGACGCCATGGGCGAGTTCGTGGAGGGTGATGCTGAACCACAGGAACAGCGCGACCGCCGCGAGGACGATGGGTTGCCTGACCAGCTCGGCCACCCCGTCGACGAGTTCACCGGCGTGCAGGGCGAGGGCCAGCACCAGGGCGAGAACGGCGGCCAGCAGGGGCAGCTGGATCGCGCGGTGCAGCAGGGGGCGCAGGAACCGGTGCAGCCGGGCGGTGGTCGCGTCGGCGTCGGCGACCATGCGACGGGTGCCGCGCCAGAAGGTGCTGGCGCGGCTCGGGGCGGGCTCCGGGGGTGGCGGGTCGGGGGCGCCGTCCAGCAGGCCGCGGGTGCCGAGGAGGCCGAGGAGGCCGTTCCAGCTCTCCTCGGCGAGGCGCCGGCCGAAGCGGGCGGCGTACTCGGGGGCCAGGTCGTCCAGGTTCCTGGTGCCGTCGAGCCGGGAGATGACGAAGTGCTCCTTGGGGCCGACCTCGGAGACGGCGCCGGTGGCGGGGTGCCGGATGAGGTGCACGGTGCGGGGGCCGCGCAGGAGGGCCGGGCCGATCCGGACCCCGTCCCGCAGCGCGGGCCGGTAGGCCCGGACCGCGCCGTGGGCCGGGGTGGACCTGGGGGCCTGTCCGTCAGGGGTGGCGCTCACGTGCCTGCCGCCTTCGGGGCACCCGCCGTGTCCGGCTCCCTCAGCACCTGGCCGAGCATGAAGGAGAGGTACGCCTCGTCGCGGATCGTGACGTGGAGCCGGTTGTTGGTCATGTGCATGTACGGCGACAGCAGGCGGGGCAGCACGGCCGGCACCTGGGTGACCGGCTCCAGCGGCGCCGCGTCCGTGGGCTCCGCGCGCTCCTGGCCCGCGTCCTCCCGGGCGGGGCCGTCCCAGACGGGGAAGACAAGATCGCCCCGGGTGGTGAGGTCCTCGATGCGGCCACGCAGTTCGAGGCAGTGCTCCGCCCAGCCCCGCAGGAATTTAGGCAACCGCCCCAGTTCGCCGCTCCCGACGGCGGCCCGGATCTCGGCGAACCGGTGACCCAGCTGGGGTGCCATCCGCGCGTACGTGGCCTCGTACTCCTTGGAGCCGATGAAGCCGGTGCCGGGGAAGGCCCGGTGCCAGAAGGCGTAGTAGCTGTCCAGGTAGTCCGCGAGCCGGTCCTCCTCGGGCAGGAAGCAGCCGGCCATCACCATCATCAGCTGGGCGGAGGTGCCGAGCAGCACGGTTCGCAGGTGCAGGTTCATGGTGCGGAAGGCATCGATGACCAGGTCGCTGGAGTGCCGGAAGTGCCATTCGGCGAGCTCGACCCCGGCCGGGCCGCCGTACTTGGCGTACTCCGGGGCGTAGGGCTCGTACGCGAAGGAGTTGTTCGGCCGCAGGTTCATCCGGCCGTCCGCGCCCATGTAGCGGGCACGGTCCTCGCCGGGGAACTCGATGTCGAACAGGGCGTTGTAGAAGTCGTTCAGGAAGCCGGAGTCGACCTCGTACAGGGCGGGGCGGGTGCGGAGGAATCCGGTGAGCGCCTCCTCCGCCCGGCGTCTGACCTCGGGGGCGGCCTCGGCCCCGGCGGGGCGCAGCCGGAGACGGACGTGCGGACCCTCCAGCCAGTAGTTGATGAAGAAGTGGCCCGCGAGCAGCCCCTCGGCGGTCAGTTCGTCCACGAGCGGGCGGACGCAGTTGACCAGCATCGGCTGGGGGCTGGCGGCGTAGAAGACGTGCAGCGCGATCCACTCCCCCGGTGGCGTGGGCGCCGGGCCGGAGGCGGCGGTGCGGGGGGAGATCAGTTCCGGCATGTGGGGCCGTCCTCGGTGCGGGAGGGGCGGGAGGTGAAGGTCTCTACGGCCAGTTCGGCCACGTGACGGCCCTGCGCCGAGGTCAGGTGCAGTCCGTCCTCGTCGGGGAGCATCTCGCGCAGGATCACCGAGGTGCCCGGCGCGCGGTCCACCAGCGCGTCGAAAGCGGTCAGGGACAGTGGGCTGTCGAAGTCCACGTACAGGGGCTTCGCGCCGGGGGCGCGGCGGCCGGCCGCGAGGACCGTGGCGAAGACCTGGTCGGGCAGCCCGTGTGTGCGACGCCAGCGCTGCCAGCCCAGGTACCACCGCGCCTCGTCCGTCCCGGGGCGGCGGACCGGGAGGACGTCGGCGTCCGCCGTCCAGCTGCGGCGGCTGATCACGACGCCGCCGTGGGCCACCCGCGGCCTGCGGGTGACGCCGTCCTGGGCGGGGCTCTCCGGGACGCCGCCCCAGACCTCGGTCGGCGTCATGCTGCTGGGCGACAGGAGCAGCAGGGTGCGGGGGATCTCCGGCAGGGCGATCGGGACGAGGTAGCCGAGATAGACGGGGATGACCTCCCGGTCCAGCCGCCGTGAGCGCAGGATCAGGCGGTCGGCCTCCTCGTCGTGGATGAGGCAGAGGTCGTCCAGGTGGAGCCGGTCGGCCTCGGGGACGGTGGAGGTCTCGCCGGGGCAGACGATCTGATAGTCCGTCATGCGGCCGTGCAGATTCAGATTGCTCGATACCTGACCACCAGTCAATTCCGCGAACACCGCACCGTGGGGCTGTCGTTCGCGCAGCTCGTCCCGCAGCCGGGCGGAGAGGCCGGGCTCCGCGGGGTCGTCGGTGCCGTCGTAGACGTGGGTGAAGCGGCTGAAGGGGAAGGCGAGTCCGCCGTACGAGCGGTTGAGGACCACCAGCGGACCGTCCTGCTGTCCGGGAGTGGGCCCGGACACCTGGAGGTGATGGCTCTGCGGGATGAAGTCAGCTGCCAGCGAGCCGATTTGGTCCGCGACCGAGGTCAGGAAGCCGTCCGGCAGCCGGATCTCGTCCACCGAGCCCTCCTTCTCCCAAAGCTCCCGCATCCCTGCCACGAAGCTCCGGCGGGCGTCGTCCAGAGTCCGCAGCGCGGTCTGGCCGAGCCAGTTCTCCTCCGGGACGTAGGTGCCGTCCTGGTCGAAGGCGGTGCGCTTGGAGGTGAAGGAGATGTACTGGTCGAAGAAGTCCTCGTGGAAATCGTGCACCAGGCCCAGCAGGTCATCGCAGCGTCCCCCGCGCCCGTACCGGGCCGTAAAGAAGCCGCGCAGGGTGATGCGCTGCGGCAGGGTGATGTCGAACAGGGGCAGGACGCCCTCGACCGCCCGCAGGGCCCGCCCGGTCGCCCCCGACAGCAGTGCCGGCGGGCAGACCAGGTCGTCGCCCGCACTGACGTCCTCGTACAACAGGGTCTGTGGCAGGGCGGGTTCGGCGGCGCCCAGCTCCTTCTGGACGTCCAGGAGCCCCGCGCGCAGGGTTCGCAGCAGCGCCCTCCGGGCGGGGACGTCGGCGGCCGGGTACGCCGCGAGGCAGGCGGCCGGGCCGTCCAGGCCGTCGGCGACGGTGCCGGCCCACGCGACCCCGAGGGCGCGCAGAGCGTCCTGGAAGGAGCGGAGCGGGTCGGGGCTGTGCACATCGGTGCGCAGGCCCGGCACCCGGACCATGCCGAGCTGGAGCAGGGCGGTGGCGTAACGCTCGCACTCGGCGCGGTCGGCGCCGTGCTCGGTCCGGAGCCAGTCGACCAGGTCGCGGTGGCGCAGCCCCTCGCGCCTGCCGAAGAGGGCCAGCAGGCGTTCCAGGGTGCCGCTGGTGCGCAGGTAGAACAGCCGGTCGCGTACGGCGTCGAAGGTCACCGCGGCGCTGTCGTCCCCGGCGGTCACCCACTGCCGCACGTAGCGGACGCGGTCCGCGTCGCGGCCCCAGCCCGGCGAGAGGACGACGGGCAGGTCCTGGCGGCGCACCGGGTCGGCCAGGATCAGGTCGGCAATCCGGCCGAGAGCGACGACGTTGAGCCGGACGTGGCTGGTCCACTCCTCGCCGACGTGCAGAGCCGTTGTGGCGTCGGCCGGGTCGCCGTCGAAGGTGCCGGCCGCGACGGCGGTGAGCGTGGAGAACGGGCTGGTCTTGCACGCGGTGCGGTACAGGTAGGTGAGCGCTGACCGCTCGATCTTCCGCATCCGGCCGCCGGGTTCGGCGCTCGCGTCGCCCAGATATCCGTCGATCCGGCCGTCGAGGGCGGGTGAGGCCAGCAACAGCCCCTTGCGTAACCGGTCGTGGGACAGCGCGCTACGCAACTCACGCCGCGCGGATCGAAGTTCGTCGGCCAGCACCACGGATCCCTGGTCCAGGAGTCCGCCGTAGCCGGCCCGGTCGGCGAGCCAGGCCGATGTGCTCTCGCCCGCGGCCTCGTCCAGGCCGGCGACCAGTAGCACGGCGGCCGAAGGGTCGTCGGGCAGACGGTTGTTGAACACCTGGCGGCGCAGGGCGAGCAGGGCGCGGCGGGCGGAGCCGCCCATGGCGTCGGCGGCCGGGACCAGCCCGTGGAGCAGGTCGCTCAGCGCGGCGCCGTCCCGGGCGAGGCGGTCCTCCTGGGTCAGGATCGCGTCGGCCCAGCGCCGGGTGGCGGGGCAGCGCAGTCCGTGGACCGTTTCCACGGGGAGCCCGGCGGCGCGGAGCACGAAGCGGCGGCCGGGCTCCCATCGGGTGGTGTCGCGGGGGGCGGTGTCGGAGGTCATGAGAGTCATCAGGTCTTCCCGTCAGGCGATCTCGTGGCGGAAGTCGGCGGGCCGGGGTCGTTCGTTGCCGAGCGGCATGATCAGCAGGGGTGCCTCGTCGCCGAGGCCGAGCTTCTCGATGAAGGAGATGTTGTCGAAGCCCAGCGCCACCCCGGCGCCGATCCCGAGGGCCGCGGCGGCGACGTAGAACGTCTGGGCCACGGCGCCCGCCGTCCCGACGGCGAGTCGGTAGCCGCGGTCCCCGACCGCGTCGAGGACCGCGTCGGTCCGGACGGTCGGCACGAGGACGGCGCCCGCCTGCTCCAGGTTGTAGTTGGCCAGGAAGTAGTTCTCCTGGAGGAACCCCCCCGGGGGGCCCGCCTCGACGAGCCGCAGTTCACCCGCGTCCGGGTCGTAGGTGTACGCCCCGGGCTCGATGCCC
>CBRG010000351.1 GCA_000470535.1 Streptomyces sp. AW19M42
CGGCAGGCGGCTCCGCGGCGGGCGTCTTCGCCGGGGCCGGTACTGAGGGTGTCTCGGGTGCGGGTGTCTCGGGTGCGGCGGGGCCGGGGGGGGGCGGGGATACCCGGCCGTCCGGCGGGGTGGCCGGGCGTGGCGGGACGGGAGCGCGCTGCGCCTCGGTACTCATCAGCCCCCCTGGTCCGTTCCGTACCGCACGCGGATCGCCGCCACAGGCAGGCTCGTTGCGCGCCGCGTGACCGTCACTCTACGGGCTGCGGTGCTCCTGATGGGAGCGGGCCGCCGGGCACCGGACCGATCTGCGCAGATCATCCCCCTACCCAGCGGTACAGGTGTCTGGCAAGCTGCGGCCATGACTGCCCGCGCCGCTGACCGGACCCGCTACAACCGGGCCACCGCCCATCTCGATGCCCCGATCGCCGTCGTCGATCTGGAGGCGTTCGACGCCAACGCCGACGACCTGGTACGCCGTGCGGCCGGGAAGCCGGTTCGGGTCGCGAGCAAGTCGGTGCGCTGCCGTGCCCTGCTGGAGCGGGTGCTCGCGCGGCCCGGCTTCGCCGGGATCATGTCGTTCACGCTGGCCGAGTCGCTGTGGCTGGCCCGTGCCGGGTTCGAGGACGTGCTGCTGGCCTATCCGTCGGCCGACCGGCCGGCGTTCGCGGAACTCGCCGCGGACCCGAAGCTGGCCGCCGCCGTGACGGTGATGGTGGACGACCACGCGCAGCTGGAGCTGATCGACGCGGCGCGTGCCGGAGGCGGCGAGGAGATCCGGGTCTGCCTGGAGCTGGACACCTCGCTGCGGATGCTCGGCGGCCGGGTCAGGATCGGGGCGCTCCGTTCACCGCTGCGCTCCCCCGCGCAACTGGCCGAGCTGGCACGGTCCGTGGCCCGCAGGCCCGGTTTCCGGCTGGTGGGGCTGATGGCCTACGAGGGCCATATCGCCGGGGTCGGTGACTCGGTCGCGGGGCGGCCGCTGCGGTCCCGGGCGATCCGGCTGATGCAGGCCTCCGCCCGCCGGGAACTGGCGGTCCGGCGGGCCGAGGTGGTGCGGGCGGTCCGGGCCGTGGCGCCGGACCTGGAGTTCGTGAACGGCGGCGGCACCGGCAGTGTGCAGCACACCGCCGCGGAGCACGCGGTGACGGAGATCGCGGCCGGTTCCGGGCTGTACGTGCCGCGGCTGTTCGACAACTACACCTCGTTCACGGCCCGCCCGGCGGCCCTGTTCGCCCAGCCTGTGGTGCGCAGGCCCGGGGTGGGCGTGGTGACGGTGCTCGGTGGCGGCTACCCGGCGTCCGGTGCGGCCGGTCCCGACCGGCTGCCGGTCCCGTACCTGCCGGAGGGACTGCGCTACGACCCGCAGGAGGGGCCGGGCGAGGTGCAGACCCCGTTGCTGGGCTCCCCGGCCGACGATCTGCTGATCGGTGACAAGGTGTGGTTCCGGCACGCGAAGGCCGGTGAACTGTGCGAGCGGTTCGACGAGTTGCAGCTGATCGAGGGGGACCGGATCACGGCGACCGTGCCGACGTACCGGGGCGAGGGCCGCACCTTCCTCTGAACCCGGGGGCCGCGTCAGGGGGCCACGGAGCTGCCGACGCCGCCGCTCGTCGCGCTGTCACCGATCGGCCGGATGCCCTTGGTGAGGGTGTCCATGAGGGAGAGCGGGAGCCCGTCGGGGCCGGCGTCGAAGGCGTAGCGCACGACGACGAGCGACTCGCTGCCGACGCTCGACGGGAAGACGAGCGACTGTACGTAGCCGCCGGGCCCCTTGCGGGTGACGACCTTCCAGCGCACCAGGTATCCGGTGCGCCCCGCCACGCTCACCGAGGCGGCGGCGAGCTGCTCGTGGGACGTGATGCCGCCGTGGATACGGGTGCCGACGGCGTTCTCCTCGTACGCGGCGTCCGCCGCGTCGGCTATGTCGTCCCTGGCCAGCTTCTCCGCGGTGTCGGCGTCGGCGGCGTTGGGTGTCCGCGTGGTCACCGTGCCGTGGTAGCAGAAGTCCCCGGAGCTGCCGGGGCAGCTGTAGGAGCGGGCGGTGCGCATCGTGAGCACCTCCCCCACGGTGTTTTCCGGCCTCTCCCAGCCATCGGGGATCGGCAGGGTGATGCCGTTGAGCTGGTCCACGAGCACGGCCGGGTCGCCACCGTCGGCGGGGGCGTCCGGCGAGGGGCTGTCGCGGGGGCCGTCGTGAGTCGCGGTGTCCGCGGGCGGGGTGCTGCTCGACCGGGCCTCCGGCCGCGTGCCGTCGTCGTTCCTGCCGAGCAGCACCGCTCCGGTCACCGCCACGCCGACGACTACCGCGCCGGCCACCACCATCGCGATGATCCGGCCGCTCCCGCCGCCGCTTCCCCCGTCGGGCCCGGCGGGGGAAGCGGACTGCGCGGACCCGTACGGCTGCGCCGCGGCGGCGTACGGGCGGGTGTGGGCGGTCCACGCCGCGCCGTCCCACCACCGCTCGTGGCCCGGTGCGGCCGTGTCCGGGTACCAGCCGGGCGGTGTCGCGTTGCTCATCGCCCCACTCTAGGGTTCCGGACCCTTGCCCAGCCCCCAGGGTTTGTCGTCAAACTGCCGTCGTCGCCCGAAGCGCGGCAGACGGCAGTTTGACGTCAGGCCCTAGAGGGGCGTGACGTAGGCGCCGGAGATGCCGCCGTCGACGAGGAAGTCGGTGGCGTTGACGAAGGAGG
This sequence comes from Streptomyces sp. AW19M42, assembly GCA_000470535.1. GTDB lineage: Bacteria > Actinomycetota > Actinomycetes > Streptomycetales > Streptomycetaceae > Streptomyces. The sequence continues at coordinate 2,682 of CBRG010000351.1, forward strand.
AGTCGTCGCTCGCCAGGAAGGCGACGGCGGCCGCGATCTCGGTCGCCTCCGCGAACCGGCCGAGCGGGATGTGCACCAGCCGGCGGGCCGCGCGCTCCGGGTCCTTGGCGAACAGCTCCCGGAGCAACGGGGTGTTGACCGGTCCCGGGCACAGCGCGTTGACCCGGATCCCCTCGCGGGCGAACTGGACGCCCAGTTCACGGGACATCGCGAGCACTCCGCCCTTGGACGCGGTGTAGGAGATCTGCGAGGTGGCCGCGCCCATCCTGGCGACGAACGAGGCGGTGTTGATGATCGAGCCCCTCCCCTGGCGCCGCATGTAGGGCAGAGCCGCCTTGCAGCACAGGTAGACGGAGGTGAGGTTGACGTCCTGGACGCGTTTCCAGGCCTCCAGGCCCGTGGTGAGGATGGAGTCGTCGTCGGGCGGTGAGATGCCGGCGTTGTTGAAGGCGACGTCGACGGAGCCGTAGGTGTCGTGCGCCGCCGCGAACAGCGCCTCGACCTGCCCGGGGTCGGTGACGTCGACCCGTACGAAGGTGCCGCCGACCGCTTCGGCGGCCGCCTTCCCCGCGGTCTCGTCGATGTCGCCGCAGACCACGTGCGCGCCCTCGGAGGCGAGCCGGTGGGCGGTGGCGAGGCCGATGCCGCTGCCGGCGCCGGTGATGACGGCGGTGCGGCCGACGAGGCGGCGGCAGATGTTCCCGTTGTCCGTGGTCATACCGGTTCAGGCCTCCGTGCTGAGGAAGACGTTCTTGGTTTCGGTGAAGGCGGTGAGGGCGTCGGGCCCGAGTTCGCGGCCGAGGCCGGACTGTTTGTACCCGCCGAACGGGGTCCAGTAGCGGACCGCGGAGTGGGAGTTGACGGAGAGGTTTCCCGCCCGGACGGCCTGCGAGACGCGCAGCGCGCGCCCCACGTCACGGGTCCAGAGGGAGCCCGCGAGGCCGTAGCGCGTCGCGTTGGCGAGCCGGACGGCGTCCGTCTCGTCGTCGAAGGGCAGCACGACCGCGACCGGCCCGAACACCTCCTCGGTGGCGACGGGCGAGTCCGCGGCGGCGTCGGTGAGGACGGTCGGCGGGAACCAGAAGCCGGCGCCGCCGGGCGCGCTGCCCCGGATGGCGGCCGCGCCCTCGGGGACGTGTCCGCGCACCCGGTCCAGCTGGGTGCGTGAGATGAGCGGGCCCATCTGCGTCTTCTCGTCGGACGGGTCGCCCACGACGACGGCGGCGACGGCGGGGGCGAGCAGTTCGAGGAAGCGGTCGTAGGCGGAGCGCTGGACGAGGATCCGGGTGCGGGCGCAGCAGTCCTGGCCCGCGTTGTCCAGGAAGGACATGGGGGCAGCGGCCGCGGCCGCTTCGAGGTCGGCGTCGGCGAAGACGATGTTGGGGCTCTTGCCGCCGAGTTCGAGGGTGATCCGCTTCACGTGCCCGGCGCATGTGGCCATGATCTGCTTGCCGACCCGGGTGGAGCCGGTGAAGACGATCTTGGCGACGCCCGGGTGCTCGACCAGGGCGTTGCCCGCTTCGTCGCCGGCGCCGGGCAGCACCTGGAAGAGGTGTTCCGGCAGTCCGGCCTCCAGGGCGAGAGCGGCGAGCCGGAGCGCGGTCAGCGGAGTGGTCTCGGCGGGTTTGAGGACGACGGCGTTGCCCGCCGCGAGGGCAGGGGCCAGGCCCCAGGCGGCGATCGGCATGGGGAAGTTCCAGGGTGCGATCACGCCGATGACGCCGAGGGGTTCGAGCAGGGTGATGTCGATGCCGCCGGGTACGGGGATCTGCCGACCGCTCAGCCGTTCCACTCCCCCGGCCGCGTAGTCGAGCAGATCGCGGACGTTGCCGGCCTCCCAGCGGGCGTTGCCGATGGTGTGGCCCGCTTCGCGGACCTCCAGCCGGGCCAGCTCCTCGGTCCGGCCGTCCACGGCGGCGGCGAACCGGCGCAGCAGCCGGGCCCGGTCGGCGGGGGCGAGCGCGGCCCAGATCCGCTGGGCCGCCGCTGCTCGGATGACGGCGGCGTCGACCTCGGCCGCGGTGGTGGCGGGAACGGTGGCGACGAGCTCCTCCGTCGCCGGGTTCAGTACCTGGTGCTCACGGGTCAAGGAAGTCCTCACAGACGTTCGAAGGAGCGCTTGATCTCCCAGTCGGTCACCGCCGCGTCGAAGGCTTCCAGCTCGACGCGGGCCATGTTGGCGTAGTGCGCGACGACCTCGGCTCCGAAGGCGGCTTCGGCGATCTCGCTGCGCTCCCAGCGCCCGGCGGCCTCGCGCAGGCTGGTGGGGACGTGGTCGTAGGCGGCGGTGTAGGCGTTTCCGGCGCAGGGCTCGGGGAGTTCGAGCCGGTGCTCGATGCCGTACAGGCCCGCGGCGACCAGTCCGGCGACGGCGAGGTACGGGTTGACGTCGCCGCCGGGGAGCCGGTTCTCGAAGCGCAGGGACTGGCCGTGCCCGACGACCCGGAGCGCACAGGTGCGGTTGTCGGCGCCCCAGGCGACGGCGGTCGGGGCGAAGGAGCCGGGCTGGAAGCGCTTGTAGGAGTTGATGTTCGGCGCGTAGAGGAGCGAGAAGTCGCGCAGGGCCGCGAGCTGCCCGGCGAGGAAGTGCCGCATCACCGGGGACATGGCGCCGTCCCCGTCCGCCATGACGCTGCGGCCGGGCTCTTCGGTGGAGCGGAGCGAGAGGTGGATGTGGCAGGAGTTGCCCTCGCGCTCGTTGAACTTGGCCATGAAGGTGAGCGCGACGCCCTCCTGCGCGGCGATCTCCTTGGCGCCGGTCTTGTAGACGGCGTGCTGGTCGCAGGTGACCAGGGCCTCGTCGTAGCGGAACACGATCTCGTGCTGGCCGGGGTTGCACTCGCCCTTGGCGGATTCCACGGTGAGGCCCGCGCCCGCCATCTCGTTGCGGATGCGGCGCAGCAGGGGTTCGACGCGCCCGGTACCGAGGACGGAGTAGTCGACGTTGTACTGGTTGACCGGGGTCAGGCCTCGGTAGCCGCGGTCCCAGGCCTGTTCGTAGGTGTCCTTGAAGACGATGAATTCGAGTTCGGTGCCCGCGTGGGCGGTGTAGCCGTGCCCGGCGAGGCGCTCCAGCTGGCGGCGCAGTATCTGGCGGGGCGCGGCGACGACGGGAGAGCCGTCGCTCCACGCGAGGTCGGCGGTGACCATCGCGGTGCTCTCGTTCCAGGGCACGCGGCGCAGCGTGGTGAGGTCGGGGAGCATGGCGAAGTCGCCGTAGCCGCGTTCCCAGGACGACATGGCGTAGCCGTCCACGGTGTTCATGTCGGTGTCGACGGCGAGCAGGTAGTTGCAGCCCTCGGTGCCGTGCGGCACGACCTCGTCGAGGAAGAAGCCGGCGGCGAAGCGCTTTCCCTGGAGCCGCCCCTGCATGTCGGGGAAGGCCAGGACCACGGTGTCGATCTCACCGCTGTCGACGAGGACGCGGAGTTCCTCGACGGCGAGCGGGGCTGTTCGGTCGGACACGGATGGGATCCTCTCCTCGCGGGCCGACAGATGATCCGGATCTATGGACAGCTGATCCAAATCTATGGGCAGGGCAAGGGATTTGGATACGGTGCCGATGCGTTCCGCGTGCCGTGCGAGAGGGAGATCCGATGAACAGCCCGCTGATCGGGATCAGTACGTATCTGGTGGACTCGGCGCGCTGGGGTCTCTGGGACCTGCCTGCCACGCTGCTGCCCGCCGGATACAGCCGGCTGGTCCGCGAGTCGGGCGGCCTGGCCGTTCTGCTGCCGCCGGACTCCCCGGAGGTGGCCGCGTCGGTGGTGGCGCGGCTGGACGCGGTGGTGGTCGCGGGCGGTCCGGATGTGGATCCGGCGCGGTACGGGGCCGGGCGTGATCCGCGGACCGGGCCGCCCGCGCCGGAGCGGGACGGCTGGGAGGCGGCCCTGATCGGGGCGGCGCTGGAGTCCGGCACCCCGCTGCTCGGCATCTGCCGGGGGATGCAGCTCCTCAACGTGGCCCTCGGCGGGACGCTGACGCAGCATCTGGACGGGCACGCGGGCCCGGTGGGGACGACCGCCGCGTTCGGCTCCCATACGGTGACGCCGGTGCCGGGGACCAGGTACGCCTCCGTGGTGCCCGGCGACTGCGCGGTGCCCACCTACCACCACCAGGCCGTGGACCGGCTCGGCACGGGTCTGGTGGCCTCCGCGCACGCGGCGGACGGCACGGTGGAGGCGGTCGAACGGCCGGGACCCGGCTGGGTGCTCGGGGTGCAGTGGCATCCGGAGATGGGCGATGACCTGCGGGTGATGGCGGCGCTGGTCGGGGCCGCGCGGCTAGGGCCCTCCGTTTGGATCAGGCCTGATCAGGCACCGGACCCAGCGAGCCCGGCCTGATTCGACGAGAGGCCCTGGCCGAGCCGGTGGCCCGGCCTGTTCCGCAGCCAGCCCAGGGCGGCCGCGCCCTGGGCCGCCTGGAACGCCCGCAGCGTGGGCAGGCCCGGCGGACCGGGCCGCAGTGAGTGCGCGACGAAGTAGCCGGCCAAGGCGGCGAGCACGGCGGTGACGGCCGCCGGCTCCGCGTCGCGGCCGAGCGGGTGGGCCGTGAAGACGGCCTCCGGGTCGGGGCCGCCCTGCGCCGCGACGCACGGCAGCATCGCCAGCAGGTCGAACCAGGGTGCGGCGAGCACGGCGTGCGGCCAGTCGACGAAGACGACCCGGTCCTCGGTGAGCAGGATGTTGTCCGCGCGCAGGTCGGCGTGGGCGAGGCTGTCGCCCCCGGCCGCTTCCGCCCAGCCGGCCTCCAGTTCCGCCAGTGCGCCGAGACGGCGCGCTGCCCAGGGGTCGAGGCGGGCGTCGCCCCCTGCCGCGCGCAGGGTCCGCCAGCCGGTGAACATCGAGGCCTCGCGCCGGGCGACGGAGGGCGCGTCGATCGGCGCCGGGGTGAGGGACCGGGTGAGCGCGGTGACGGCGGCCAGGACGCGGTCCAGTTCGGCCGGGTCCCAGGGGACGGCGGGCTGGCGGCCCTCAATGTCTTCCAGTACGAGCGCGACACAGGTGCCGTCGTCGTACGAGCCGAGCAGCCGGGGCACCGGGGCGTGCGGCGGCAGGGCGGCGGTGTGGCGGGCCTCCGCCCGGTGCAGGTCCGGGGCTCCGGGGTTCACCTCGGCACTCACCGCCTTGACGAACGCCCGGCCGCCGTTCGCGAGCCGGACCCGGGCGGCGACGCCGGGCGAGAAGCCGCCGCTCTGACTGCGGGCATCGATCACGGGCGAGCCGAGGATGTCCTCGACGGCGCGGCGCACGGCGGCCGGCAGATCGGCCCAGTCGTGGCGGACACCGGAGGCGGGCGGTGCGGTGAAGGTCATCCGCGCATCCTTCCCGGCCGCCCGGGGCACGAGCCAGCGGTTTTGCGGTTTCGCGCGGACGCGGACGCGGTGGGCCGGTCAGCCCAGCGCCGCCCGCAGCGCAGCGGGCGCCCGCACCAGTGACGGTCCGTACCAGGTGAGGTACCGCCCGTCGACGAGTGCGGCGGGCAGCGCGGGGAAGGCCTCGGGCCCGTCGGCGGCGGTGAACCGGTACGGCTCGTCGGGCAGCACCACCAGCTCCGCGCCGGCCGCGTTCAGCTCGTCGAGCGGGATCCGGGGGTAGCGCTCGGCGTGGTCCGCGTAGACGTTGGTCACGCCGAGCCGGGCCAGCAGGTCCCCGGCGAAGGTGTCGCGGCCCAGGACCATCCAGGGCTTACGCCAGACGGGGACGACCGCACGGCGCGGGGTGGACGGCGGCTCCGGCGCCGACCAGGCGGCCTCGGCCTCGTCCAGCCAGCGGGGCCTCGGCAGCCCGCAGGCCCCGGCCAGCAGCCGGTCCAGCTCCGCGAACGCGTCGTCGAGCGTGCGGACGGTGGTGACGAGCACCTCGGTCCCGGCGTCCCGCAGCGCGGCCAGGTCGGATTCCCGGTTCTCCTCCTCGTTGGCCACAACGAGATCGGGGCGCAGGGCGAGGATCGCGGGCACGTCGGGGTTCTTGGTGCCGCCGACGCGGGCGGCCCGCAGCCCGGCGGGGTGGGTGCACCAGTCGGTGACACCGGCCAGCATGCCGGGCGCGGTCTCCGCGACGGCCTCGGTGAGCGAGGGGACGAGCGACACGACGCGCACGGGAACGCCTCCTGATCGACGACACGGCACGGGCGGGGCCCGCGCCGGTCCGCCGCGGGCACGGACAGGTCAGGGCCGGGGCGGGCGGATTCTCAGCGGCGCGGGTCGAACGTCGCGTCGATGTGCTCCGCGACCGCGACGAACAGCAGCCGGGTGCCGGGGACCGTGGCCCGCCAGCGGTGGCGCACCCCGCCGGACAGGAACAGCGTGTCCCCGCGCTCCAGCCGGTACGCCTGGCCCTCGGCCTCCACCTCCGCGGCGCCCTCCGCCACGTACAGCACCTCGTCGTTGCGGTGCTGGAACTCGCGTCCCAGGTCCAGCTCACCGGTGAATTCGAGGGCGCTGAGCTGGTGGCGTCCGCGCACCACCCTGCGTACCCCGTCCCCGTCCTGCGGCGTGCCGCGCACGACGTCGACGGCGCGCGCCGAGTCGGCGGCGGCCCGCAGACGCGCGGTGGTGGTCTCCAGCGCGTCCGCGACCCGGTCCAGGGACCTGGCGCTGGGTCTGGCCCGTTCGTTCTCGATCTGGCTGAGGAACGGTACGGACAGGCCACTGCGCGTCGCGACCGCGGCCAGCGTGAGCCCCAGGGACCTGCGTTGTCGGCGGACTGCGGCGCCCACCCGGAGTGTTTCCTTGTCGTCCATGTCCGGCTCCCTCCCGACTCCCCCATCCTTCCGGCTGCCAGCACCTTACGCACACGGTTACGCGAGGACGGCCGGTAATGAGACGTCCGGACAGCCAGGAAGGGGTGGGCGACCGCCGTCGGCGGTGCCCACCCCTTCCTGTGCCGCGCCCCTGGTGGGGGACGACAGGGTTACTGCTGCGGAGCCATCTTGTCCGCGATGCCCGGATTCTTGTCCATCCAGGCCTTCACGGCTTCTTCCTCGTGTCCCGTACCGAGCTTCTGGATCTCGTTCTCCAGGCCGCCGAGCTGGTCCTCGCTCAGCTTGAAGTTCTTGAACCACTTGGTGAGCTGCGGGTAGTTCTTCGGGAAGTCCTTGGAGGCGATGGTGTGCAACCGGTCGCCCTCACCGAAGGCCTTCTTCGGGTCCTGGAGCTTGGTCATCTTGTACTCGTTGTAGGCCCAGTGCGGGGTCCACAGGAGTACGGCGATGGGTTCCTGCTTGGCGTACGCGCGCTTCAGCTCGGCGAGCATGCCGGGCGTCGAGGAGTCGACGACCTCGTACTCCTTGTCGAGGCCGTACTTCGGCAGCACGTTCTTCTTGAGGTTCTCCATCGTGGCCGTGCCCGGCTCGATGCCGATGATCCGGCCCTTGAACTTCGAGCTCTTGCCCTTGAGGTCGGCCAGGGTCTTGACGTCCTTGACGTAGCTGGGCACCGCGACCTCGATCGAGGTGGGGCCGTACCACGAGCCGATGTCCGTCAGCTTGGAGCCGTACTTGTCCCAGTAGTTCTTCTGGGTGTAAGGCAGCCAGCCGTCGAACTGCACGTCGAGCTGACCGCGGGACATCGCGGTGTACATCGGGCCGACCTCGAACTGCTTGAGGTTGATCTTGTAACCGCGGTCCTCCAGGACGGCCTTCCACAGGTACGTGGCGGCGATGTCCTCCTCCCACGGGAACCAGGCCATCTCGACGGCGCGCTCGCGCTCGTCCTTGCCGTTGGCACCCTTGGAGGTCTTGGCCTTGGCGACCGGAACCGCCTTGTCGGCGAAGCCCGGGTTGGCCTTGAGCCAGGTGCGGACGGCCTCCTGCTCCTTGCCGGATCCGCTCTTCTGGATCTGCGCCTCAAGACTGGTGAGCTGGTCCTCGGTCATCTTGAAGTTCTTCAGCCACTTGCCGACCTCGGGGTTCTCGTCCGAGAAGCCCTTGCGGCTCAGCGTGTGGATGCCGTCGCCCTTGCCCCAGAGGTTCTTGGGGTCCTTGAGCTTGGTGAGCTTGTACTGGTTGTACGCCCAGTGCGGCGACCAGAGCGGAACCACGATGGGCTCCTTCTTGGCGTACGCGCGCTTGAGCTCGGCCAGCATGGACGGCGTGGAGCCGTCGACGACCTTGTACTCCTTGTCCAGGCCGTAGCCCGGCAGGATCTTGTCCTTGAGCAGGCCCGTCTCACCGGCGCTCGGCTCGATGCCGACGACGCGGCCCTTGAAGTCGGACGCCTTGCCCTTCAGGTCGTCGAGCGAGTCGACGCCCTTCACGTACGAGGGGACGGCCAGCTCCAGAGTGGTGGGTCCGAACCAGGAGCCCATGTCGTCCAGGCGGTCCTTGTACTTCTTCCAGTACGCGGCGTGGGTGACCGGCAGCCAGGAGTCGGTCTCGAAGTCGATCTGGCCGTTGGCCATACCGGTGTACAGCGCGCCGGCCTCGTACTGCTTGGCGTCGACCTTGAAGCCGCGCTGCTCCAGCAGCTCCTTCCAGAGGAAGGTGGAGGCGATGCCCTCGTCCCACGGGATGTAGCCCATGCTGACCGTCTTGCCCGCGCCGACGTTCTTCGGGTCGGTCCCCGCGGTGTTGTCCGAGTCCGAGGAGCCGCCGAACAGGCTCATGCTCCCGGCGACGAGCGCCAGGACGACGATGCCGGCCACGGCGACGACGGGCTGCGGGCGGTAGTTCCACACCTTCAGTCCGCCGGCCACGGCCTGCGCCTTGGCGAGCGCGCGGCGGGCCAGCGGGGAGACCTCGCGGCCCAGGGCGCTGGTCATCCGGTCCAGGTACATCGCCAGGATGACGATGGAGATACCGGCCTCGAAGCCGAGGCCGACGTCGACGTTGCCGATGGCGCGGTAGACGGAGCCACCGAGGCCGCCGCCGCCGACCATGCCGGCGATGACCACCATGGACAGGCCCAGCATGATGACCTGGTTGATGCCCGCCATGATCGTGGGCAGCGCGAGCGGCAGCTGCACCCGCAGGAGGGTGTTGCGCGAGGTGGTGCCGAAGGCCTCTGCCGCCTCGACGAGCTCACCGTCGACCTGGCGGATGCCGAGCTCGGTCATCCGGACGCCCGGGGGCAGCGCGAAGATGATGGTGGCGATGATGCCGGGGACGACACCGACGCCGAAGAAGATGACGCCGGGGATCAGGTAGACCATGGCGGGCATGGTCTGCATGAAGTCGAGGACCGGCCGGGTCACCGCGCTGACGGTCTTGGAGCGGGACGCCCAGATGCCGAGTGGAACGGCCAGCACCAGCGTCACGATGGTCGCGACGAGTACCAGGGTGAGTGTGTCCATCGCTTCGTCCCACAGGTCGACCGAGTCGATGAGGGCGAAGCCGACGAACGCGAGCACACCGGCGAGCAGACCGCGCAGCCACCAGGCGATGACGGCGACGATGCCCGCGAAGAGCAGGGGTGCGGGGGCGGAGAGCACGGCGGCTATGCCGTCGAACATTCCGCTGACTATGGAGCTGATGGCGTCGAAGAGCCAGGCCAGATGGGTCTGGAGCCAGTCGACGGCGGAGTCGACCCAGTCGCCGAGGTGGAGCCTAAACACTGGCCACCTTCTTCAGCGAGGCCGCGGCGTCCTGGGGAGCCTCGGCGGGGGTCATCGGCTCACCGAGCACGGCGAGCAGCCGGGCACGGGGCACGACGCCGACGAGCTTGCCCTTGTCGTCGGTCACGGCGACCGCGACGGCGCTCTGCGAACAGGGCGTGAACAGCTCGATGATCGGGGTGCCCTCCGTGACGGTGGCCGGGGCCTCCCGCAGGACGTCCTCGGGGGTGCGCAGTTCCTTGCCCGCGTCGGTCCTGGTGCCCATGACGGTGTCCGGTTCGGCCATGATCGCGCCCGCGGTCAGCACCCGGGAGCGGTCCACGTCCTGGGTGAAGGAGGCGACGTAGTCGTTGGCCGGGGTGACGAGGATGTCCTCGGCGGTGCCGAGCTGGACTATCTCCCCGTCGCGCATCACGGCGATACGGTCACCGAGGCGCATGGCCTCGTTGAGATCGTGGGTGATGAAGACGATGGTCTTCTTCAGCCGCTTCTGCAGTTCCAGGAGCTGGTCCTGCATGTCACGGCGGATCAGCGGGTCGAGTGCGCTGAAGGACTCGTCCATGAGGAGCAGGTCGGCGTCGGTGGCCAGCGCGCGGGCCAGGCCGACACGCTGCTGCATACCGCCGGACAGCTCGTCGGGCCAGGAGCTCTCCCAGCCCGCCAGGCCGGTCATCTCCAGGGCCTCCGTGGCGCGCCTGTTGCGCTCGTCACGCGGTACGCCCTGTACCTCCAGCCCGTAGCCGGCGTTCTCCAGAACGCTGCGGTGGGGGAAGAGGGCGAAGTGCTGGAACACCATGCTGATCTTGGTGGAGCGGACATGGCGGAGTTCGGCGGGGGTCAGGGCGGTCAGGTCCTGGCCGTCGAAGAGCACCTTGCCCGCGGTGGGCTCCAGCAGACCGTTGAGCATCCGCAGCAAAGTGGACTTGCCGGACCCTGACAGACCCATCACAACGAAGATCTGTCCCGGTTCCACGGTGAACGATGCGTCGATCACCGCTGCGGTCGTTCCCTCGGCGCGCAGCTCGTCGCGGCTGGAGCCGCCTTCGAGCTTCTGCACGGCTTGATCGGGTCGTCTGCCGAAGACCTTGTACAAGTGTTCGGCTTGCAGCCTTGACACATACACCTCACGCGTTGAACCGAAAACGGTCTGCCACCCCCTCCGGCAGACCGTGGAGCGCGCGGATTCGGTCCGCTCGGCACGTGCGCCAGTCGAAAATGCGACGTGGTCCGCTCCAATGCCGCGCCTGCCCCCACTTACACAGCCCAAACACGAGAGTGACCCAGCTCACACTGGAGCGGCCCGGCATCGGGAACCGCGTCCTCTGCGGCCACTGTCGGCGGGGTGCGGCATCATCAGGGGGTGACGCGACGCCTGATGCTCCTCGACACCGCCTCCCTCTACTACCGCGCCTACTTCGGAGTCCCCGACTCGGTGCGCGCGCCGGACGGCACCCCGGTCAACGCCGTGCGCGGACTGCTCGATTTCATCGGCCGGCTCGTGCAGGACCACCGGCCGGACGATCTGGTCGCCTGCTGGGACGCGGACTGGCGGCCGCAGTGGCGGGTCGACCTCATCCCGTCGTACAAGGCGCACCGCGTCGCGGTGGAGACCGGCACGGGCCTGCCCGACGAGGAGGAGACGCCCGACACGCTGGCCCCGCAGGTGCCGGTCATCGAGGACGTGCTCGACGCTCTGGGGATCGCCAGGGTCGGCGCCGCGGGGTACGAGGCGGACGACGTGATCGGCACGCTGACCGGCCTGGCGGCCGGCCCGGTGGACATCGTCACGGGCGACCGGGACCTCTACCAGCTGGTGGACGACGCCCGCGAGGTGCGGGTGCTCTACCCGCTCAAGGGCGTCGGCTCGCTCCAGGTGACGGATGAGGCCTGGCTGCGCGAGAAGTACGGGGTGGACGGCTCCGGCTACGTCGATCTGGCACTGCTGCGCGGCGACCCGAGCGACGGGCTGCCCGGTGTGCCCGGCATCGGCGAGAAGACGGCGGCCAAGCTGCTGGACGCCTTCGGCGACCTCGCCGGAATCATGGCGGCGGTCGACGACCCGGCCGCGAAGCTGACGCCCTCGCAGCGCAAACGGCTCGACGAGGCCCGCGACTACCTGGCCGTCGCGCCGACGGTGGTACGGGTCGCCGGCGATGTGCCGCTCCCGGAGTTCGACCCCGCACTGCCCGCGGAGCCGCTCGACCCGGCGGCCCTCGAAGCACTTGCGGACCAGTGGGGGCTGGGCGGTGCCCTGCGACGACTGCTCTTCACGCTTCGGAACTGAGGTGTTAGGTTAGGTAACCCTAAACCGATGGTCCGGGCATGCCGAGGTCCGGGTATACCGAACAGGGAGAATCCTTGTGGCAGAACGACCGGCGCGCCAGGCCCCCACGGCGCAGGGTGCGCAGGTCCTGCGCACCGAGCAGCTCACCCCGCACATGATCCGGGTGGTGCTCGGCGGTGACGGTCTCGCGGACTTCGCGCTCTCCGGTCACAGCGATCACTACGTCAAGCTCTGCTTCGCCCCCGAGGGCGCCGACTACGCGCACCCCTTCGACATGGCCCGCATCCGCGAGGAGTTCCCGCGCGAGCTGTGGCCCACCACCCGTACGTACACGGTGCGCTCCTGGGACCCGGCCGCCCGGGAACTGGCCATCGACTTCGTGGTGCACGGCGACGAGGGCCTGGCGGGCCCGTGGGCGGCCCGCGCCAAGGCCGGTGACCAGGTGACGTTCCTGGGGCCCGGCGGCGGATACGGCCCGGACGCCTCGGCCGGCTGGCACCTCCTGGTGGGCGACGAGAGCGCGCTCCCGGCGATCGCCGCGGCGCTGGAGCAGATGCCCGCGAACGCGGTGGTGCGCGCCTTCGTCGAGGTCGCGGACGCCGCGGAGGAACAGAAGATCGCCACGCCGGACGGCACCGAGGTGACCTGGCTGCACCGGGGCGACCGCCCGGTCGGCGAGGCGCTCACCGCCGCCGTGAAGGGCCTGGAGTTCCCGGCGGGCGAGGTGCAGGCGTTCGTCCACGGCGAGGCCGGCTTCGTCAAGGACATCCGCCGCCACCTGCGACTGGACCGCGGCATCCCGCTGCCCCAGCTGTCGATCTCCGGCTACTGGCGGCTGGGCCAGAACGACGACGCCTGGCGCTCGGTCAAGCGCGAGTGGAACGCACAGGTGGAACGCGAGGAGAGCGCCGCGTAGGACGCGTCCGCGCGGAGTCGGGCTCGGCTGTGCCCCGGTCCACGGACCGGGGCACAGCCATGTGTGCCGCCCTGGAGCAGCCGGTTCTCGCGGCCGGTGGCGACCGGGCCGGCGCCGGACTTCCGGGCGACCACCCCGATGGCCCGGCGGACCCGGTCGGCGTGGCGCAGGACGTCGTGTCCGCCGGCAGGACGGGAAGCGGCGACGGGGCCGTGTCGAAGTCGGGGAACTCGGCGGCCGGGACCGCGATCAGGCCGGACAGCCACTCCAGCATCCCGGCCCGCCCGGTCTCGGTGATGCCGTTGAGCGTGCGCTCGGGGCGGTTGCCCTGCCGCCTTACGCCCGAGACCTCCACGTGGCCGTGCTTCTCCAGGTTCTGGACCACCGTGTGGAGCGAGCCGGGATTGATCTTGACGCTGTGCTGCCTGCCTCGGCGGCGCAGGGTCCGGGCGATCTCGTACGGGTGCATCGAGCGCTCGGCGAGCAGCACCATCACCGTGAGCGCCAGAGGATTACCGAGCTCGCGCCGCTTGGCCACCGCCCCATCGCCCTTCGCTCGCCGTCGAATACTCGTGACCGTACATATCGCGAGTCTCCAGAACGCGTGAACCACGATGTATCGCGATTTCGCGGGGCGTGACAGGATGGCGCGCGCCTCCCCGTCCGCCGACCAATCCGCACCGCCACCGGCTCCGAATCATCCGTGGAGACCGATGACCGATCCCGGGAGGAAGCCCGCGTGAAAGAAGCCGTGCACATCAGCGGACTGGCCTCGGCCGGACCCGACCTCCAGGACCTCCTGGGGATGGTCGCCAGAGGTGATCAGGACGCTTTCGCCCAGGTGTACGAAGCCATCTGCGGCCCGGTGCTCGGGCTGGTGAGAAGCGTCCTGCGCGACCCCGCCCAGTCGGAGGAGGTCGCACAGGAGGTGCTGGTGGAGGTGTGGCGCACCGCACCCCGCTTCCAGGCGGCCCGCGGCAGCGCCATGAACTGGGTGCTGACGCTGGCCCATCACCGTGCTGTGGACCGGGTGCGCTCGGTGGAGGCGACGACAGCACGCGAGCACAAGGCGGCGCTGCTCGACCGCACCCCCGCCTTCGACGACGTCACCGAACAGGTCGAGAGCCGGCTGGAGCGGGAGCAGGTCCGCCGCTGCATGCGGACGCTCTCGGAGCTGCAACGGGAATCCGTCACGCTGGCGTACTACCGCGGCCTGACCTATCGCGAGGTCGGAGAGCTGCTGGCGGTACCGCTCGGAACGATCAAGACTCGACTGCGCGACGGGCTGATCCGGCTGCGCGACTGCCTCGGGGTGAACGCATGAGCGACGCCGGACTTCACACACTGACCGGGGCCTACGCCCTGCACGCGCTTCCGGAGAGCGAGCGCCGGGAGTTCGAACGCCACCTGCGCGACTGCGAGGCCTGCTCCGTGGAGGTGCGGGAGCTGTCGGAGACGGCCACCCGGCTCGGCCTCGCCGTATCGGCCACCCCCTCGCGGGATCTGCGCGAGCGGGTGCTGCGGGAGATCACGACCGTACGTCAGGAGCCGCCGTCCAGCGGTCACCGGGCCGGTACGGAGGGGCGGAACGGCGCGGCCAGGGCCGGGCGGTGGTCGAAGTTCGCGCTGGCCGCGTGCCTGGCCGCGGCGGCCGGACTCGGCGGCGTCGCCATCTGGCAGAACCAGGAGGCGCAGGACGCCCGGTCCGACGCCCGCGCCAGCGAGCAGCGCAGCGCGCAACTGGCCGAGGTCATCTCGGCGCCCGACGCCCGGACCGATTCGGCCACGCTGAGCGACGGCGCGAAGGGCACCGTGGTGGTCTCCAGGAGCCAGGACCGGGCCGTGTTCCTGGCCTCGGGGCTGGCGGAGGCGCCCGGCGACAAGGTCTACCAGCTGTGGTTCGACGACGGCGGCACGATGCGTTCGGCAGGGCTGATGCAGGCGACCGGCCCCTCCTCGACGAGCTACGCGACCCTGCTCGACGGGCCGGTGGACGGCGCGACCGGCATGGGCATCACGGTCGAGCCCGCGGGCGGCTCCGAGCAGCCGACCTCCGACCCGCTGGCGCTGATGAAGTTGCCGCCGGCCTGAGGCGGTGGCCCGTGACCGGCCGGAACAGAGCGCCCGGCCGGTCACGGGCCGCATGAGCCGCGCCACGACGGGAACAGGTGGGGAGCGGGATCGCAGACCGTGGCGCGGCGCGGGTCCCGCCCCCGGACGCGGTGGCCTCCGTACTCGCCCAGGGCCGGGTCGTCCCGGCGGGCCGGGACCACCTCGCGGTGCTCGCCCCGTACCTCCGCCGTTGGGAGGCGATGGAGGTACGGGGCCCACTGCACCGCCCCCAAGGTTCTAGGGCGTGTTTCGAAAGTCCCGCCTGCGCGGCGGCCAGGGGAAGAAGCCGCTGGTCCTGGCGGTGTACTCGGCGAAGCCGGGGCGCTCGGCCATATGCCGTTCCAGCAGGGCCTTTCCGCTGCCGCCGATGAGCAGGAAGCTCATCAGCACGGGTGCCACGACAGTGGCCCCAGCCGCCGCCGGCGCGTCACAGACCATCAGGAACAGGCCCCACCAGACGCAGAAGTCACCGAAATAGTTCGGATGCCGGGTCCAGGACCACAGCCCCCGGTCCATGATCCGCCCACGGTTGGCCGGATCCGCCTTGAACCGGGCCAGCTGGTGGTCCCCCACCGCCTCGAAGCCGAGCCCGACCACCCAGAGCGCGGTCCCCGCCCACACCAGGACGCCGGCCGGCCCCCGCACGTACCCGGCCGCCTGCACCGGCAGCGAGATCAGCCAGACCAGCGCCCCCTGGAGCAGGTACACCTTCCGCAGGGCGTACAAAGCGGGGCTGCCCGGCGCCCTGGCCAGCATCGCCTCGTAGCGCGGGTCCTCCCCGTGCCCCCGCCCCCGGCGCGCGATGTGCCAGGCCAGGCGCAGCCCCCAGACCGCCGTCGCCACGGTGACCAGCAGCCGCCGGGTGCCGTCCCCGCCGCCGCCCGCCGACACGGCGTACGAGACCAGCGCGACGGAGGTGAAGCCCAGGCCCCACGCGATGTCCACGACGCGGTGCACGCCCTTGCGCAGGGCGACGGCGAAGGTGGCGAGCATGACGGCGAGGGCGGCGCCCGCGGCGGGCGCGAGGCCCTGTGCGAACGCCGCCCATCCGAAGCCGTTCATCCGGTGGCCCCGGCCGTCATGCCGTCGCGGGCGGGCGGGACCGACGCCGGATCGGCGTACCAGCCCCGCCGGGTGGCGGGCATCCCGGCCGTGCCGGTCTCCTCCGGCCGTACGGAGAGGATCTGGTCGACGCCCATCCGCCGTTCCTCGAAGGCGAGGGCGCCACCGGCCAGATAGAGCCGCCACACCCGTACGGTCTCCTCCCCGACCAGGTCCACGAACTCCTTCTGCTTCCGCTCCAGGGTCTCCCGCCACGCGTCGACGGTCCGTACGTAGTGCTCGCGCAGCCCCTCGACGTCACGTACTTCGAGTCCGGCGCCCTCCAGCAGCGCGACCGTCTCACCGAGCGGGCGCATGTGCATGTCGGGCGCGATGTACGACTCGATGAACGCGCCGCCGCCCGGGGCGTCGCGGCCCCGTGACATCTGCTGGACCAGCACCCGGCCGCGCGGGCGGACCATGGCGTGCAGCGTCGCGGTGAAGGCGGGGTACTCGGCGTCACCGACGTGCTCGCCCATCTCGATGGTGGACACCGCGTCGTATCCGCCCTCGTGGCCCGGTGCCCGGTCGATGTCCCGGTAGTCGCAGCAGCGGACCTCGACCAGGTCCTCCAGGTTCCGTGTCGCCACCTGCGCGCGGACGTGGGCGGCCTGCTCCCGGGCGAGGGTGACGGCGGTGACGCGGACTCCGTGCCGCTGTGCGGCGTGCAGGGTCAGCGATCCCCAGCCGCAGCCGATGTCGAGCAGCCGCGCCCCGGGGCGCAGGTCCAGCTTCCGGCAGATGAGTTCGAGCTTGTCGTGCTGGGCGTCGACGGCCGCGTAGCCGGGTGCGTCACTGGTCCAGTAGCCGCAGGAGTAGGCCATCGTCTCGTCGAGGAGCAGGGCGTAGAAGTCGTTGGAGAGGTCGTAGTGGTGGCTGATCGCGGCCCGGTCCCGGGACTTGCTGTGCAGGACGCCGTGGAGTCCCGCGCGGGCGGCGGGGGCCGGCGGCCGGAGGCCCACCGCGCCCAGCCGCAGTGCGGTGCCGGCGGCCCGAAGCCGGTCCCCGACACCGGGACGCGGCGGGCGCAGTCCGCGCTCGCGTACCGCGTGGCGCATCGCCCGCAGCCCCTCGGCCAGGTCTCCCTCGACCTCGACGTCACCGGTGATGTAGGCCTCGGCGAGGCCGAGTTCGCCCGGTTCCCAGAGCAGCCGGCGCAGCGCCCGCCGAGACCGGACGAGGACCAGGGGGCCGTCGGCTGCACCGGTCTCGCTGCCGTCCCACATCCGCACCCTGACCGGGAGGGCGCCGCCGAGCAGCTGCTCGACGAGGGGTTCGAGGCGCTGGGCGGCGCCGGTCGTTTCCTGCTTGCCGGTAGGAGTCATCACGCCGTTTCCTGACGGGTCAGCAGCAGTTGCCGCACATGGAGGTAACCGGAGCGGAATCCCGCCTCGGAGTAGGCCAGATAGAAGGTCCACATGCGGCGGAAGGTCGCGTCGAAACCGAGTGCGTCGACTTCCGCCGTCCGTTCGGTGAACCGTTCGCGCCACAGCCGCAGCGTCTCGGCGTAGTGGGTGCCGAAGTCGTCGCACCGGTCGATGCGCAGGCCGGTGTGTTCGGCCGTGACCTCCGCCATGGCCTCGACGGACGGCAGGAGCCCGCCGGGGAAGATGTACTTGTGGATCCAGGTGAAGGTGGTCCGGGAGGCGCGCATCCGGTCGTCCGGCATGGTGATGGCCTGGAGGGCGATGCGGCCGCCGGGGGCCAGCCGATCCTCCAGGGTCCGGAAGTAGACCGGCCAGTACTCCGCGCCGACCGCCTCGATCATCTCGACGCTGACCACCGCGTCGTAACTCCCCTCGACGCTGCGGTAGTCGCAGAGCCTGACCTCGACCCGGTCCGCGTAGCCGGCCTCTCCGATCCTGCGGCGGGCCAGGTCCCGCTGTTCGGCGGAGAGCGTGACGGAGAGGACGCGGGCCCCGCGGGCGGCGGCCCGGATCGCCAGTTCTCCCCAGCCGGTGCCGATTTCGAGGAGTTCGGTACCGGGTCCGACCCCGGCCAGGTCGAGCAGCCGGTCGATCTTGCGGTGCTGTGCGGCGGGCAGCGCCTCGGCATCCGCGGGGAAGCTGCGGAAGACGGCGGACGAGTAGCTGAGGGTCTCGTCGAGGAAGAGCGCGAAGAGTTCGTTGGACAGGTCGTAGTGGTGGCTGATGTTGTCCCGGGCGCCTTCCGGGGTGCCGAGCTGTTCTGCGGGCCGGCGTCCTGCCCAGAGTCCGCGCAGCTTCTGGAGGGGCTGCGGGATCAGGGTGGCGACGTGCCCGGCGAGGACCGTGAGGACGCCCACCGGGTCGGGCGAGTCCCACTCGCCCGCCATGTACGACTCCCCGAAGCCGATCAGGCCGTTCACGCCGATCCTGCGGAAGAAGGCGTCGGGGTCCCGGATGTCCATCAGGGGGCCGCCGAGGCCGATGTCCTCCTGTCCGGCGAGCCGGGCGCGGAGGGGGAGCCGGGCCAGTGCGTGGCGTACGAGCCGCTGCGCGACGACGGTCCGCAGCCGGGACGCACGCGCTGGCCGGGCGACGTCCGGCCAGCGCTCCGGGTCGGCTGCGTCCGGGACGTGCGCCGGGGACCGGGGCGGGAAGACCCGGGACGGGGCGGCCGCCGGGGGCGAGGTGGCCGGGGACGACGGGGAGTGGGACGTGGACACGCTCACTGCATTCCTTCCTGAACGGTGTGGCGGGGGCGGGGGCGCACGGGCAGTCCGCGCAGCAGGAGGCGGATTCCGTGCAGCCGGATGGCGATCGAGACGACCGCCGTGGACCAGGGGTGGCGCAGCGCCAGCCGGAGCAGTACGCGCGGGGTCACCGGACGCCGCACACCGCGCACGGTCGCGGTGAAGGGCCGCATGCCGGCCCGTTCCAGATGCACCGCCAGTTCGAGCCGGGGTCCGGGCTCGGGGAGCCGCATCCGGTAGGCGCCGTCCACGCCGAAGAACGGCGAGACGTAGAACTCCTTCTCCGTGGAGGCCCGTCCGGCGGCGTCGGGGCGCAGCAGGTAGCAGTGCCGTTCGCCGTAGGTGTTGTGCACCTCGGCGACCGTGCAGAGCGGGGTGCCGTCGGCGCGGCGGCACCAGTAGACGGTCAGCGGGTTGAAGACGTGGCCGAACACCCGGGCCTGGGTGAGCATCCGCACGGTTCCGTCGGCGAGATCGACGCCGTTCGCGGCCAGGAAGCGGCTCAGACCGGACCGGATGGTCGGGGCCGTGCCGCCGAAGTGGTCGCGCGGGTCGAAGCGGGCCAGGACGCGCAGGGCCGCGGGCAGCGGCGGCGGCCCGTCCGGGTCGATCAGCCACAGGTAGGTGCGGTGGCGGAAGGCGTACGTGACGGGCGCGGACCGTACATGGGCGATGGTGCACGGGTAGAGGGCGTTCACCAGTCCACCCCCAGGGCTCGGGCCGCGTCCGCCCCCGAGCGGCAGCCGTCCTCGTGGAATCCCCAGCCGTGGTACGCCCCCGCGTAGGCGGTGCGCGGTCCTGACAGGGCGGGCAGCCGGGCCTGCGCGGCCACCGACTCCGGGGTGTAGACGGGGTGTTCGTACACCATGCGGGCGCGGACCAGTCCGGGGGCGACGCGGTCGGCACCGTTCAGCGTGACGACGAAGGTCTCGGGGGCGTCGAGCCGTTGGAGCCGGTTCATGTCGTAGCTGACGGTGACGTGGTCGGGGCTCGCGGTGCAGGACGGCATCAGGTAGTTCCAGGAGGCGCGGGCCCCTGTGGCACTCGGCAGCAGCCGGGTGTCGGTGTGCAGGAGGGTGGGGTTGCGGGAGTAGCGGAACGCGCCGAGGGTGTCGCGTTCCTCGTCCGTGGGGTCTGCGAGCAGGCGCAGCGCCTGGTCGGGGTGGGTGGCGATGACGAAGGAGTCGAACTGCTCCGTGGTGTCGTCCGCGGTGGTGATCTCCACGCCGTCGGGGTGCCGGCGCACCGCACGGACCGGGGTCGATGTGCGGACGGCGCCGAGCTCTTTGGTGGCCCGTTCCACGTAGGCGCCCGATCCGCCGGTGACGGTCCGCCACACCGGGGAGTCGCTGACCGAGAGCAGCCCGTGGTGGTCGAGGAAGCGGAAGAGGTAGCGGGCCGGGTACCGCATCGCGGTCACCGGGTCGCAGGACCAGACCGCGGAGACGAGCGGGGTCAGGAAGTGGGCCGTGAAGTACGGGGAGAAGCGGCCGCGGGCGGCGAACTCGCCCAGCGTCATGGTGTCCGCGCCGGGTCCGCCGTCCGCCAGCAGGCGCCGGGCGGACCGGTGGAAGCGGGGCACCGCTGCCAGCATCCGCAGATAGGCCGGATTGCGGGCCGCCCCCGGCCGGGCGAA
>CBRG010000352.1 GCA_000470535.1 Streptomyces sp. AW19M42
GCACCACGCCTTTGCCGTCTGTGATGCCGGTCGCTTCCGTCCGGAAAGCATCGAAAGGATTCCGACTTCTCAGCCAATTGCCGCATCCTTGACGTATTGCTCGATGGTCGGGCCCGGAGAGTCGGAAAGAGGCGTCAAGGATGAGTTCTGCACCGGTGTCCGCGCACGGCTTCGTCGGCGTGCGCGGACGTGGCTACCGTCCGGAGCAGGTGGACCGCATGGTGGCGGGGCTGTCAGCCGAGCGGGACGGGGCCCAGGAGCAGGTGGCGCGGCTGACGGCGCTGGCGCAGACGCTGATCGCGGAGTCGGCCCGGCTGGACGAGGCCGTCGCCGTGCTGGCACCGCAGGACTACGCCTCGCTGGGGGAGCGGGCGCAGCAGATCCTGGCGCTCGCCGAGGGCGAGGCGGAGACGTTGCGGGGGGCCGCGCTGGAGGATGCGCAGTCCTTGCGGGACGCGGCGGACGCCGCGGCGCGGACCGTACGCGAGTCGGCCCGTGCGGACGCGGAGGCGATGCGGTCGGCCGCGACGGGCCGTGCGGAGCAGCTGTTGGCCGAGGCCGAGGGCGCGGCCGACGAGGCGCTGACGGCGGCCCGGCTGGCGGCGACGACGGTGCGCGAGGAGGCGGACGCCGCGATGGAGGCGACCCGTAGCCGGACGGCGAGTGTGCTGGCGCATCAGGAGCAGGAGCACGCCGAGCGCTGGAAGGCGGACGGGCAGGAGATCGCGGACGCCGAGGCGGGGCAGCTGGCGGAGCACACGGAGCTGACCGGGCGGGCGGATGCCGTGCTGGCGGAGGCGCGCCGGGCGCTGGCCGAGGCGGAGGAGTCCGCGCGGCACGGTCAGGAGGACGCCGAGGCGCGGGGTGCCGAGCTGATCGCGGCTGCCCGCGCCCGCGCGGAGCGGGTGGTACGGGAGACGGAGCGGGTGCTGCGGGAGCACGAGGAGGGGCGCGAGGAGGTGCAGGCGCACATGGCGCATGTGCGTAACTCGCTGGCGGCGCTCACCGGGCGGGTGACTCCGGCGGGGGACTGAGGGGGATCGCCGGTCCGGCGCGGAAAAAACCGAGGGGGGCGGCCGGGGTCAGGGGCGCGGCCAGGGCTGCTTGGAGAGCTGCTCGATACCGCTGTTGAAGCGTTTGAGGTAGCCGGCGAACGCGGCGATATCGTCGTCCGGCCAGTCGTGCATGACCTGGTCCAGGGCGTGTACGACCCGTTCGCGCTCCTGGTCGAGGAGGGCGGCGCCCTTCTCCGTGAGGCGGAATTTGCGGGCCATGCCGCCGCCCGGGTCCGCGATGCGTTCGGCCAGTCCGGCGCGGGTCGCCGCCGCGGTCTGGCGGTTGAGGGTGGAGGCGTCGAGGCCGAACGCCTCGCTCAGTTCGCCGTTGGACATGGGGCCCTGGATCCGGATACGGCTCAGCAGGATGTACGCGCTGCGATCCATGAGGGCGTACTTGTGCCGTCCGCCCCTGTGGTGGGCGAGGTCGTGCCGCCCGAGCAGCATCTGCTCGTACTCCACCTGGTCCGTGGGCCTGGCCATGTCTCCGCGGCCTCCTGCTCTCCTGTGCCGGTCTCGGTCACCGCCCGGGGGCGATTTCGCGCGCCGGGTTCGGTTCGTGCCCTGTGGTGGGCTCCGGATCATGCTCTCACGCGGCGTGCATCTGACACGTAGTATGTATGACACATTAGGCGTGTACGATGCACATCGCTATATCAGGCGGGCTGCCCGGCGAACTGTCCAGCGGGCCGTCCAGTGAACTGTCCGGCGGACGTCCCGACGGACCGGACGACGACCCTTTAGGAGTTCCTCCTCATGGATGCCCCCCAGCCGACAGCCAGAACGGGCGGTGTGGTCGCGACGCTCGCGTTCGCCGGAACCGTGGCGGCGGTCATGCAGACCCTGGTCACGCCGCTCATCGCGGAGCTGCCGAAGCTTCTCAACACGTCTTCCTCCAACGCCACTTGGGTGATCACCGTCACCCTGCTGGTCTCGGCGGTGTGCGTGCCGGTCTCCGGACGGCTGGGTGACCTGCTGGGCAAGCGCCGGATGCTGCTGGTGTGCGCGGTCCCGCTGTTCGCCGGTTCCGTGGTGTGCGCCCTCGCGTCCTCCGTCGTCCCGATGATCATCGGACGCGGTCTGCAGGGCGTGGGCATGGGCATGGTGCCGCTCGGCATCGCCCTGCTGCGTGACGTGGTGCCGAAGGAGAAGCTGAGCTCCTCCATCGCCCTGGTGAGCGCCTCCCTCGGCATCGGCGGCGCCCTCGGCCTGCCGATCGCCTCCGCGGTCGCCCAGTACGCGAGCTGGCGGGTGCTGTTCTGGGGCTCCGCGGCGCTGGCCCTCGCCATCTCCGCCCTGATCTGGTTCCTGATCCCGGACGTGCCGGCCGGTGCCAAGGGGCAGCGTTTCGACGTGCCCGGCGCCCTCGGTCTCGCCGTCGGCCTGGTCTGCCTGCTCCTCGCCGTCTCCAAGGGCGCCGAGTGGGGCTGGGCCTCCACGACGACGGTCGGCCTGTTCGTCGCCTCCGTCGTGGTGCTCCTGGCCTGGGGATTCTGGGAACTGCGCACCAGGGACCCGCTGGTCGACCTGCGCACCACGGCTCGCCCCCGGGTGCTCATCACCAACCTCGCCTCGCTCTTCGTCGGCTTCGGTATGTACGCGGGCATGCTGATCGTGCCCCAGCTGCTGCAGTTCCCCGAGGCCACCGGCTACGGCCTGGGCCAGTCGATGCTCGCGGCAGGCCTGTGGATGGCCCCCGGCGGCATCATGATGATGATCGTCTCCCCGTTGGGCGGGAAGCTCACCGATGCCCGCGGGCCGAAGTTCACCCTGATCAGCGGGGTGTTGGTCATCGCGGCGGCCTACGGCCTGGGCATCCTCCTGATGGGCTCCGCCTGGGGCCTGATGCTGTTCCTGATGGTCAGCAGCAGCGGTGTCGGCCTCGCCTACGGCGCGATGCCCGCCCTGATCATGAGCGCGGTCCCGGCGTCCGAGACCGCCGCCGCCAACGGGTTCAACACCCTCATGCGCGCGCTCGGCACCTCGATCGGAGCCGCCGTGATCGGTGCGGTCCTCTCGCAGATGACGACGGAGACGGGCGGCTTCAGCTTCACCTCGGAGGCCGGGTTCCGTACGGGCCTGGTGTTCGGCTGCGGTGTCGCCGTCATCGCGGCGGCGATCTCGACGTTCATCCCCGCCGTTCGCGGTTCGGTCACCGGCGGGAAGAGTGACGCGACCGCCTCGCCGGAGGTGGCCCCGGCCAGGGGCTGACCCCTGTCCCGCGGCACCGGGGACGGGCGGGCTGTCGGGCTCCCGGGCCGGGCCGGGGAGCCCGACAGATCTCCTTGCCCTCGCTCACCCTTCGTCCAGCGCTGCCGCCTGCCTCTGGAGGGCCCGGACCAGAGCCGTGACCTGGAGGCGGGTGCGGCGGTGGCCCATCGTGGCCACGCCGATGTGCCGCGCCGGAGCCGGTGGCCGGACCGGGACGGTGCGTACGCCCGGTACCTCGGGCGCCAGCGCGATGGACGGGATCAGCGAGACGCCCACGCCCGCGGCGACGAGCGAGCGGGCGAAGAAGTAGTCGCTGGTCGTGCCACGCACCTCCGGGTCGAAGCCCGCCCGTTCGGCATAACGCCGCAGGTATGCCTCGGTCTTGAGGCAGCCGAGTACCCAGGGCTCCGCCGCCAGCTCGGCCGGGTCGATCGCCGGCCGGCCGGCCAGGCGGTGCCCCTCGGGCAGGACGACGTGCAGCGGGTCGTCCATGAGCGCCGTCCACTCCAGCGCGGGGCTCCCGCTGCCCGGCCGACCGGGCAGCGGGCCGTCGAAGTGGTAGGCGAGCGCGAGGTCCACGGCGCCCTGGCGGACCAGGGGCAGGCTGTCCTCCGGCTCGAACTCCCTGACGTGGAGGACGGTTTCGGGATGAGCTGCCGTCAGTTCGGTGAGGGCGGCGGGGAGTAGGAGCCTGCCACCGCTGGTGAACGTGGCGACGGTGAGCTGCGTTTGGCCCGTACTCAGCTCGGTGACCTGCTGTGTCGCGTGTTCGAGCTCGGCGGTGACCGACTCGGCCGCGCCGACCATGATGCGCCCGGCCGCGGTGAGGGTGACGCCGCGCGTGCTGCGCGCGACGACCTGGCTGCCGAGGCTGCGCTCCAGGGCGGCCACGTGCTGGGAGACGGCCGAGGGAGTGAGGCGCAGGGCAGCCGCCGCCCGGTTGAAGCTGCCGTGCTCCGCCACCGCCCGCAGGACTCGGAGCCGCTGCACATCGATCAACAGTATTCCTTAATACCTAACCAGTAAGCCGATACTTCTGCTGATGACGTTACGTCTCCAGGATGGGGGCATGCAAAGGATCTGCGTCATCGGCGGAAGCCGTTACTTCGGACAGCTCCTGGTCGAGCGGCTGCATGCCGCCGGACACCAGGTCACGGTCATCAACCGCGGCTCCACCCCGCCGCCTCCCGGTGTCGAGCACCTCGTCGTCGACCGCGACGACGAGGCCGCCCTCGCCGCCGCCCTCGGGACGCGCACCTTCGACGTGGTCGTCGACCAGGTCTGCTACACCCCGGTGCAGGCCGCGATCGCCGTCCGCGCCTTCTCCGGCCGCACCCGGCGGTACGTCATGACGTCCACCATCGAGGTCTACGATCCGGCATCCGCCGCCCTGCCGGCCGTCGCCCGGCACACCTCGGTGCCGGAGCAACTCGTGGACCCGGCCACCTGGATGGTCCGGACGGAGCTGCCCTGGCATGACGAGGCCTATCTGGAGGACCACTACGCCGAGGGCAAGCGCCAGGCGGAGGCCGTCCTCACCCGGGACGCCGCGTTCGCGTTCGCCTCCGTGCGCTGCGCCCATGTACTGGGCGGCGGAACCCGCGAGTTCACCGGCAGGCTGGCGTACTACGCCGACCGTCTCGCCGGGGGAAGGGAGATCGTCGTGCACGCGCGGGAGCTGCCCACGGTCTTCATCCACTACGAGGAGCTGGCGGGCCTGCTCCTGTGGGCGGCTACGGCCACCGGCTTCACCGGCCCGCTGAACGCCTGCTCCGAAGGTCTGTTCGACGTGCGCGACCTGGTTGCCGCCATCGCAGCCCAGGCCGGCCGTCAGCCCGTGTACCGGACCGCCGCCGCCGGCGAGCAGGCCGGCCCGTTCTCCTTCGACCGGCACTACGCCATGAGCAACGGCCGCGCGACGGACCTGGGTTTCGTCTTCTCCCGCACCGGCGACTGGCTGCCCGGCGCCGTCGCCGAGGCCCTTGCCGCGTCCGCCACCCCTGCTGCCTGAGGAGCAAGCGCACCATGCACTACCGGTCCATCGGAAACAGCACGGTCAGTGCCATCGGTCTGGGCGCCATGCCGCTCTCCATCGAGGGGCGCCCGGACGAACAGCGGGCCGCCGCCACCGTCCACGCCGCCCTCGACGCGGGCATCACGCTCATCGACACCGCCGACAGCTACCACTGGCACGCCGACGAGAGGGGCCACAACGAACTCCTCGTCGCCCGCGCCCTGCGGAGCTACGGCGGCGACACCTCCGGCGTCCTGGTCGCGACCAAGGGCGGACGCGGTCGGCCCGGAGACGGCAGCTGGACGGTCACCGGCACCCCCGAGCACCTCAGGCGCGCCGCCGAGGCCTCCGCCGGGCGCCTGGGCGTCGAGGCGATCGGCCTCTACCAGCTGCACAAGCCGGATCCGGTCGTGCCCTGGGCCGACTCCGTCGGCGCGCTGCGCGAACTGCTCGATGCCGGCACGATCCGGGCCGCGGGGATCTCCAACGTGACCACCGGCCAGATCCGCGAGGCGCACGCGATCCTGGGCGACGCACTGGTCTCCGTACAGAACCAGTACTCACCCGCGGCGCGCGGTGGCGAGCCCGAGCTCCGGTTGAGTACGGAACTGGGCCTCGCCTTCCTGCCCTGGAGTCCGCTGGGCGGCATCACCCGAAGCTCGCTCGACGGCCCCGCGGGGCCGACCTCCGCGGGCACCGCCTTCCACGACATCGCGGCCGAGCACGGAGTCAGTCCCCAACAGATCGCCCTGGCTTGGCTGTTGGCCCGCTCACCGGCGGTGATCCCCGTGCCGGGAGCCAGCCGCCCGGCATCGGTCCAGGACTCGGCGCAGGCCGCGGGGCTCAAGCTGAGCGAGGCGGAGCTGTCGCGGTTGGAGGGCGTCCGGTAGCGCGGCTGCCCCCGAAGGGCCCGAAGGGTGTGCACCTTTGGGTCCAGTCCCCGAGAAACCTCTCCACCCGGGGGCCGAGACCCCTAGGGGTAGCTCCCTACTTCTGCCCAGGGACCGTTCCTCCCGGCGGAGGACGTGGCCGGTGCGGTCCTTTCCGTAGCGTGGTTCACACACCGCGATTGCGGCTGACCGCAGGGGGCGGGGTGGGGAAAACCCCACCCGAAGACTGCGCTGGGCACCAGCGCGCCGGACCCCCTCGGGCAGACAGACTTCGGAGCAGACGGCGCCCGCTCGGCGCTGACCGACATAGGAGAGAAACCGTGACAACGGCTGTGACCATTCCCAGGCACGAGGGCACTGGAGGGCGTACGGCTGTTGCTGCGCGAGCGCGGCAGGTCGTCAAGGCGTACGGGGTCGGAGAGACCCGGGTCGTCGCCCTCGACCATGTCGATGTGGACATCGCATGCGGGCAGTTCACCGCGATCATGGGCCCGTCCGGATCCGGCAAGTCGACGCTGATGCACTGCCTGGCCGGACTCGACACCGTGACATCCGGCCAGATCCACCTCTCCGAGACCGAGATCACCGGTCTCAAGGACAAGAAGCTGACCCAGCTCCGGCGTGACCGGATCGGGTCGCGGGGCGTTCAACCTCCTGCCGACGCTGAACGCGCTGGAGAACATCACGCTGCCGATGGACATCGCCGGCCGCAAGCCGGACGCCGCCTGGCTGCGGCAGGTCGTGGAGACCGTGGGCCTCTCGGACCGGCTGAAGCACCGGCCGACGGAGCTCTCCGGCGGCCAGCAGCAGCGGGTCGCGGTGGCGCGGGCGCTCGCCGCCCAGCCGGAGATCATCTTCGGTGACGAGCCGACCGGGAACCTGGACTCGCGGGCCGGCGCCGAGGTGCTCGACTTCCTGCGCAAGTCCGTGGACGAGCTGGGCCAGACCATCGTGATGGTCACCCACGACCCGGTCGCCGCCTCCTACGCGGACCGGGTGCTGTACCTCGCGGACGGGCGCATCGTCGACGAGATGCTCAACCCGACCGCGGAGCAGGTGCTGGACCGGATGAAGGACTTCGACGCGCGCGGGCGGACCTCATGACCGTCTGGAAGACCTCGATGCGCAACTTCTTCGCGCACAAGGGCCGGATGGCGCTCTCCGCCGTCGCCGTCCTGCTGTCGGTGGCGTTCGTGTGCGGCACGCTCGTCTTCACCGACACGATGAACACCACGTTCGACAAGCTCTTCGCCGCGACGTCCGCCGATGTCACCGTCAGCCCGAAGAAGGCCAGGGCCGACGACACCCCCGAGAACGGCAAGCCCGAGTCGCTGCCCGCCTCCGTCATCGCACAGGTCGAGAAAGCCGACGGGGTGAAGAAGGCCGAGGGCGCCGTCTCCAGCATGTCCGTCACGGTCGTCGACAGCCACAACAAGAACATGGGCTCCGACACCGGCGCCCCCACGCTGGCGGGCAACTGGACGCGGAACGACCTGCGTTCCATGGAGATCACCTCCGGCCACGCCCCGCGCGGCCCGACCGACGTCATGGTCGACGCCGACACCGCCGACAAGCACCACCTGAAGATCGGTGACGAGCTGCGCACCATCGCCGTCACCGGCGACGTCCGGGCGAAGATCAGCGGCATCGCCACCTTCAAGGTCACCAACCCGGGCGCGGCCATCGTCTACCTCGACACCGCCACCGCCCAGAAGAAGCTCCTCGGCAGCCCCGACGTCTTCACCCAGATCTCCGTCACCGCCGAACCGGGCGTCAGCGACACCCAGTTGAAGAAGAACGTCGCCACCGCACTGGACGGCTCCGCCGCGTACAAGCTCCAGACCCAGAAGGAGGCCGCGGACGCCAACAAGGACTCCATGGGCTCGTTCCTCGACGTCATGAAGTACGCGATGCTCGGCTTCGCCGGTATCGCCTTCCTCGTCGGCATCTTCCTGATCGTCAACACCTTCTCGATGCTGGTCGCCCAGCGGACCCGCGAGATCGGCCTGATGCGGGCCATCGGCTCCAGCCGCAAGCAGGTCAACCGGTCCGTGCTCCTGGAGGCGGTGCTCCTCGGCATCGTCGGATCGATCCTCGGCGTCGCCGCCGGGGTCGGCCTCGCCGTCGGCCTGATGAAGGTCATGGGCGCGGTGGGCATGGAGCTGTCCACCGAGGACCTCACCATCGCCTGGACGACCCCGGTGACCGGGCTCGCGCTCGGCATCATCGTGACCGTCCTCGCCGCGTACATCCCGGCCCGCCGGGCGGGCAAGGTCTCCCCGATGGCCGCCCTGCGCGACTCCGGCACCCCGGCGGACGCCAAGTCCGGCTGGATCAGGGCGGGCATCGGCCTGGTCCTCACCGGCGCGGGCGCGGCGGCCCTGTGGGCGACCACCCAGGCGGACGAGTCGAGCGACGGCTCGGCCTACCTCGGCCTGGGCGTGGTCCTCACCCTCATCGGCTTCATCGTGATCGGCCCGCTGCTCGCCGGCGTCGTCGTACGGGCGCTCAGCGTCGTCGTCCTCCGGTTCTTCGGGCCGGTCGGCCGGCTGGCGGAGCGCAACGCGCTGCGCAACCCGCGGCGCACCGGAGCCACCGGGGCGGCCCTGATGATCGGCCTCGCGCTGGTGGCCTGCCTCTCGGTGGTGGGCTCCTCGATGGTCGCCTCGGCCACCGACGAGCTGGACAGGTCGGTGGGCGCCGACTTCATCGTCCAGTCGTCCACCGGCCAGCTGATCGTCCCGCAGGCCGCGAAGGCGCTGACGACCGCACCCGGCATCGAGCACGTCACGAACTACAAGGTCCTCGGCGCGAAGCTCACCAACCCCGACGGTTCGACGACGGACGAGGACGTCACCGCCGCCGACCCGACGTACCCGCAGGACCTGCGCCGCGAGACCATCGCCGGTGACCTGCCCGCGGCCTACGGCAAGAACGCGATGTCGGTCGGCGACGACTACGCCACCGCGCACGGGATCAAGGTCGGTGACACGATCACCGTCGCGTTCAAGGCGGGCACCCCGGCGAAGCTGAAGGTCGCCGCGATCACCTCGGACGACACGAGCGTGGACCAGGGCGCCATGTACATGAACACCGCGACGGCCCAGAGCCACGTCCCCGCCGACAAGATGCCCAAGAACGTGATCATGTTCGCCAAGGCGCAGGACGGCAAGGAGAAGGAGGCCTACGCCGCCCTCAAGAGCTCGCTCGCCGAGTACCCGCAGTACAAGGTGCAGAACCAGGCCGACTTCAAGCAGGACCTGAGGGACCAGATCGGCCAGCTCCTGAACATCGTGTACGGCCTGCTCGCCCTGGCGATCATCGTCGCGGTCCTCGGTGTCGTGAACACCCTGGCCCTCTCGGTCGTCGAGCGGACCCGCGAGATCGGCCTGATGCGCGCCATCGGCCTCTCCCGCCGCCAGCTGCGCCGCATGATCAGGCTGGAGTCCGTGGTCATCGCCCTGTTCGGCGCCCTGCTCGGCCTCGGCCTCGGGATGGGCTGGGGCACCTCGGCCCAGAAGCTGCTGGCCCTGGAGGGCCTCGGCGTCCTGGAGATCCCGTGGCCGACCATCATCACGGTCTTCGTCGCCTCGGCCTTCGTCGGACTGTTCGCCGCCCTGGTCCCGGCCTTCCGGGCCGGTCGGATGAACGTCCTGAACGCCATCGCCACGGACGGGTGAGACGGCGCTCACCGTAAACTGAGAACCTCCGGCCCCGGACGTCCCTCCAGACGCCCCGGGGCCGGATTCGTGCCCCGGCCGCCGCGCACGACCCCGTGCGCGGCGGCCGGAATCAGGCCGTACGCCGCGGCCCGGCGGCGGTCGCGGGCGCGGCTGTCCGCCCGGAGTCGTAGGCTGGACAGCACCCCGGCCCGTCCGGGGGGTGGTTTCTGGATCAGGCCGGGCTCGCGCGGGCCGGCACGCACATCTGCGGCGTTGTCGTCAGTCGCCCACGCTCCGCGTGGGCTCCTTCCTCCGTCTCGTGGCTGCACACACCGGCCCGCGCTCCCCGATCCGGCCTGATCCAGAGACCGCCCCCTGCACGTGTCGGGCCCTTCGCGTTGCCCCTGGCAGCAGCCGGCTGCCGGACCCTCGCCCTCGTTACCCGGACGGAAGCCCTTCATGAGCCTGCACGGTCTGCTGGATGTCGTCGTACGTGACCCGGCACTGTCCGAAGCGGTGAAGGCCGCAGGGGACGGCCACCGGATGCACATCGACCTGGTGGGACCGCCAGCCGCCAGGCCCTTCGCGGTGGCGGCGCTGGCCAGGGACGCCGGGCGGACCGTGCTCGCCGTCACCGCGACCGGACGCGAGGCCGAGGACCTCGCGGCGGCGCTGCGCACGCTGCTGCCGCCGGACACGGTCGCGGAGTTCCCGTCCTGGGAGACGCTGCCGCACGAGCGGCTCTCGCCCCGCTCCGACACCGTGGGCCGCCGGCTGGCCGTGCTGCGGCGCCTGGCGCACCCCCGGCAGGACGACCCGGAGACCGGGCCGGTCTCCGTCGTCGTCGCACCGGTGCGCTCCGTGCTCCAGCCGCAGGTCAAGGGGCTCGGTGAACTGGAACCCGTGTCGCTGCGGATCGGCCAGAGCGCCGATCTCGGGGAGACCGTCGAGGCGCTCGCGGCCGCCGCGTACTCCCGCGTGGAGCTGGTCGAGAAGCGCGGCGAGTTCGCGGTGCGCGGCGGCATCCTGGACGTCTTCCCGCCGACCGAGGAACACCCCCTTCGGGTGGAGTTCTGGGGCGACGACGTCGAGGAGATCCGGTACTTCAAGATCGCCGACCAGCGGTCCCTGGAGATCGCGGACCACGGCCTGTGGGCGCCGCCCTGCCGTGAGCTGCTGCTGACGGAGCAGGTCCGCGAGTGGGCCGCCGCGCTCGCGGAACAACACCCCGAGCTGGGCGAACTCCTCAACAAGATCGCCGAAGGAATCGCGGTGGAGGGCATGGAGTCGCTCGCCCCGGTCCTCGTCGACGAGATGGAGCTGCTGATCGACGTGCTGCCCGAGGGCTCGATGGCCGTGGTCTGCGACCCCGAGCGGGTCCGCACCAGGGCCGCGGACCTGGTCGCCACCAGCCAGGAGTTCCTCCAGGCGTCGTGGGCGGCCACCGCGGGCGGCGGCGAGGCCCCGATCGACGTCGGCGCCGCCTCGCTGCGCGGCATCGCGGACGTCCGCGACCGGGCCCGCGAGCTGGAGATGATGTGGTGGTCGATCTCCCCGTTCGCCGCCGACGACGAGCTGGACGACGACACCCTCAAGCTCCGGATGCACGCCCCTGAGGCGTACCGGGGCGACACCGCCCGCGCGCTCGCGGACACCAAGGGCTGGCTGGCCGACGGCTGGCGCACGGTGTACGTCACCGAGGGCCAGGGCCTCGCCTCCCGTACCGTCGAGGTGCTGGGCGGCGAGGGCATCCCGGCCCGTCTCGACGCGGATCTGGGCGAGATCTCGCCGTCCCTGGTCCATGTCTCCTGCGGCGCCATCGACCACGGCTTCGTCGACCCCGAGCTGAAGCTCGCCGTCCTGACCGAGACGGACCTGACCGGCCA
The DNA here is from genome assembly GCA_000470535.1 of Streptomyces sp. AW19M42. Classification (GTDB taxonomy): domain Bacteria; phylum Actinomycetota; class Actinomycetes; order Streptomycetales; family Streptomycetaceae; genus Streptomyces. The sequence continues at coordinate 11,719 of CBRG010000352.1, forward strand.
GCGCACCGCCATCAAGGACCTGGGCCGGATGCCGGCCCGCCGCCGCAAGAGCATCGACCCGCTGACGCTGGAGACCGGCGACTACATCGTCCACGAGCAGCACGGCGTGGGCCGCTACATCGAGATGGTGCAGCGCACGGTGCAGGGCGCCACCCGGGAGTACCTCCTCGTCGAGTACGCCCCCGCCAAGCGCGGCCAGCCCGGCGACCGGCTCTACATCCCGACCGACCAGCTGGAGCAGGTCACCAAGTACGTCGGCGGCGAGGCGCCCACCCTGCACCGGCTCGGCGGCGCCGACTGGACCAAGACCAAGGCCCGCGCCAAGAAGGCCGTCAAGGAGATCGCCGGCGACCTGATCAAGCTCTACGCGGCCCGGATGGCGGCCCCCGGCCACGTCTTCGGCCCGGACACCCCCTGGCAGCGCGAACTGGAGGACGCCTTCCCGCACGCGGAGACGCCCGACCAGCTCACCACCATCGCCGAGGTCAAGGAGGACATGGAGAAGTCCGTGCCCATGGACCGGCTGATCTGCGGCGACGTCGGCTACGGCAAGACGGAGATCGCGGTGCGCGCGGCCTTCAAGGCGGTCCAGGACGGAAAGCAGGTCGCCGTCCTCGTCCCCACGACCCTCCTGGTCCAGCAGCACTACGGCACGTTCACCGAGCGGTACTCCCAGTTCCCCGTCAACGTACGGGCGCTGAGCCGCTTCCAGTCCGAGGCCCAGTCCAAGTCGACGCTCGAAGGGCTGCGCGAAGGCTCCGTCGACCTGGTCATCGGCACCCACCGGCTCTTCTCCTCCGAGACGAGGTTCAAGGACCTGGGCCTGGTCATCGTCGACGAGGAACAGCGCTTCGGCGTCGAGCACAAGGAGCAGCTGAAGAAGCTCCGCGCCAACGTGGACGTCCTCACCATGTCCGCGACGCCCATCCCCCGTACGCTCGAAATGGCGGTGACCGGCATCCGCGAGATGTCGACGATCACCACCCCGCCCGAGGAGCGCCACCCCGTCCTCACCTTCGTCGGCCCGTACGAGGAGAAGCAGATCGGCGCGGCCATCCGCCGCGAACTGCTCCGCGAGGGGCAGGCGTTCTACATCCACAACCGCGTCGAGTCGATCGACCGGGCCGCCGCCCGGCTGCGCGAGATCGTCCCCGAGGCGCGGATCGCCACCGCGCACGGCCAGATGTCGGAACAGGCCCTGGAACAAGTGGTGGTGGACTTCTGGGAGAAGAAGTTCGACGTCCTGGTCTCCACCACGATCGTCGAGTCCGGCATCGACATCTCCAACGCCAACACCCTGATCGTGGAGCGCGGCGACAACTTCGGCCTCTCCCAGCTCCACCAGCTGCGCGGCCGCGTCGGCCGTGGCCGCGACCGGGGTTACGCCTACTTCCTCTACCCGCCGGAGAAGCCGCTCACCGAGACGGCCCACGAGCGCCTGGCCACGATCGCCCAGCACACCGAGATGGGCGCGGGCATGTACGTGGCGATGAAGGACCTGGAGATCCGCGGCGCCGGCAACCTCCTGGGCGGCGAGCAGTCCGGCCACATCGCGGGCGTCGGCTTCGACCTGTACATCCGCATGGTCGGTGAAGCGGTCGCCGGCTACCGGTCCGCGCTGGAGGGCGGTGCGGAGGAGGAAGCGCCGCTGGAGGTCAAGATCGAGCTTCCGGTCGACGCGCACATCCCGCACGACTACGCCCCGGGCGAGCGGCTCCGCCTCCAGGCCTACCGCTCGATCGCCTCGGCCACCTCGGAGGACGACATCCGGGCGGTCCGCGAGGAGCTGACCGACCGCTACGGCAAGCTCCCCGAACCGGTCGAGAACCTCCTCCTGGTGGCCGGCCTGCGCATGCTGGCCCGCGCCTGCGGCGTCAGCGACGTCGTGCTCCAGGGGCAGAACATCCGCTTCGCCCCGGTGGAGCTGCGCGAGTCGCAGGAGCTCCGCCTGAAGCGCCTCCACCCCAAGACGATCATCAAGCCGGCCCTCCACCAGATCCTGGTCCCGCGCCCCACGGCCGGCCGGATCGGCGGCAAGCCGGTGGTGGGCCGCGAACTCCTGGCGTGGACAGGGGAGTTCCTGACAACGATCCTGGGGTCGTAAGCAGAGGTAGCAGAGGAGGCAGAGGGGGGCGCATCGCGCACGGCCCGGTGATATGAGAGTTGACTCTCACAATTTGTGAGAGGATGCTCTCACGTCATGGACTTCAGCAACCCCCTGGGCGATGTCGAGATCACCGATCCGCAGGCGATGCGGGCGCTGGCGCACCCGGTGCGGCTGGCGATCCTCGACCACCTGCACCGGAACGGACCGGCGACCGCGACCGAGCTGGCACCGGATGTGGGAGCCACTCCCTCGGTGACCAGCTGGCACCTGCGTCACCTGGCGGCCTTCGGCCTGGTCCGGGACAGCGAGCCGGGGCCGGACCGCCGGAGCCGGCGCTGGGAGGCGGTGGCGCGCGGATTCCGGTTCGAGGAGTCGCAGGACCCGGCGGACGAGGAGGGCCGGTCGGCCGCCCGGGAGCTCTCGCGGCAGATGTTCCTGCGCTACGCGCACGCCCCGGTCCGCTGGTCGGCCGAGGTCGAGCCCGGACTCGATCCCGCGTGGCGCAGGTCCGCCGGGCTCGCCAACACCCGGGTCAGGGTCTCCGCCGAGGAACTCGCCGCCATCCAGGACGGGATCGAGCGCGTCCTCGCCCCGTACGTCACCCGCGACCCGGCCGACCGGCCCGACGACACCCGTGACGTCGTGCTGATGCGCTACGCCCTGCCGGAAGGCGACGGGGAACCGGGCGAGGGCCGGGCAGGGCGGACGCGGTGAACGGCGCGGACGGGGCCTCCGGCATATCGCTGTGGCGGGACCGGCGGTTCACCCGGTTCTGGGCCGGCAACTCGGTCTCGCAGTTCGGTGACCGGATCACCGAACTGGCCCTGCCCCTGATCGCCGTCGGCGCGCTGAACGCGTCGGCCAACCAGGTGGCCTGGCTGACCGCACTCATCTGGACCCCCAACCTGCTCGCGATACTTCTGGGCGCCTGGGTCGACCAACAGCCCCGCAAGCGCCGGCTGATGATCCTCGCGGACCTCCTGCGCGCGGCGGTCCTGCTGAGTCTGCCGGTCGCCTACGCGCTCGGCGCGGTGACGCTCGCGCACCTGTACGCGGTGGCGGTGCTGGCGGGCGCGGCCGGGGTGCTGTTCAACACCGCCTACCCGCCCTTCTTCGTGCGCCTGGTACCGCGCGCCTCCTACGTCGACGCGAACAGCAAGCTCAGCACCAGCCGTTCGGCGTCGTACGTCGTCGGCCCCGCGATCGGCGGCGCTCTGGTCCAGGCGCTCACCGCCCCCGTGGCCATCGTGGTGGACGCGCTGACCTTCCTGGTCTCGGCGGTGCTGATCGGCAGGATCCCGGACGACGAACCGCAGCCGCCGCCCACCGCGGACCCGGACGCGCCCTCCCTGGCGCGGCGCGCCGGGGAAGGCCTGGCGTTCGTCGTGCGTCACCCGGTGCTGCGGGCCTCGCTCGGCTGCGCGGCCACCGTCAACTTCTTCACGTTCGTGGCGGGCAGCGGCCTGCTCGTGCTGTTCGCCAGCCGGAGCCTGGGCCTCTCGGCGGGCACGATCGGCGTCGCGCTCGGTGTGGGGGCGACCGGCGCGCTGCTCGGCGCGGTGTGCGCCCCCGCGATCTCGCGCCGGCTGGGAGTGGGGCGCAGCATCGTCGTGGGCGCCGTCCTGTTCCCGGCACCGATCGCCATCGCCGCCGCGGCGGACGGCCCCGTCTGGCTCCGAGCGGGGGCGCTGGCCGGGGCCGAGTTCCTCTCCGGATTCGGCGTCATGATGTTCGACGTCAACCTCAACTCCCTCCAGGCATCAGTGATCCCCGACGGGATGCGCAGCCGCGTCGCGGGGGCGTACAGCACGATCAACTACGGCATCCGCCCCGTGGGAGCCGTAGTTGGCGGCCTGCTCGCCACCCTCGTCGGGCTGCGGCCGACCCTGCTCGTCGCCGCCGTCGGGGGAGCCCTGTCGGCGCTCTGGCTGCTGCCTTCGCCGATACCCGGCATCCGTTCCCTGGCCCCGGACACCGCTGCGGGCGCGGTCGGTGACGCGGAGGGCGAGAGCCGGCCGGTGGCCGGCTGACGCGGCGGTCACGAGGGTGCGGGCTCGGAGTCTGCCGTCCACGGTGCACCTCAAGGAACGATTTGGAGCCTCGAACGCGACTGTGCAGAAGGCTCTGCAACTGCTCAGGGAGGAACAGCTGGTGATCGGCAGGGCCGGTGCCGCCGTAACGGTCCGCGAGCATCGCCAGCGAACCGTCCGCCCGGCCTCGTACATGGCGCCGGCAGGTTCGGGAGAGCCGTACCGCTGGCTGACCGAGGCCGCCAGAGCGGGATCCTGCGCACACAGCACGCTGCTTGAGGTGACCGAGTGCGAACCCCCGGCGGATGTCGCCGAGGCCCTTCGCCTGCCGGGCCGTGGCACCGCGCTCCTACGGCGCCAGCTTCTCGTGGTCGATAACGAACCGGTCGAACTCATTGCTTCGTACTACCCGCTGGAGATCGTCGCCGGTACGGCGATGACGCGGCGCCGGAAGATCCCCGGCGGGACGCCCACCCTGCTCGCGGAACTGGGCTGCCCGCCGCGGCTCAGCGTGGACCGCGTCTCGGCGCGGGTGCCGACCCAGGATCAGTACCAGGCGCTGCGGCTGCCCGGAGATCTGCCCGTCCTGCGGACACCACGTGTCGTCTACAGCGAGGCCGAACGGCCCATCGAAGCGACCGTCATGGTGAAGCCCGGCCATCTGTACGAGCTGCAGTACGAGTTCACGTCGGAGCCCGCTCCCGGCGGGTGAGGCTCAGTTGGCCCCGCCCGCCTCGAACATCAGAGCGGTCAGCGACCGGAACACCTCCTCCGGATCCCGCTCGCCCACCGCGCCGGCCAGGTTGCCGCTCAGCAGCAGCGTGGCGAAGCCGTGGGCCAGGGACCAGGCGGCCATGCCCGCGAGCCGGGGGTCCTCTCCGCGGCGGGCGGCGGGGAGCCCGCTGACGCCGGTACGCAGTTCCGTCGAGGCCCGGTCCTTCGCCGCCACCAGCTCCGGGGCCTGTGCGCGGAAGAGCTCCGGCCGGAACATCACCTGGAAGTGCGCCGGGTGCTCGGTGGCGAACCGCACGTACCGCACGCCGCGCTCCCGCAGGTCCGGGGCGTCGGTGAGGGCGTCGGCGAAGAGCTCGTAGCCCTCGGTGGCGATGGCGGTGAGCAGGCCCGTGCGGTCCTTGAAGTGGTGGGCCGGGGCGGCGTGGGAGACGCCGGCCCGGCGGGCCAGGTCGCGCAGACTCAGCGCGCCGGGGCCCTCGGTGCGGATGACGTCGAGTGCGGCGGTGAGGACGGCCCGCCGCAGATCGCCGTGGTGGTAGGTGCGGGTGCTGGTCATGGCAGCAGACTACGCGGAATCTAGGCATTGACAAGTTAGAAGGGGAGGGGCAGCCTATGGGATCTAGTCACTGGCAAGATTCAGAGGAACGCGGAAGGCGGATCATGTCCGACGAGTTGGGTCGCGCACGGCAGATGTGGCACCTCCTGGAGCCCCTGCACGCTGTTCTCTACTACGCGCCGGAGGCCTTCGAGGAGGCCGCCGCGCTCGGCTACCGGACCGACGAGCGCTGGCCGAGCTACTTCGCCTGGCGGGCGGCGCCGCTCGGGGACGCGAGCGCCGTCCGGGTCGCCGGGGCCTTCCACAGCTTCAGCCCGGCCATGGTGGACGAGTACGTGCCCGCCGCCTGGTCCGTCGCGTCGTCCGCCGCCGTGCTCGCGGCCCGCACCAGGGCCGTCGACCGCGCGTACCGGACGCTGCTGGGGGAGGCGTGCGTCGCTGCGGACACGGCAGAGGCCGTCGCGCTCCTGCGCCGCGTCACGGATGCGGCCGACACGGCGGACCGCCCGCTCGCCGCGGCCAACGCCGCGCTGCCCTGGCCGGACGAACCCCACCTCGCGCTCTGGCGGGCCGCGACCGTCCTGCGCGAGCACCGCGGCGACGGGCACCTCACGGCGCTCGCGCACGCGGAGCTCGACCCGGTCGAGTCGCTGGTCTCCTTCGCGGCAGTCGGCGCGGCGGCGCCCGAGGTGTTCGCGAGCCGCGGGTGGGGCGGGGAGGAGTGGCACGGAGCCCGTCAGCGGCTGCTCAAACGGGGGCTGTTGACGGACGACGGTACGGCGACGGAGTCGGGCCGGGCGCTGCGCGCCGAGGTCGAGCGGCGTACGGACGAGGCGGCCGCCGCCCCGTGGCGGGGGCTCGCGGGCGAGGAGCGGGAGCGGCTCGTGGAGCTGCTCGGGCCGTTGTGGGTGGCGGCGATCGGGTCCGGGATGCTGCCCTCCGAGACGACGCTGGGCATCGGAAAGGTGTGATTCGGACCGCATCAGGGTTGAACGGCGGTCATGAACACGTTGTGGCGGGGGAGACGTCCGTAGAGTTCCCGAGTTGGTTCGGCTTTCTCCCCGTCAGGACGGCTTCGAGTGATATCTCCCCGTGCGTACCGAGTGTTGGTGCCCGCCCTCGGCATGGCCGCTGTGCTGGCCCTGACGGGCTGCGACCCCGAGAAGATCACGTCCGGTGCCGAGTCGCCGGGCACCGGCTCGAACGGCGGCGGCGGGCCGGTCACCGGCTTCGGTGCCAGGCCGCTCGACAACGCCGACGGTACGAAGCCCGGCCTGGCGCCCCTCACCTCGGACCAGGACCGGGCGGCGGCCCGGAAGGTCATCGAGAAGGTGGCCACCAAGGGGCGCGGCCCGAAGACCGGATACGAGCGGGACAAGTTCGGGTACGCCTGGAAGGACTCCGTCGACGGCATAGCGCTCTCCCGCAACGGCTGTGACACCCGCAACGACCTGCTGGCCCGGGACGGCAAGAAGGTCGTGCTCAGGTCGGGTTCGAAGTGCGTGGTCGTCTCGATGACCCTCAAGGACCCGTACACCGGCGAGAGCATCGAGTGGCGCAAGCAGCAGGCCACCAAGGTGCAGATCGACCACGTCATGCCGCTGTCGTACGACTGGCAGATGGGCGCCGCCCACTGGAACGAGGCCAAGCGGCAGCAGATCGCCAACGACCCGCTCAACCTCATCCCGGTGGACGGTCCGGCCAACAACGCCAAGCGCGACTCGGGCCCCGCGTCCTGGTTGCCGCCGTACAAGCCGGTCCGGTGCTCGTACGCGCTGCGGTTCGCCCAGGTCTCGCTGAAGTACCGGCTCCCGGTCACCACGGCCGACAAGAAGGTCATGCTGGAGCTGTGCGGCGGCTGACCGACGGGGGCGGGAGGGTCGGGACGGTTCCGGCTGGCGCGCCGCTCAAGAAGGGGGACGAGGGCGTCCCCTACGCCGGCGACGCCCAGTTCGGACCGATCAACCCGGTCGGCGGCGAGGGCGACGACCTGCGCCTGGAGCAGTCGGACTTCCTCGACTGCCTGGGCATCCCGTACACCTTCCGCAACGGCGTCACCCGTCGGCCCGACCAGGCCCGTTAGCGGTCCATCGACTGCTGGGGCTTCATGCGGACGATCTTCGGCTACCGCGCCCGCGACCCGCTCGCCCCCTCGACGGCCAGGGCGACGGACTGCCCCGCACCGCCCACGGCATCGCCCGCTCCAAGCTCGGCGCCGACGTCATCCCGCTCAAGGGCATCTCGTCCGCGGCCCGGTCCACCTCGATCGACGTGCTGCAACCGGACGACCTGGTCTTCTTCAAGCTCGACCAGCGCACCGGGCAGCGGCTGGACCACATCGGCATGTACATGGGCCATGACTCGGACGGCCACCTGATCTTCGTCTCCAGCCGGGAGGAAGTGAACGGCCCGACCATCGGCGACAACGGCGGCACCTCACGCCTCGACGGCAACGGCTACCACGCGGCGACCCTGCGCAGCGCGAAGCGGCTCCAGGTGTTCTGAAGCGGACGCGGGGCGGTACGGAACCACAACGGTTCCGCACAACCCCGGTCCGCCGGCCGGTGCCGCCCTCTACCCTCGGAGCTGCGCGTACGCCCGTGTGCGCGGACCTTCCACGACCAGGTACCAGGAGCAGCCATGTACGCGCCGGGTTATCCGCCGACCGCGCCGCCCAGAGTCCCGGGGCGGGCCTGGATCGTGTCGATGCGGGTGCTGTTCTGCGCGCTCTCGGTGTTCACCATCGGGATTCTGCTCTGGGCCCCGCTGCTCCGGCTGGCGATCGTGCGCCGCAGGGCCTTCGACTGGTGGCTGACCGGCGGCGCGTTCGTCGCCGTCGTCACGATCCTGATGGTCATCGGCCGGGACGAGGGCGATGCCCACGGCATCGACTTCGTCCTCATACCCCTGCTGTTCCTGGGGATGCTGGTCGCTCCCGTGTACTACCTCGTCGTGGACATCCGCCACTACGGGCAGCCGAGGGCGAAGCAGCACGCCATGAGCGGGTACGTGCCGCCGACGCCCGGGTACGGGTACCCGACCACCACCCCGATGACCGGAAAGCCGGGCCCCGCCCCGCAGCCCCCGCACCAGCAGCAGACCCAACCGCAACAGCCCTTCCCGCAGCCGCAGTACGGGCAGCAGCCGAACCCGCCGCACACCCCGTACCCGCAGCAGCCCCACCCGCAGCCCCAGCGCATCGACCAGGTCCGCGCCGAACTCGACGAACTGAGCGACTACCTGCGCAAGGAGGAAGGCCGGTGAACGGCCGCCTCATCGGCGGGCGGTACGAACTGGCTGCCATCCTCGGACAGGGCGGCATGGGCCAGGTCTGGACGGCCTACGACCAGCGACTGGACCGCCGGGTCGCGGTCAAGCTGCTGCGCCCGGACCGGGTCACCGGCCCCATGGGCAGCGACGCGGCCGCCGAACTGCGCCGCCGCTTCGTCCGCGAGTGCCGGGTCACCGCCCAGGTCGACCACCCCGGCCTGGTCACCGTCCACGACGCGGGCAGCGACGGCGACGAGCTCTTCCTCGTCATGAGCTACGTCGAGGGCGCCGACCTCGCCGACCATCTCGCCGAGCACACCCCGTACCCCTGGCAGTGGGCCGTCGCCGTCGCCGCCCAGCTCTGCGCCGTCCTGAGCGCCGTGCACGCGGTCCCGATCGTCCACCGCGACCTGAAGCCCCGCAACGTGATGGTGCGCCCCGAAGGCACCGTCCTCGTCCTGGACCTCGGGGTCGCCTCCGTCCTGGACACCGACACCCCCCGCCTCACCCACACCGGCTCACCCATCGGCTCCCCGGCCTACATGGCCCCCGAGCAGGCGATGGGCGGCGCCGTCGGCCCCTACACCGACCTGTACGCCCTCGGCGTCCTGCTCCACGAACTCCTCAGCGGCGACGTGCCGTTCGCCGGCTCCACCGCACTGGGCGTGCTCCACCGCCACCTCTACGAAGCGCCCGTCCCCGTCCGGCAGATCCGGCGCGACATCCCGGAGGCGCTCGAAGCGCTCGTGCTGCGGCTGCTCGCCAAGGACCCGCAGCACCGCCCGTCCGGCGTCCAGGAGGTCTACGAGAGCCTCGCCCCGCTGCTCCCCGCCCGGGGCGGCGGGCTGCCCGGCGGACCGCTCGCCCCGACCCGCCCCTTCCTGCGCCCGCACGCCCCGTGGCCCGACCGCGCCACCACCCCGCCCGCCGCCAGCCCCGCACCGGCTCCCGCACGGCCCGATGTCGCCGCCGCCGTCGACGAGGTCAAGAAACTGCTCGGCGAAGGGCGGATCACCCACGCCGTCGACCTGCTCGGCGGCATCCTTCCGGCCGCCGCGGAACAGCACGGCGAGAGCTCCCCGGTCGTCCGCATCCTGCGCAAGCAGTACGCGGCGACGCTGATGGACGACGGCCAGTACCGCCGCGCCCTGCCCGAGCTGCGCCGCCTCGCGGACGACCGCGCCGCGGAGGCCGGACCCGCCGACCCGCAGACCCTCCAGTTCCGCCAGGACGCCGCGCAGTGCCTGGAGCAACTGGGCCAGCCCGCCGCCGCGCTCGCGGAGTACCGCGCCGTCCTCCCGTACTACGAGAACCGGTACGCGACGGGCGACGACCCGGCACGCTCCTACGAGATCCGCCACCGCATCGGCCACCTCCTGCTCGCACTCGGGGACCACGCGGCGGCCATCGGCGGACTCCGGTCGCTGCTCTACGACACCGAGCGCAGATACGGTCCGCACCACCCGCTGCCCGCCGAACTGCGCCGCCAACTGGACCGCCGAAGCAAGGTCCGGGGCGGCTGAACCCCGTGCTCCCCGGGCCAGTTCACCCAATGGCCGCCCCCGGGCCACACCCGGCATCCGCTCCCGACACATTGACCGGCTGATCTACCTGTGTGCTGATCTCGCTGGTGGTGCCCTGCTTCAACGAGCAAGAGATACTCGAACGCTTCCATGAACGCGTGACGGACGAGATGACCCGGCTGGGCCATGAGTTCCAGCTCGTGTACGTGGACGACGGGAGCGCGGACCGGACCCTGCCGATCCTGCGGCAGCTGGCCGCCGCCGACCCCCGGGCCCGCTACGTCTCCTTCAGCCGCAACTTCGGCAAGGAAGCCGCCATGCTGGCCGGCCTCCGGCACGCGGAGGGCGACGCCGTCGTCATCATGGACGCCGACCTCCAGCACCCGCCGGAGCTCGTCGGCCGCATGCTGGAGGAACACGCGCACGGCTACGACCAGGTCATCGCCCGGCGCACCCGCAAGGGCGACCGCGTCACCCGGACCCTCACCGCACGCGCCTACTACTGGCTGATCAACCGGCTGGTCGACGTCGAACTCGTCGACGGGGTCGGAGACTTCCGGCTGCTCTCCCGGCGGGCCGCCGACGCCGTACTCGAACTCACCGAGTACAACCGCTTCTCCAAGGGACTCTTCGCCTGGGTCGGCTTCCCCACCACGACGTTCAGCTACGAGAACGCCGTCCGGGAGGAGGGCCGGTCCGCCTGGACCTTCGGGAAACTCCTGAACTACGGGCTCGACGGCCTGCTCTCGTTCAACAACAAGCCGCTGCGCGCCGCGCTCTACTTCGGCCTCCTGCTGCTGTCCCTCGCCCTCGTCTACTCCGGGTGGATCGTCGGCGTCGCCCTGGTGAAGGGCATCGACACCCCCGGATACGTCACCCTCCTCGTCGTAGTCACCGCCCTCGCCGGGGTCCAGATGGTGATGGTCGGGGTGGTCGGGGAGTACGTCGGCCGGATCTACTACGAGGTGAAGCGGCGCCCGCACTACCTGGTGCAGGCCACCAACACCGGGAGCCGCAGCCCGGCACCGGAGCCGGAACCCCTGGAGTTCGTACGCCGATGACGGTCAGGACACAGGTGTCGGTCAAGGCGCAGATGGCCCGCTTCGCCCTCGTGGGTGTCGTGAACACCGGCACGTACTACGGCTGCTACCTCGGCCTGCTCCACCGGCTGCCCTACATAGCGGCGCATGTGGTGGCCTTCGCGCTCAGCATGACCGGGTCGTTCTTCCTCAACTCCTTCTTCACCTACCGGACCCGGCCCACCTGGCGGAAGTTCCTGCTCTTCCCGCTCACCAACGCCGCCAACTTCGTCATCACCACCGGCGGCGTCTACCTGCTGGTCGACCTGGCCGGGTTCAGCAGCCGCTACGCCCCGCTGGTCGCGGCAGCGGCCGCCATCCCGATCACCTTCGTGGTCTCGCGCACGATCATGCTGCGGCCCGACGCCCCGCCGAAGGAGTCCCTGCCGGTGCGCTGATCCGGCCCTCGGGGAGCCCACATCCCCAACTCCTTCCGAATCGTTGGTCGAATCAGTGGCCCGGACCAGTTCCACTGCCTAACATCGATCACCGCAAGGCTTTGTGCACCGCCGCACAATCTCCTCGGGAGGCTTCTTTGCATCGCCGCCGTCGCACCACGCTCACCGTCTCCGCCGCACTGCTCGGCGTAGCGCCGCTCCTCGCCGCCTGCGGCAGCCAGGCCCACCCCGGCGCCGCAGCCGTCGTGGGCGGCGACCGGATCGCGGTGTCCACCGTGCAGGCCCAGGTGACGGAGGTGCGCGACGCGCAGGACAGCTCCGCGCAGCCCGCCCAGGGCGCCGAGCAGTCCGGCCAGCTCGTCCGCGCCAAGCTGCACGGGATGATCCTGGACCGCGTCCTGGACCGGGCCTCCGCGGACGCCGGAGTCACCGTCAGCCGCGCCGAGATCCAGCAGATGCGCCAGTCGGCCGTCGCCCAGTACAAGGGGGAGAAGGGGCTGCAGGCCGCGGTGCTCCAGGAACGCTGGATCTCCCCCGGCCAGATCGACTCCTTCCTGCGCGAGCAGATCCAGCTGACCAAGCTCTCCCGGGTACTCGGCGCGGACCCGTCGACCCCGGCCGGCACGAAGGTTCTCGGCGACGCGCTGACGGAGGCCTCCAAGGCTCTCAAGGTCGACGTCAACCCGCGCTACGGCAGCTGGGACAACAAGCAGATCCAGCTCGCGGACTACAAGGCCCCCTGGATCAACCAGGTGACCAAGCCCGCCCAGGCATCGGCGGAGGCCGGGGCGTAGCAGCGGTCGGGCGGCCGGGTAGATTCGCAGCGTGAACGCTGAAGCGCCCGGCCGTATCGTCCTGCTCACCGCCAGCCACCGCGTCGCGCCCGGACTGCTGTCCTGGCCCGCCTGGCAGACGCTGCACGCCGCAGACCGGGTGCTCTGCGGCGAGCCCGGCCAGCCGCAGCTGCCGTATCTGCGCGAGGCGGGCATCACCGTCGAACCGGCCGTCCCCGACGCCGAGGAGCTCGTCGCCTCCTGCGCAGGGGGCCGGACCGTGGTCGTCCTCACCGGGGGCGAGGGCAACCAGCCGCTGACCGACGGGCTGGCGAGGCTGGCCGGTTCGGGGCGGGTACAGATGCCGGACCTGGAGCTGCTGCCCGGTTCGTACGATCTGCCGGGTGCCCGGCTGCTGGATCTGGTCCAGGTCATGGACCGGATCAGGATCGAGTGCCCCTGGACCTCGCAGAAGACCCACAAGGGCCTCGCCGAGTACGCCATCGAGGAGGCGTACGAGCTCGTCGAGGCGATCGAGGACGGCACCCGCGAGGAGCTGCGCGAGGAGCTCGGTGACGTACTGCTCCAGGTCGTCTTCCACGCGCGCATCGCGGAGGAGGACGAGCAGGAGCCCTTCTCGGTGGACGACGTCGCCGCCACGCTCGTCGAGAAGCTGATCCACCGTCACCCGCACGTCTTCGGCGACGAGACCGCCGAGACCCCGGAGGACGTCCACGCGCACTGGCTCCGGACCAAGGCGATCGAGAAGCAGCGTGAGTCCGTCACCGACGGGGTACCCCTCGGTCAGCCCGCCCTCGCCCTCGCCGCGAAGCTGGCCGGCCGCGCCCGCACCGCCGCCCTCGACGTGCCGCTCCCCGAGGGCGACGGCATCGGCTACCGGCTCCTCGCCCTGGCCGTCCGCGCCCAGGAGGACGGCACCGACCCGGAGGCCGCCCTGCGCGCGGCGGGCCGCGCCTATCGGGACGCCATCAGGGCGGCGGAGGGCAACGGCTGACGGGTGTCCGGGTGGGCGGACACGGTCGCAGGGCCGGGGCGCGAACCGATGTCAGCGAGGCGTGAACTCCACCGGGAGGGTTCGCAGACCGCGCATGATGAGGCCGCCCCGCCACCGTAGGTCGGCGGGGTCCACAGCGAGGTGAAGGTCCGGCAGACGCCGGAACAGCGTCTCCAGCGCCGTGCGGCCCTCCAAACGAGCCAGGGGAGCGCCCAGGCAGTAGTGGATGCCGTGGCCGTACCCCAGGTGCTGATTGTCCCGCCGGGAGAGGTCGAGCGTGTCCGGCTCCGCGAACCGGGCCGGATCACGGTCAGCCGCTGCGAGGACCACGAGCACGGGATCCCCCTCGCGGATCTGCTCTCCTCCGATTTCCAGGGCTTCCGTGGCGTAGCGCCAGGTGGCCAGTTCCACCGGGCCGTCGAAGCGCAACAGCTCCTCGATGGCCGAGTCCAGGAGGCGGTCGTCGCCCTGTTGGACCGCACTCTGGAAGACGGCACGCTGCGAGGGGTTGCGAAAGAACGCGTGGGCGCTGTTGCCGATCAGGTTGATGGTCGTCTCGAAACCCGCGAAGAGGATCACGAAACACATCGCGGCGGCTTCGTTCTCGGTGAGGTGCTCGCCGTGGTCGCTCGCCCGGATCAGGCCGGAGATCAGGTCGTCACCGGGGTCCTCCCGCTTCCGGTGGATCAGCTCGGCAAGGTAGGCCCGGATCTTCTTCACGGACCGTGCGACCCCGCCCCGCGGCCCGCCGCCGTGCCGGATCATCATGCCCGCCCAGTCACGGAAGTCGTCCTGGTCCTCCTCCGGTACGCCGAGCAGATCGCAAATGGCGTAGATGGGGAGCGGGAAGGCGAAGTCATGGATCAGGTCGGCCTCCCCCTTCTCCGCGAAGTCGTCGATGAGCCGATCCGCCAGCTCCTGCACACGGGGTCCGAATGCGGCGATCGTCCGGGGAGTGAACGCCTTGGACACCAGTCGGCGCAGCCGTGTGTGGTCGGGCGGGTCGATGTTCAGCAGATGCGTCATGAGGTTGGCGCTGCGCTCACCGGGGATGCCGGTCTTGCTCTTCCCCTGCGCGTCCTCCGCGTGGTGCGCCGGGTTCTTCGACAGGCGGCTGTCGGCGAGGGCCTGACGTGCGTCCGCGTACCGGGTGATGAGCCACGCCTCGACGCCGCTGGGCAATGTCGTCCGGTGTACGGGGCTGTGGTCTCTCAGCCAGGCGTAGGCGGGGTAGGGGTCGGTGGCGAACTCCCAGGTGAAGAGCTCGGGCGACGGGATGTGGTTCACATGACGACGGTATCGGGGGTTTGCGGGTGAGCCGCCTCCGTCCTCGTGCCGCACGACCGGCATCGGCCCTCCGGGGCTACGGGAGGTGCCGCGCTCGGGCCGGCGACGGGCGCTGCGGTGGTGCGAGCAGGCGCGGACAGCGTCATGGGCGGGCCTGGACATGGCCAGGCGCACCGGCGAACCGCACGACCGGTTAAGTGCCGTGTGCCGGTCCCGGGCGACGGCCACGGGATGACACCCGACCTCGAAGCCGCGGTGGATCTGGTGACGGACGGGAACCGCGGCCCACCGGCGCGTGGTCCCGCACCGGCCGGAGGGGGGGCAGGCCGCGCTCGCCACGTCGCTGAAACGCCTTCCGGATCTGCGACTTGCGGGGAAGCCGCCGATTCGCGCCGGCGTGGCGGGCTCATCGTGCGCGGATTGCGCGCGCTTGCGGTGGAGTTCATCCCGGGTGTCAACGGCAAGCAAGGTGACACTCTGTCAACTCTGTGACTTTCGCGTGATCTCCGCTGCATCGACTTGTGACACACGTTCGAGTCCCGCTAGGTTCACCGTTCGACTCACCAGTCACCTTGTCAGTCACACGGAAGGCATTCCCATGGGCTCCGCGAACGGCAGACACCGTCGCCCTCGGCAGGCACCCGCCATCATCGTCGCCGCAGGCGTGACCGGCTCGGCCATCGCCATCCCGCTGCTCGGCGCGGCCGGCGCACACGCCGCAGACGCCTCGACCTGGGACCGGGTTGCCGAGTGCGAGAGCGGCGGCATGTGGAGTGCCGACCTCGGTAACGGCTACTACGGCGGCCTGCAGTTCTCGCAGGAGGTCTGGAAGTCCTACGGCGGCGAGACGTACGCCCTGCGCGCGGACCTCGCCAGCCGCTCGCAGCAGATCGCCGTGGCGGAGAAGGTGCTGGGCGACCAGGGGCCGAAGGCGTGGCCCAGCTGCGCCGTCATCTCCGGCCTCGCCGCGGGCGGCTCCCTGCCGGGCGTCGACCCGGGCGTCGATCCGGCCGCCACCCCGTCCGCGGACCCGTCGGAGAACGCCGACCCGGCCGAGGACGCGGACCCGTCCGCGCGTGCCGATCCGTCAGAGAGCGCGGACCCGGCGGACGACGAGGCCGAGAACACGACCAAGGCCCCGTCGGACGACGCCACGGCCCACCCGGCCGGCAAGGACCGCACGTCGGATGCCTCGGCCTCCCCGGACACCACGCCCCCGGCGTCCGGCTCCACCGGCGCGGGCGACCCCTCCGGCGGCCCGGACGGGGCCTCCCCGGGCGCGGAGGCGGGCGGCAGGCACCGCGGCGC
>CBRG010000353.1 GCA_000470535.1 Streptomyces sp. AW19M42
GCCTGGGAGGTCAGGGCCACGGCCGCGGCGGCGGTCGCGGTGAGCACGGTCACACGGGCACGGCTCGGGTTCTTGGGACGACGGTGGGACGCCACGAAGGCGAGCTCCTTCTTCCGTGAGCCGCCTACCGGGCTGTGGGGGACGTCATCCCCGGCTCCGTGTGGATAACGGACTCGGCGGTTCCTTCACTGCCACCCCGGGTGGGTGATCAACCGTGCGAAGGTTCGAGGCCCGACCATAGTGACCATCCTGTGATCAGTTCAAATCCTCACAGGAAAAATCTCGTCACACCGGGTACTTCTTTACCCACACCACACTGCGTGTAGCGGCGAATTGACGGCCCGTTCCGTGATTTACGGCAAAGCGCGCCAAGCTTCGTCAAACGCGTGAAAGCCGCTTCAGGAGCAAGACGGACGCGACGGGTCTGGCGCCCGCCTTCGCCACTCCGTCGGCCACTTCGCGGTCGGTGGAGACCACCACGACGGGCCGCCCGGACGGCTCGGCGCGCGCGAGCTGACGGATCAGCTCGTCCGCGGTGACACCCGCCCTGCTGAACAGCACCCGTACTCCGCGAGGCGGTGCGAGCAGCACCGGTGCGGCCAGCTCGGCCCCGTCGAAGACGCAGGTCATCTCGGCGCCCGTCTGGGCCGCGAGCACCGACAGACCGCCCAGCAGCCGCAGTCGCTGCTTCTCCAGCGGCAGCTGCGGGTAGCCGGTCTTGGTGACGTTGTAACCGTCCACGATGAGGTGCGCCTGCGGCAGCGCCAGCAGTTGGTCCAGCAACGCCGGATCGGTGTCGGAAAGGGCTCTGGCGGCAACGTCCTTGGGCGACATCCGGCCGGGTTCGACCGCGTCGACGGTGTCCGCGGGGCGCATCGAGGAGGGCGGCAGCGCCAGCTCGCGCCGCAGCCCGCCGGCCGCTTCGAGCACCGTGTCCAGCAGCAGCCGCAGCCGCATGTCCTCGACCGAGCGCCCCTCACGTGCGGCCCGGCGCCCCGCCTCGACGGACGCCTCCGCCTCACCGAGCCGGGCCCGCAGCCTGCGGGTCTCGCTCTCCGCGGCGGACACCTGGGCGGCCGCCTCCGCCCGCACGGTGTCGCTCTCGGCCCTGCCCCGGCGCAGGGCGGCCTCGGCACGCTTCACCTCGTTGGCCGCGCTGCGCAGTTTGCGCTGGAGCGACTCGGCCTCCTTGCGGGCCGCGTCGAGGTCGCCGCGGAGCCGCTCGGTCTCACTCTTCGTCTGGGCGCGGGCCTGGGCCAGCTCCTCGCGCAGCCGTTCCAGTTCGCGCCGGCTCTCGGCGTCGGCCCGTTCGGCGTCGGCCCGCTGGGCCTCCTCGCCCGCGGCGGCGAGGAGCTTCACCCAGCCGTCCGGGCGCAGCACGTAGGCCGCGGCGGCGACGTCCACGGGGTCGGCGGCGGCGGGCGGCGAGCCGGCCTCCAGGGCGGCGCTCAGCTCCGGCTGGGTCTCCCGCAGCCGTTCACCGATGCGCCGCCGGAAGGTGGCGTCGCCCGCCAGGGCGGCCGCCATCGCGTTCCCGGCGAACTTGGCACGCCGGGTCGGCGTGAATCGGGCGTACTGTCGGAGCTGAGCGGGGAGTTCGGTGACCGTGAGGCCGCCGAACGCGTCCGACACCAGCGCGACGACCCGACGCCGTACGCCTTCGGGCAGCGGGCGGTCGAGCATCTCCACGGCATCGTCGGCCGCATCGGCCGACGCGGCGCCGCCAGGGGGCTGCTCCACCATCCGTCACCTCAAACTGTATGTCCGCACGGCCCCGTCAGGAGTCGGCACCCGGCCTGTCGACTAGTTCGATCTGGTCCACCGCGTTGCACCAACGGCAGCGCACCGACTCGATGGTCTCACTGACCACCTCGCGTTCTTCGACGCTCGACTCCCCGGCCAGGTCGAGATGGACGTATTCGACGACCTTGGAGGAGCGCGTCACGTCGAATCGCGTGAGGTTTCCGCAGAGCGTGCAGCGCCAGCGGGTCGCCTCGGTCGGCTGGGGAACCGTCGTCATCGTTGCGTCCTCTTTCGTCGGGCCTCGTGCTGCCACATAAGGATCTTCGCGGTGCGCCGTCGAACTGCGGATGTCCTGCCGCAACCCTACGGCCTCGCCGCATACCACCGGCACGGCGAGGCGCTCTGTCCCGTTCCCTCCGCTTGCGTCATGCTCTGTTCATGATCGATCGGCGGGCTGCGGCCGGCAGACTCCTGCGGGCGGCCACCTCGGGCGGGCCGCCGGTCACCTACGCCCTCATCGCCCTGTGCTGCGTGGTCTTCGCGATCAGCCCGCTCTCCGGGCTCGCCCCGGTGTACGGCAGCGCGGACGCCCTGCTGTCGGCCCAGGCCGGGTACTTCGAGCGCTGGGGCGTGATCCCGAGCGAGCTGTGGGACGGCTCCGCACACGCCCTGTTCACCCCGCTCACCGCGCTCTTCGTGCACGGCAGCTGGCTGCACCTGCTCGGCAACATACTGTTCCTGTACGTGTTCGGAGCGATGGCCGAGGAGCGCATGGGCCACACCGAGTTCGCGTTCTTCTACCTCGGCTGCGGCTACCTCGCGCTGCTCGCCTACGCGGCCGCGCACGCCACCTCCGACCAGACGCTCGTCGGCGCCTCGGGGGCGATCTCGGCGGTGCTGGGCGCCTTCCTCTACCTCTTCCCCCGGGCCAGGGTCACCAGCGTGTTCCCGTTCCTGCTCTTCCTCCCGCTGCGCTTCCCCGCCTGGATCGTGCTGATCTTCTGGTTCGTGCTCCAGTGGCTGGCCGCGGAGGGCGCGGGCAGCGGCCCCGGCGTGGCCTATCTCGCCCACGTGGTCGGCTTCGCCGTCGGCTTCCTCTACGCCTGGGGCCGCTATCGGGGTGACGCTAGAGTGAGATCTCCAGCCACGGCCACCGAGGGAGAAAGCCAGCCGTGATCACCGCGATCGTGCTCATCAAAACCAGCGTGGACCGGATTCCCGAGATCGCCGAGGCCGTCGCGGCACTGGACAGCGTCAGCGAGGTCTTCTCGGTCACCGGTACCTACGACCTGATCGCCATGGTCCGGGTGGCCAGGCACGACGATCTCGCCGACGTCATCCCCGGCCGGATCAGCAAGATCCCCGGCGTCGAGGCGACCGACACCCACGTGGCGTTCCGTACGTACTCGCAGCACGACCTGGAGGCGGCCTTCGCCATCGGCCTGGACGGCTGACCACGTAAACACGTTCGGCCGGGTACGGACAGCTGTCCGTACCCGGCCGAACGTGTTTCGCGGCTGGGGCCTCAGTGACGGGCGGTGCCCCGGTCCGGGACGCAGCGGCCGTCCTCGGTGCGGTACCTCCACTGAGCGCCCTCGCTCACCAGCTCCTTGACCGCCCGCACGAAGCGCTCGATGTGCTCGTCCGGCGTACCGGCACCGAAGCTGACCCGGATCGCGTTGAGCGACTTCTCGCCCGGCTCCGCCTCCGGCGCGCCGCACTCGCCGACATCCTGCGGGTCGCTGCCGAGCAGGGTGCGCACCAGCGGGTGGGCGCAGAACAGACCGTCGCGCACCCCGATGCCGTACTCGGCGGAGAGCGCCGCGGCGAAGTGCGAGCTGTTCCAGCCCTGCACCACGAAGGAGATGACGCCGACGCGGGGGGCGTCATCACCGAACAGCGAGAGCACCTTGACCTCGGGGACCTCCGCGAGTCCGGCCCGGACCTCGGAGACGAGCTGCTGCTCGCGGGCGACCAGGTTGTCGAACCCGGCCTCGGTAAGCGCCTTGCAGGCGGAGGCGATGGAGTAGACGCCGATCACGTTGGGCGAGCCGGCCTCGTGGCGGGCGGCGGTGGTGTGCCACTCGACGTCCACGCCGCCGCCGGCGCGCCGGGCGACCTTGCGGGAGGCGCCGCCGCCGGCCAGGTAGGGCTCGGCGTCGCACAGCCAGTCGGAGCGGCCGGCCAGCACGCCGGAGCCGAAGGGCGCGTACAGCTTGTGGCCCGAGAAGGCGACCCAGTCGACGTCCAGTTCGCTGATGTCGACGGGGTGGTGCGGGGCGAGCTGGGCCGCGTCGAGCACGATGCGGGCGCCGTGGGCGTGCGCGGCGGCGGCGAGCTCCTTGACCGGCCACAGCTCGCCGGTGACGTTGGAGGCGCCGGTGACGCAGACCAGCGCGGGGCCGTGGGGATCCCGGTCCGCCAGCGCGCGCTCCAGGGTGGCGACGGCCTGGGCGGGGGTGCGCGGGGCGTTCAGGTAGGTCACCCGGGCATCGCGCCAGGGCAGCAGGGAGGCGTGGTGCTCGGTCTCGAAGACGAACACCTGGCAGTCGGCGGGCACGGCGGCGGCCAGCAGGTTGAGCGAGTCGGTGGTCGACCGGGTGAAGATCACCTGGTCCCCCTCAGGGCGGCAGCCGAGAAACTCCGCGACGGTCACCCGGCTGGACTCGAAGAGGTCCGTGGAGAGCTGCGAGAGGTAGCCGGCACCGCGGTGGACGCTGCCGTAGTACGGCGCGTACGCGGCGACGTCGTCCCACACCCGCTGCAGGGCCGGGGCGCTGGCGGCGTAGTCCAGCGCGGCGTAAGTGACCTCACCACCGGTCACCAGCGGAACCGTCACATCCTTCCCCAGAACGGGCAGCGGGGTACAAATGGACTGGTCGGCGGCAGCGGTGAAGACAGACATGACGAACTCCCGTAACAGGCAGGCGAATTCCGCGTGCCTGCGGATACGCGGCAGCACGGAGGAAGAAAAAGGGTGTGCGGAGGAGGGCCGAAAAGCCCTATCGCATTCGCTTGCTCACAGAGGCTCCCTGAGGACCAGGACCCCACGGGTGGACATCTCACGATGTCGAGGGGTCCGCGCTTGCCGCAGACCTCGCTGCCTACGGCCTGGTCTTCACCCGGGGCACCCCGCCACGGACGGAGGGTTGCCGGACAGCGGGCCGGGGCCGTAGTCGCTGTCACTCATGACCTGCCCAGCATCTTGCCATACGCGCTCGAACGCGCAAGGCGCAGTCCATGATCTGGACTGCGCCCCGCTTCGCGTCTCCGGATGTTCAGGCGTTGCTGGCCTTGACCCATCTCTCCAGCGCGCGCCCGGCGGAACCGGAGTCGATGGACTCGGCGGCCTTCGCCATACCGGCGGCGAGCTGCTCTTCGAGCGTGCCCTCCCCCGGGTCCAGCGCGACCAGCGCCGCCGCCGCGTTGAGCAGGACGGCGTCCCGTACGGGCCCCGTCTCACCGGCCAGCAGCCGGCGGGCCACATCGGCGTTGTACGAGGCGTCGGCGCCGCGCAGCGCCTCGACCGGCACCAGGTCCAGGCCGACGTCGCGTGGGTCGAAGGCCTGCTCGCGCACGACGCCGTCGCGGGCCACCCAGACCCGGGAGGTCGCGGTGGTGGTCAGCTCGTCCAGGCCGTCGTCGCCGCGGAAGACCAGCGCGGAGTTGCCGCGCGCCGCGAGCACGCCCGCGACGATGGGCGCCATCCGCAGGTCGGCGACGCCGATGGCCTGGGAGCGCACCTGGGCCGGGTTGGTGAGCGGACCGAGGATGTTGAAGGTGGTCGGCGCGCCCAGCTCCGCGCGCGCCTTCGCCGCGTACCGCAGGGCAGGGTGGAACTTCACCGCGAAGCAGAAGGTGATCCCCGCCTCCTCCGCCACCTCGACGACGCGCTGCGGGGGCAGATCCAGGTTGACGCCGAGCATGCCCAGTACGTCGGAGGAGCCGCTGGCCGAGGAGGAGGCGCGGTTGCCGTGCTTGACGACCTTGGCGCCCGTCCCGGCCAGGACGATCGCGGACATGGTGGAGATGTTGACCGTCTTGGCCATGTCTCCGCCGGTGCCGACGATGTCGACCGTACGGCCGGGCACGTGGATCGTGGTGGCGTGCTCGTACATCGCCCGGACCAGGCCGGTGACCTCCGTGACGGTCTCACCCTTGGCGCGCAGGGCCACCGCGAAGCCGGCGATCTGCACGTCGGTCGCCTCGCCGCTCATGATGCGGTCCATCGCCCAGGCGGTGTCGTCCGCGCTCAGGTCCTCGCCGCGCAGCAGCGGGGTCAGCACGCCGGGCCAGGTACGAGCCGCCACGCTGTCGCCGCCGACCGGGGTCACAACGTTCATGGTCCGCTCCTGGGGTCCACAGCCGATAAGGGGATGCGTCCACCCTATCGAGCGCCGGAGACAGCGAGGAGCCCCGTCCATCGTGTGGATGGGCGGGGCTCCTGCTGTGGCGATCAGTTCGGGTGATCAGTGGTGGCCGTGGCCCTCGGTGATCTCCTTGTACTCCTCGGGGGACGCCTTGGCGATCTGGCTGTTCTCGCCGTAGAAGCTCTTGCTGAGCTTGGCCCGCGCCTTCTCCACCGGCGACACCTTGCGCTTGACGCCGTTCTCGTCGACCAGCGGGCCGAGTTCGACCGGCGCGTACTGCTCGTGCGCGGTGAGGGTGTGCAGCTGCCCCTGCGACAGCGGCTCGTGGACCTCGACGAACTCACCGTGCGGCAGGCGCTTGATGAGCCCGGACTCGCGCCCGTGCAACACCTTCTCCTTGTCCCGGCGCTGAAGGCCGAGGCAGATCCGCTTGGTGGCGATGAACGCGAGGACCGGTCCGACGAAGAAGAAGATTCGGACGAACCACGAGATGGAGTTCAGCGACAGGTGGAAGTGCGTCGCCCAGAGGTCGTTGCCGCCGCCCACCAGGCCGATGAAGTACACCGTGATCCACGCGACACCGAAGGCCGTACGGGTCGGGGCGTTGCGCGGGCGGTCCAGGATGTGGTGCTCGCGCTTGTCCCCGGTGACCCAGGACTCGATGAACGGGTACATCGCGATCGCACCCAGGATGAGCCCGAAGAGCACCAGTGGGATGAGCACGCCCAGGACGAGCGTATGACCCCAGAGGTTGATCTCCCAGCCTGGCATCACTCGGACCAGACCCTCGGCGAAGCCCATGTACCAGTCGGGCTGGGCGCCGGTGGACACCTGGTCCGGGCGGTACGGGCCGATGGCCCAGATCGGGTTGATCGAGGCGATGCCCGCGATGACGGCGATGACACCGAAGACCAGGAAGAAGAAGCCTCCGGCCTTGGCCATGTACACCGGCAGCAGCGGCATGCCCACGACGTTCTTGTTGGTCCGGCCGGGACCCGCGAACTGCGTGTGCTTGTGGTAGAAGACCAGGATGAGGTGGCCCACCAGAAGCCCGAGCATGATGCCCGGCAGCAACAGGATGTGCACCGAGTAGAACCGCGCGACGAAGTCGCCGCCCGGGAACTCCCCGCCGAACAGGAACATCGAGATGTAGGTGCCGACGATCGGCATCGACAGGATCGCGCCCTGGGTGAAGCGGACACCCGTACCCGAGAGCAGGTCGTCCGGGAGCGAGTAGCCGGTGAAGCCGGTGAACATACCGAGCACGAACAGCAGGAAGCCGAAGAGCCAGTTGATCTCACGCGGCTTGCGGAACGCGCCCGTGAAGAACACGCGCATCATGTGCACGAACATGCCGGCCAGGAAG
This sequence comes from Streptomyces sp. AW19M42, assembly GCA_000470535.1. Lineage (GTDB taxonomy): Bacteria > Actinomycetota > Actinomycetes > Streptomycetales > Streptomycetaceae > Streptomyces. The sequence goes on from CBRG010000353.1 coordinate 7,480, forward strand.
ATCAGCGCGGCCCAGTGGTGGATCTGCCGGACCAGCAGACCGCCGCGGACGTCGAAGCTGATGTTCAGCGTCGAGGCGTAGGCCTCCGACATCCGGATGCCCTGCATGGGCTCGTACGGGCCGTGGTAGACGGTCTCGGCCATGCTCGGGTGGAAGAACAGCGTCAGGTACACACCCGTGAGGATGATGATGATGAAGCTGTAGAGGCAGATCTCACCGAGCATGAAGGACCAGTGGTCCGGGAAGATCTTGCGCATGTTGGACTTGGCCAGGGAGTAGATCCCGAGCCGGCCGTCCGCCCAGTCGGCCATCTTCTCACCGGCGGGCGCCTTGCGCTTCGTATCGGTCGCAGTACTCATCCGCGCTCCCAGAATGCAGGACCGACGGGCTCTTCGAAGTCACCGAGCGCCTCGAGGTTGCCCTCGCTGTTCACGCCGATCCGCAGCTGCGGGAGGGCGTGACCGGCCGGACCGAAGATGACGCGGGCGCCGTCGGAGAGGTCGAAGGTTGACTGGTGGCACGGGCAGAGCACGTGGTGCGTCTGCTGCTCGTACAGGCTGATCGGGCAGCCGACGTGGGTGCAGATCTTCGAGAAGGCCACGATGCCCTCGTGGGCCCACTCGCGCTCGCGCTTGTCCTTGATGTTGGACGGCTCGATGCGAATGATCATCAGCGCAGCCTTGGCGATCTGCGTCTGGAAGTCGTGCGCGTCCTCCTCCAGGCCCTCGGGCATGGCGAAGGTGAGCGAACCCACCGCCACGTCCTCGGGACGGAGCGGCTCGTTCGTGTTCATGTTGATGAGCTGCTTGCCCTTGGCCCACAGGGTCGAGCGGAGCTTCTTCTCAGGCAGCGGACCGAGGTCGCGCAGCAGCACCACACCGGCGAGCGGCACCAGGGCCAGCGCGCCGAACATGGTGTTGCGGATCAGCTTGCGCCGACCGAACGCGGACTCCTCGGCACCGGCCGCGAAGTCCGCCAGGACCTTCGCCTTGACCTCGGGCTCGGCCGCGATCGCGTGCCGCTCGTCGGCGACCTCCACGTCCGACATCAGGGTGCGCGCCCAGTGGACTGCTCCCGCGCCGATCGCGAAGAGCGCCACGCCCAGGGTCAGACCCAGGGAGAAGTTGAGCGCGCTCACATGACCGAACGGGAAGATGTAGACGATCCGGTCGACCGGGAAGATGACGTAGGAGGCGATGAAGCCGACCGTCGCCAGCATGGACAGCGTGAACAGGAACGCGACCACGCGCTCGGACCGGTCTGCGGCCCGTTCGTCGATGTCCTGGACGCGCGGCTGGTGGGCCGGCAGCCCCGGGTCCGCGAACGGATCGCCCGCGCCCTCTACCGCGCCGTGCGCGGGGACCTGCTCTGCGGGCAGGTTCTCTTCTGGAATCTCTTGGCTACTCATGACTTCTTGGCCTTAGCGGTGTGGGCCGCGACCCAGATGGCAACTGCGATCAGTGCGCCGAGCCCGAAGATCCAGCCGAACAGACCCTCGCTGACCGGACCGAGGCCGCCCAGCTTGAGGCCACCGGGGCTCTCGGCCTGCGCGCTGTTCACGGTCTGGACGTACGCGATGATGTCCTTCTTCTGCTGATTGGGCATCGTCGTGTCCGGGAAGGACGGCATGCTCTGAGGACCGGTCTGCATGGCCTCGTACATGTGCTTCGGGTCCACGCCCTCAAGGCTCGGAGCGGACTTGCCCTTCGTCAGGGCACCGCCCTCGCCGGTGAAGTTGTGGCACTGAGCGCAGTTGGTACGGAACAGGTCGCCGCCCTTGGCCACGTCCGCGCCCTCAGGGCTGACCTGGCTCTTGGTCGGGACGATCGGACCGGCGCCGAGCGACGCGACGTACGCCGCGAGCTGGTCGATCTCGGCCTGGGTGTAGATGACCTTCTTCTTCGGTACCTGGGCACCCGGCTGCTGCGCGGGCATACGGCCGGTACCGACCTGGAAGTCCACGGCGGCGGAGCCCACGCCGACAAGCTGGGGCCCGTCGGTGGTTCCTTCACCGCCGGTTCCGTGGCAGCTGGCGCAACCGACGGAGTACAGCTTCTTGCCCTCGTCAATGGCGAGGGACTGGGCGGTTTCGTCGGCCTGCGCCTTACTCGCGGGCGCAAACGCGGCGTACAGCCCCCCAGTAGCCGCCAGCGCGAGGAGTAGTACGACGACCGCCGCCAACGGATGGCGTCGTCGTGCGGAGAGCTTTTTCACGGATTACCCCGGTGTCAGGATCTTCTGCGTCGATGCTGGATGTGGTTCGGGCTCGGGCCCGGTTACTTGATCAAGTAGATCGTGGCAAAGAGGCCGATCCACACAACATCGACGAAGTGCCAGTAATAGGACACGACGATGGCAGCGGTCGCCTGTTCATGGGTGAACCTCTTGGCTGCGTATGTCCTGCCCAGAACGAACAGGAAGGCGATGAGACCGCCTGTCACATGCAGACCATGGAAGCCAGTGGTGAGGTAGAACACCGAGCCGTACGGATCCGAGGACAGCGAGAGGCCGTCCTTCTTCACCAGCTCGGTGTACTCGAAGATCTGGCCTCCGATGAAGATCGCACCCATCACGAACGTGATCACGAACCAGGCGCGGAGCTTCTTCACATCGCCCCGCTCCGCGGCGAAGACGCCGAGCTGGCAGGTGAGTGAGGAGAGCACCAGGATGGTGGTGTTCGTCGCCGAGAACGGAACGTTCAGGGACGACGCCATTTCCTTCCAGTGATCTGGTCCGGTCACCGATCGCAGGGTGAAGTACATCGCGAAGAGGGCCGCGAAGAACATCAGCTCGGAACTCAACCAGATGATGGTTCCGACGCTGGTGAGGTTCGGCCGATTGACCGACGGGTGCGCGTGCCCGGTTTCTACTGTCGTTGCTGTCGCCACGACCGACATTATGTCGGTCGCTTATCCCGCCCTCACTCCGGGGGGTGCCGTTCGGTGTGTCAGAGGGGTGTGTCCTCCCCGAACGGCCCATCGATCCGCTGCCCCGGGCAGTGCTGACAGGCTGTCGGGCGGAGTACGATCCGCGCATCGGACAGCCCTCATGCACCGAGGGCCCCGACGGCCCCGAAGACACGGATGTCACGGAGGAACAATGCAGCCGACCGCCACGGTCCTGGTCTACAGCGACAACGCACACACCCGTGAGCAGGTGAGGCTGGCGGCAGGGCGCAGGCCCGCGGCGGACGTGCCACCGGTGGAGTTCCTGGAGTGCGCCACCCTGCCCGCCGTCCTGGACGCACTGGACCAGGGAGGCATCGACGTCTGCGTGTTGGACGGTGAGACCGCTCCGGCCGGCGGCATGGGCGTCTGCCGCCAGATCAAGGACGAGGTCTTCCGCTGCCCGCCGGTGCTGCTGCTGATCGGGCGCCCGCAGGACGCCTGGCTGGCCACCTGGAGCCGCGCCGACGCGGCGGTGACCCTGCCGGTCGAGCCGGTCGGGTTCGCGGACGCCCTGGCCGCCCTGCTGCGCAGCAGGCTCTCCGTGGGCGCCTGAGGGCCCGCCTGCCGCATGTTGTCCCGCAGAGGGGCAGCGCACTCCCCGGTCAGACCTGGGGGCGCAGGCGCGCCGCCTGAACCGTGTCCATCCGGTCGGGCGTGTCGTTCTGCAGTGCGCTGCCCTTCTGCCATTTCGCCCAGGACAGGTTCCAGTCGCCGTAGCCGTTGTCGAACGGCGTCATGGTCTCGCCCTCGCTGCCGACGACGCTGACGAGGTCGCCCTCGCGCACGGTGTTGTAGAACCACTCCGCCTCGCTGGTGCTCATCCCGGTGCAGCCGTGGCTGACGTTCGCGATGCCCTGCGAGCCGGTGGACCAGGGGGCCGCGTGCACGTACTCGCCGCTCCAGGTGACCCGGGTCGCGTAGTAGACCGGCAGGTCGTACGAGTCGTTCGAGCCCTCCGCGATGCCGATGGTCTCCCCGCGCATACGTACGTAGTACTCCTTGCCCAGCACGACCTTGACGCCGTTGCGGGTGGAGAAGCCGGGCTTGCCCGTGGTCACCGGAATGGTGTTGATCACTTCTCCGTTGCGCTTGACCGTCATGGAGTGCTCCGAGGCGTCGGTGACGGCCTCGATCCGGTCGCCGGTAGTGATCTTCAACGCTTTCGTGGGCGCCCCGTACAGCGCGTTGGCCACCTTGATGCCGGACAGTTCGCTGCTGACCTCGATGGCGGCCTTCGCCGGCCAGTAGTCCTTCGGCCGGTAGTGCAGCGTCTTGTCGTCGACCCAGTACCAGGAGCCGGTCACGGCGGGCGTGGAGCGCACCTTCAGCGCGCGTTCGACGGTGGCGCGGGCGGCCTTGTCGGCGACCGGGGCGCTTAGTTCCGCCGTAACGGGCTGTCCGACGCCGTAGGTGCCCGCCTGAGGGCCGAAGGCGACCTTCAGGAACCTCTTGGCGGCGGCCGTCCCGAAAGACAGCGTGCGGCTCCCTGGGGCGCCTTCGTCGTTCTCCATGCTGACCTTGACGGTGTACCGGGTGCCTGCGGCGAGCGGGGCGGTGGAGTGCCAGCGGTGTCCGTCGGCGTCGAGTTCGCCCGCCAGATGGCGTCCTTCGCTGTCCACGGCCGTCACGTCGGTGATCCGGCCGTCGTCGCCGTCCACGCTGACTTCGAGGGGCTTGTCCGGGTCGACCTTCTCACCCCCGTCGGGCGTGTTGGAGGAGATCTCGTCGGCGGCGTCGTACGGCTTCGCCGCCAGCGGATGGCTGTCGGACTCCCCACAGGCGGTCATCCCTGCGACCAGGGTCACGACCAGCAGAGTGCAGCTCACTACGGGACGGATGCGCGGCAGCGTGTGGTTCATGAACCCACGCTAAGAAGATTCATCCGTTTCAGCGCGCGGGGTGACTGCAAACGGGGGGCCCGCACTTCTCGTGGAAGTGCGGGCCCCCCGTCAGGTGGAGCGGTGTCACGGGTGGAGCGGTGTCACTGGGTGCGGTTCTCGCCCCGGTAGTACTCGAAGACCCAGCCGAACAGACCGACCATGATCACCGGGAGTGAGAAGTAGAGCAGCCACCAGCCGAAGATGACTCCCATGAAGGCGAGTGCACCGCCGACCGCCAGCGAGAGCGGCTGCCAGCTGTGCGGGGAGAAGAACCCCACGTCGCCGGCCTCGTCCGCCACGTCGGCTTCCTTGTCGTCCTGCGCGAGCGCGTCGACCCGCCGGGCCGTGAAGGCCAGGTAGAAGCCGATCATGACGCTCAGGCCGAAGGCGAGGACGAGCGCGGTGGTGCCGGCCGGCTCCTTGGACCACACGCCGTACGTGATGGCCATGGCGAGGATGAAGACCGCCAGCCAGATGAACAGCTTGCCCTGGACCTTCACTTGCCAGCCTCCTTGCCGCCGGCGAGGGCCTTGTCACCCTCGGAGTGGTGCTCCAGTTGTTCGAGCGCCGTGATTTCCGGGTGGTGCAGGTCGAACGCCGGGGATTCGGAACGGATCCGCGGAAGGGTGATGAAGTTGTGCCGGGGCGGCGGGCAGGAGGTCGCCCACTCCAGCGACCGGCCGTAGCCCCACGGGTCGTCGACCTCGATCTTCTTGCCGTACTTGGCCGTCTTCCAGACGTTGTACAGGAACGGCAGGATCGACAGTCCGAGCAGGAACGAGCAGATCGTGGAGATGGTGTTCAGCGCGGTGAAGCCGTCGGCCGCGAGGTAGTCCGCGTAACGACGCGGCATGCCCTCCGCACCCAGCCAGTGCTGCACCAGGAACGTCCCGTGGAAGCCCACGAACAGCGTCCAGAAGGTGATCTTGCCGAGCCGCTCGTCCAGCATCTTTCCGGTGAACTTCGGCCACCAGAAGTGGAATCCGGCGAACATCGCGAAGACCACGGTGCCGAAGACCACGTAGTGGAAGTGCGCCACCACGAAGTACGAGTCCGAGACGTGGAAGTCCATCGGGGGCGA
>CBRG010000354.1 GCA_000470535.1 Streptomyces sp. AW19M42
CCCGGGTCCGGGCGGCGGGGCTCAGTCCGTCGCGAGCGCCTGGCGGAAGCCCGTGTTCACCGCGGTCAGCCCGCCATCCACGCACAGCGTCGTGCCCGTGACCCAGGCCGCGTCGCGGGAGGCGAGGAAGGCGACCGCGGCGGCGATGTCCTCGGGCTCACCGACCCGGCCGAGCGGGTAGAGGCCGCTGACGCGGGAGAGTTCGCCCTCGCGGCCGGACCAGGCGTCGGTGCGGACCGTTCCGGGCGTGACCAGGTTGACCCGCACCCCGCGCGGTCCGGCGTGGCCCGCGAGGGTACGGGTGAGGCCGGCCAGGCCCGCCTTGGCGGCGCTGTAGGCGTGGTTGCCGAAGTCCTGCACGCCGTTGACCGAGCCGATGCTGACGATCGCGCCCCGGCCGGACGCCACGAGGTGCGGCAGCGCGGCCCGCGCGCACCGGTAGGCGCCGCTGAGGGTGACGTCGAGATCGCGCTCCCAGACGTCGTCCGGCTCGTCCTCGAACAGCGCCTCGTCGGGGGCGCACGAGTAGGCGTTGTTCACCAGCACGTCGAGCGCGCCGAACGCCGTGACCGCGTGGGCCACCGCCGCCTCGATCGTCGCCCGGTCCGTCACGTCGCAGGCCAGCGACTCGGCCCGGCCGCCCGCCGCGACGATGTCCGCCGCCACCCGCGCGGCCCGCTCCGGGTCCAGGTCGGTGACCAGGACCCCGGCGCCCTCGGCCGCGAGGCGGTGGGCCGTGGCGGCGCCGATGCCCTGGCCCGCGCCGGTGATGAGGACGCCGTATCCGTCGAATCGCGCGAGCGCGGCAGAAGTCATAGCGCCGACCGTACTGCCCGGACCAGGGCCTGGGCACGGGGGTCGGCGGTGACTCCCTTCTGTAGACCGTTCGTCACATAGCCGAGCGCGATGCCCGTTTCGGGGTCCGCGAAGCCGAGCGAACCGCCCCGCCCCGGGTGGCCGAAGGAGCCCGGGGCCAGCAGCGGGGAGGCCGGTCCGTGCAGCATGTAGCCGAGTCCGAACCGGGTGTTGACGACCAGCACCCGGTCGGGCCCCGCGGACTCCTCCGTGCGGGCCAGGGTCAGCGTGGCGGGGGCGAACAGCCGGTGGCCGTCGACCGGCCCGATCATCGCGGCATAGCAGCGGGCCAGACCGCGGGCGGTGGCGATACCGTTGGACGCGGGGAGTTCGGCGGCCTGGTAGCCGGGGTCGTTCTCGTCGGGGAACGGGTCGATCGCGCCGAAGGCCCGGCGGGTCAGCGAGTCCGGGTCGCGGTAGGCCTCGACGACCGAGCGCTTGGGCCGCATCCGCAGCGCGCCCGTCTCCTCGTCCGCGGGTGCCTCGACCGGGCCGATCCGGCCCACCCGGTGGGCCTCGTCCGCCGGGATGCCGAACCAAAAGTCCAGGCCGAGCGGGCGGGCGATCTCCTCGGCGATCCAGCGGCCGACCGTTCGTCCGGTGACGCGCCGCACCAGTTCCCCGACGAGCCAGCTGTAGGTCTGCGCGTGGTAGCCGTGCTCGGTGCCGGGCTCCCACTGGGGGCGCTGCGCGGCGACGGCGAGCGGCCCGCTCACCCCGTCGGCGGCCTCGGCCGGGGTCAGTGTCCGGTCCAGGGCCGCTACCCCGGCCCGGTGGGCGAGGAGATCGCGGACCAGTACCCGTTCCTTGCCGTTGGCCTTGAACTCCGGCCAGTAGGTGCCGACGGGGGCGTGCAGGTCGATCTGGCCGCGCTGGTGCAGCAGCAGCGGGACGGCGGCGGCGATGCCCTTGCCGGCCGAGCGGACCACCTGCACGGTGTCGACGGCCCACGGTTCGGCGCCGTCCACGTCTCTGGTCCCGGCCCACAGATCGACGACCTTGTGCCCGTGCCGGTAGACGGTGACCGCTGCCCCGCGGTCTCCGCGCTGCTCGAAGTTCCGGATGAAAGCATCCCGGACCGGTTCGAATCCGGGCACCACCACGCCCCGTACGTCCACGCCTGTTCCCGCGCTCCCGCTCATCCCCCCATGGTGCATTGCTCCGCAGGTCGCGGGTGGGGCGGGTGAGGTTGTTACCTCGTGTTCACCGTCACGGAGCGCGGATCGAACCCGAACGGGAGCTCCAGCCGGTGGGCGCGCATCAGTTGCTCGTCGCAGAGGAGGTCCTGGGTGCGGTCGTCGGCGGCGATGACGCCTTCGCTGAGGATGACCGCGCGGCCGCACAGCTCCAGGGCGTACGGCAGATCGTGCGTGACCATCAGCACGGTGACGTCCAAGGAGCGCAGGATGTCGGCCAGTTCACGGCGGGAGGCCGGGTCCAGGTTGGAGGAGGGCTCGTCCAGGACGAGGATCTCCGGCCGCATCGCGAGGACCGTGGCGACGGCGACGCGGCGGCGCTGCCCGAACGAGAGGTGGTGCGGCGGCCGGTTGACGAACTCCTCCATGCCGACCTGCTTCAGCGCGTCGGTGACCCGCTCCTCCAGTTCGGCGCCGCGCAGCCCGCCGGACGCGGGCCCGAAGGCGACGTCCTCGCGGACGGTGGGCATGAAGAGCTGGTCGTCCGGGTCCTGGAAGACGATACCGACGCGGCGCCGGATCTCCGCGAGGTTGCGCTTCTCCACGGGGAGCCCGGCGACCCGGACGGTGCCGGCGCCCGCGTCGAGGATGCCGTTGAGGTGCAGGACGAGGGTGGTCTTGCCGGCCCCGTTCGGGCCGAGCAGGGCGACGCGCTCGCCGCGTGCGACGGTCAGGTCGACGCCGAAGAGCGCCTGGTGGCCGTCGGGGTAGGCGTACGCGAGGCCGCTGACTTCGAGGGACGGCGGTACGGGGTCGGGGTCGGTGCTCATATGGTCCATCCCAGCAGACACACGGCGAGGGCGAGCAGGGGGAGTCCCGAGGCGTACGCCCACTGGGTGCGCGAGGCGGTCACCTCGTCGATGACCGGCATGGTGCCGGTGTAGCCGCGGCTGACCATCGCGAGGTGGACGCGCTCGCCGCGCTCGTAGGACCTGATGAAGAGCGCGCCCGCCGATGTGGCCAGTACGCCCCACTGCCGCACCCCGTGCGCCTCGAAGCCGCGCGAGCGGCGGGCGATGGACATCCGGCGCATCTCGTCGGTGATCACATCGCCGTACCGGATCATGAAGGAGGCGATCTGGACGAGCAGCGGCGGCAGCCTCAGCCGTTGCAGGCCGAGCAGCAGGGAGCGCAGCTCGGTGGTGGAGGCCAGGAGCACGGAGGCGGCGACGCCGAGGGTGCCCTTGGCCAGGACGTTCCAGGCGCCCCAGAGGCCGGGGACGCTGACGGAGAGGCCGAGCACATGGATCTGCTCGCCGGGCACCACGAACGGCATGAGCAGCGCGAACGCGACGAACGGCACCTCGATCAGCAGCCGCTTGAGGAGGAAGCCGGCCGGGATGCGGGCCAGCACGGTGACGCCCGCGAGGAGGAGCGCGTACAGCCCGAAGGCCCACACCGCCTCGCGCGGGGTGGTGACGACGACCACGACGAAGCAGAAGACGGCGGCGAGCTTGCAGTGCGGCGGCAGGTCGTGGACCGGCGAGTGCCCGTGCCGGTAGAGCTTGTGGGCGTGGCCCGCGCCCATCAGACCCTCTCGTCGCTGTGGGAGGTACGGGAGCCGCTCGCGGAGGAGTCATGGGCGCGGCGGCGGCGGGTGACGACGTAGAACGCGCCGCTGCCGACGACGAGGGTGGCGCCGACGCCGATCACCCCGGCCAGCCCGCCGGAGATCCGGGCGTCGGAGATGTCCTTGACGCCGTAGTCCGCGAGCGGGGAGTCCTTGGACGCGTGCTCCTGAGCCTTCTTGTCGATGCCCTGGTCGGTGGCGACCTTCTCCAGGCCGTCGGGGTTGGCGGAGGCGTAGAAGGAGACGAATCCAGCGAGGACCAGCGCGGTGACCAGGCCGGTGGCCCACAGGCCCCGGTTGGAGCGGACGGCGGGTGCGGCGGCGACGGGTTCGCGGGCGGGTGCGTCGACGAGTTCGCCGTCGATCCGCAGCTTGAGCGGGGCGGTGAGTCCGCGGGCGCCGTGGACGAGGTCGGGGCGTACGGCGATGACGGCGCCGACGGTCAACGCGGTGATCAGCGCCTCACCGATGCCGATCAGGACATGGACGCCGACCATCGCGGTGAAGACCTTGCCGATCGGGATGTCGGTGGTGCCGCCGATCCAGTACATCAGCGTGAAGGCGCAGGCCGCGGCCGGTACGGAGACGAGCGCGGCGACGAAGGAGGCGACGGTCATCGAGCGGCGGGTGCGCGGCAGCAGCCCGGTGAGCCCGCGGAAGAGGGCGTACGCGACGACGGTGGTCACGATGCCCATGTCCAGGATGTTCACGCCGAGCGCGGTGAGCCCGCCGTCCGCGAACAGGATGCCCTGCATCAGCAGGACGACGGAGACGCAGAGGATTCCGGTGTACGGCCCGACCAGGATCGCGGCCAGCGCCCCGCCCAGCAGATGGCCGCTGGTACCGGCGGCGACCGGGAAGTTCAGCATCTGCACGGCGAAGATGAAGGCGGCGACCAGCCCGGCCAGCGGCGCGGTCTTCTCGTCCAGTTCCCGGCGGGTCCCCTTCAGGCTGACGGCCACGGCACCGGCGGCCACGACTCCGGCCACGGCGGAGACGGGCGCGTTGATGAATCCGTCGGGTACATGCATGGAGGAGGCTCCGCTTCCTGCGTTACTGCGTTGCTGCGCGGGGTCATGAACCTCTCAATAATAGAGCCTTGTTGCGAACCGTTCGCAAGAGCACCGCCGTCACAACTGCCCAGGGTTCTCACAGTGCTCTTTACGTAAAATATGGGACATTGGAGGGCGAAGACGTATACAAGAGGCGTATACACAGGAGGAGCCGGCCCATGTCCCCCGTGATCAGAGAACATGCCAGAGCCCGGCTCGTCACCGACGCCCGCGACCTGCCCGTGGTCCCGGTCGAGCTGCGTCACGACACCGCCGAGGACCCGCACACGATCCGGATCGCCTTCCCCGGCGGCACGGAGTGGGCCGTCGAACGTGAGCTGCTGGAGCGAGGGCTGTGCGCCCCGGTCGAGCGCGACAGCTACCGCGTCTGGCCGTGCGGCCGGGCCCAGCTGGTCGTCGAGCTCCATTCGGCGGCCGGTGTCGAGGTGGTGCAGTTCGACAGCGCCCCCTTGATCCGGTTCCTGCGCCGCACCCACACAGGGGCCAGGACCGGTCCCAGGCCGGAGGCCGCTCCCGCCTGACCCGTCGCGGCGGGACCGGTCACGGCCGGCCCACGTCATGCCGAGAGCCCCCGTGCACACCAGGTGCACGGGGGCTCTCGTCGCTCCGGTCCCCCGTCCCCACAGGTAACCGGCGCTTCCGGGGCCGCGCTCCGCTCAGACGCGGCTCCGGAGTTCTGCGGCTCCAACAGCGACTCGGTGAGCGACTCGGTGAGCCGCTCAGACGCGGGTCAGCTCGCGCTCACCGCCGTGGTCCGGACCGGCGCCGTCATCGGTGGAGGCGCCGAGCTCCTTGCGCAGTCCTTCCCCTTCCACGTCGACGTTGGGCAGCGCCCGGTCCAGCCAGCGCGGCAGCCACCAGGCGCGCTTGCCGAGCAGGGCGAGGACCGCGGGCACGATGGCCATCCGGACGACGAACGCGTCGAAGAAGACGGCGATGGCCAGGGAGAAGCCGATCATCTTGATCATCTGCTCGCTGGAGCCGATGAAGCCGGAGAAGACGGCCATCATGATCACGGCCGCGGCCGTGACCACCCGGGCTCCGTGCTTGAAGCCGGTGACGATCGCCTGGCCGGGCTTCTCCCCGTGGACGTACGCCTCACGCATCCGGGTCACGAGGAAGACCTCGTAGTCCATCGCGAGACCGAAGACGACGCCCACCATGAAGATCGGCATCATCGACATGATCGGACCGGTCTGCTCGACCCCGAAGAGCGAGCCGAGCCAGCCCCACTGGAAGACCGCGACGACCGCGCCCAGGGCCGCGACGACCGAGAGCAGGAAGCCGAGCGCCGCCTTCAGCGGCACCAGGACCGACCGGAAGACCACCATCAGCAGCAGAAACGCGAGGCCGACGACGAGCGCCAGGTACGGCAGCAGCGCGTCGTTCATCTTCTGCGAGAAGTCGATGTTCATCGCGGTGGAGCCGGTGACCAGGACCTCGGCTCCGGTGTCGGACTTGATGTCCGTGCCCGCGTCGCGGATCGCGTGGACCACGTTCTCGGTCTCGACCGAGCTGGGCCGGTCCTTCGGGACGACGGTGATCATCGCCGCGTCGCCGGCCTTGTTGAAGTTGGCCGGCGTGACGGCGACGACACCCTTCATGTCGGAGATCTCGTCACCGACCCGCTTGGCGGCGGCCTTGCCGTCGGAGCTGTTCTCGGTGTCGACGACGACCATCAGCGGGCCGTTGAAGCCGGGGCCGAACCCGTCGGAGAGCAGGTCGTAGGCGCGGCGCTGGGTGGTGCTGGTGGGCTGGGAGCCGTCGTCCGGCAGGCCCATCTCCAGCGAGGCGGCCGGGACCGCGATCGCACCCAGGCCGAGGACGCCGACGAGCAGCACCCACACGGGCTTGCGCAGCACGAACCGGGCCCAGCGGGTGCCCATGTTCGGCTTGGCCTCGGGCCTGTTCTCGTCCTCCGCGGCCTTGCGCGCCCTGCGTCCCATGACCCGCTTGCCCGCGAAGCCCAGCATGGCCGGGACGAGGGTGAGCGCGATGAGGACGGCGATGGCGACCGTGCCGGCCGCGGCGAAGCCCATCTTCGACAGCATCGGGATGTTGACGACGGCCAGCCCCACCAGGGCGATGACCACGGTGAGCCCGGCGAAGACGACCGCGGAACCGGCCGTGCCGACCGCCCGTCCCGCCGCTTCCTCGCGTTCCCGGCCCTCGGCCAGTTCGGCGCGGTAGCGGGAGACGATGAAGAGCGCGTAGTCGATGCCGACCGCGAGACCGATCATCATCGCGAGCGTCGAGGTGGTGGAGCCGAGGTCCAGCACGTTGGCCAGCGCCGTGATCGACGAGACACCGATGCCGACGCCGATCAGCGCGGTGAGCAGGGGCAGCCCCGCCGCGATGAGCGATCCGAAGGTGATGACGAGGACCACGGCGGCCAGGGCGACGCCGATGATCTCGGTGGCGCCGGTCTCCGGCATCACCTGGAGCGCGTCACCGCCGATCTCCACGGTCATCCCGGTCTTCTGCGCCGCCGCGCCCGCGTCCTCAAGGGTGTCCCGGGTGTCGTCGGTCAGCTCCATCGAGTTGACCTTGTAGGTCACCGAGACGTACGCGGTCGAACCGTTCTTGGAGACGGCGTCGCCGGTGTACGGGTCGACGACCGAGGCCACCTGGTCCGAGCCGGACTTCAGCTGTGCGGTGATCTTCTTGACGTCGGCCTTGTTGGCCGGGTCCGTCATCTTCTCGTTGTCGGGGGCCTTGAAGACGATGCGCGCGGTGGCGCCGTCGGCACTGGCCGCGGGGAATCGCTGTTCCAGCAGGTCGAAGGCCTTCTGCGCCTCCGTGCCCGGTATCGAGAAGGAGCTGGAGGTGGCGGTGGACGCGGAGGCCGCGCCGAATCCGGCGAGCGCCAGCAGGGCCACCCAGATCAGGGCGACATAGCGGCGGCGCCGGAAGGCGAGCCGCCCGATTTTGTAGAGGAATGTGGCCACGGAGGCGTACTCCCGGTCGGGTCGTTGAGTGGAAAAAGGCGTGAGGAACCAGCCCGACGACGAGAGCGGCGTGTCAGGTGGGGCTTTTGGGGAGAGGGCTGTGCGGTGCCGTGGGGACGGCGGTCAGATTCCGGTGGGGGGCTGGAGAGCCCGGCCGGGATCTTCGGTCAGACTCCGAGAGCGGGGAGAATCACGGAATCGACGTAATCGGTGAGGAACGCGTGATCAACCGGGCGGTCCTCGATGAGCTGCCGAGCGGTGAGGGCACCGATCAGCATGTGGGGTACGTACTTCAGCGCCGGATTGTCCGGACGCAGTTCACCCCGGTCCAGAGCCCGGTTCAGCAGCACTTCGAGACCGGAGAGCTCCGGCTCGACCAGCAGTGCGCGCAGGGCCTGGAGGAGGTCGGGGTTGTTGTGGACGGCATGGCTCAGACCCCGCATCAGCGCGGCGTCCTTCTCCATCTGACAGTCATCGGTACGGCTCAGGACGGCGTGGAAGTCACCGCGCAGCGAGCCGGTGTCCACGTCTCCGAGGGACACGGGCTTGTTGTGTCGCAGAGCCGTGACGACGAGCTCGGGCTTGCTCCCCCACTGGCGGTAGAGGGTGGCCTTGCTGGAACGGGTGCGGGCGGCGACGGCGTCCATGGTCAGGGCGTCGTAGCCGACCTCGCGGAGCAGGTCGAGCACAGCGGCGTACAGCTCGCTCTCGCGTTCGGGCGTGAGCCGTGTGCGTGCCATGGGTCGACCCCCGTTCCCGAGCTCGTTCGATGTGTACGTGTAGCGGTGTACGTGTAGCGCGTGTCCCGTTCGATCGAACTTATGTCAATCGAACGAAACTGTTTCGTACACCTCGACGGTACCCCGCCCACCCAGCGAAACGGAATCGTTTCGCTTGTGTTCCGCACCACAAGTTGCCGCCGCCCGCTCGCACGGAAAGCATTGGGGGGTGAGTGACGACGTCTCGTATCTCCGGTTCCCGCACCTCCACGAGGATCTCCTCTGCTTCGCGGCGGAGGACGATCTCTGGGTCGCTCCGCTCGTCCCCGAGGGCGAGCGGCCCGGACGCGCCTGGCGGGTGACGGTCGACCGCACCAGAGTCAGCCATCCACGCTTCTCGCCCGACGGGACCAGGATCGCGTACACGACCTGGCGCAGCCTCGACCCCGAGATCCATCTCGCACCGGTCACCGGTGGCCCGGCCCGCCGGCTCACCTACTGGGGGTCGACGGACGCCCGGGTCTGCGGCTGGACCCCGGACGCCGGGGACGCCGCTCAGATCCTCGCCGTCTCCTCGCACCGGCAGCCGTTCTCGTACTTCTCCTGGGCCTACAGCGTGCCCACGGACGGCAGCCCCGGGGGCCGGCTGCCCTGGGGCCCGGTCTCCGACATCGCCGTCGCGGACGTCGACGGCGAGCGCCGCACCCTGCTGCTGTCCGGCACCCCGCCGCACGAGCCCGCCGCCTGGAAGCGCTACCGGGGCGGGGCGACGGGACGCCTGTGGCTGCACGGCGAGAGGCTGCTCCCGGACATCGGCGGACACCTCGGCTCACCGATGTTCGTGGCCGGCCGGATCGCCTTCCTCTCCGACCACGAGGGCGTCGGCAACCTCTACTCCTGCCTGTCCGACGGCACCGGCCTGCGCCGCCACAGCGACCACGACGCGTTCTACGCCCGGCACGCCTCCAGCGACGGGCGGCGGGTCGTCTACCAGTGCGCGGGCGAACTGTGGCTGGCCGACGACCTGGAGTCGCCCGGCGCCGTCCCGCGCAAGCTGGAGGTACGGCTCGGCGGCCAGCGGGCCGGCCGGCGCACCTACCAGGTAGCGGCCGCCAGCCACGTCGACTCGCTCTCCGTGGACGAGACCGGCCGGGCCAGCGCCGTATCGGTACGCGGCAGCCTCTACTGGCTCACCCACCGCGACGGCCCCGCCCGCACCATCGCCGACACCCCCGGCGTCCGGGTCCGGCTGCCGGAGATGCTCGGCAGCGGCGGCCAGGTGGCGTACGTGACGGACGCCGAGGGCGAGGACGCGATCGAGATCGCCTACCTGCCGCGCGCCAGCGGCGACCGCGCCCCGCGACGGCTCGCCTCCGGCCGGGTCGGCCGGGTCCAGGAGCTGGTCGCGGACCCGGACGGCGAGATCCTCGCGATGGCCTCGCACGACGGCCGCCTCCTCCTCCTGGACGTCGAGGAGGACGCCACCGGCGAACCCGTCGAGCTGATCCGCTCGGTCAACGGCCCGGTCCGCGATCTGGCGTTCTCCCCGGACGGGGCCTGGCTGACCTGGTCGCACCCCGGCATCGGCCGCTCGCTGCGCCAGATCAAACTGGCCCGGATCACGGGTGCCGGCTCGCCCGTGATCGTCGATGTCACCAACGGCCGCTTCGAGGACGAGAATCCCGTCTTCACCGGCGACGGCCGCTATCTCGCGTTCCTCTCCTGGCGCGGCTTCGACCCGGTGTACGACGTGCACACCGGGGACCTCTCCTTCCCGCTCGGCTGCCGCCCCTACCTGGTCCCGCTCTCCTCCGCGACCCCCTCCCCCTTCGCGCTCTCCCCCGACGGCCGCCCGGCCGCGGGCGGCCTCGACCCGGTGGACACCGCGGAGTCGGGCGCCGCGGAGGGCTCCACGGTCACCGTCGAGTTCGAGGGCCTGGGGAGCCGGGTCACGCCGTTCCCGGTCGCCGCCTCCAAGTACTCCGCGCTGTACCCGGTCAGCGGCGGCGGCCTGGTCTGGCTGCGCTGGCCGATCTCCGGCGCGCTCGGGGAGACGTTCGCCAACCCGGCGGACATGTCGGGCCGCCCGACCCTGGAGCACTTCAACATCGCCAAGGCGAGGAAGACCGAACTCGTCGACCACCTCGACTGGTTCGCCGTCAGCGGCGACGCCTCCCGACTGGTCGTCATGGACGACGGGGAGCTGCGCGCCGTCCCCGCGACCGAGCCCGGCGACAACGACTCCACGGTCTACCTGGACCTGCGCCGCATCCTGCACGACGTCGACCCGGCGGCGGAGTGGCGGGGCGGCCCCGACGAGGGGGGGGGCCCC
>CBRG010000355.1 GCA_000470535.1 Streptomyces sp. AW19M42
TCTGCTGCTCCAGCTCATCTCCAAGCACAAGCTGGACGTGACCGAGGTGGCCCTGTCCAAGGTCACCGACGAGTTCATGGTCCACATCCGGGCCATGGGGCCGGACTGGGACCTGGACCAGACCACCGAGTTCCTCGTGGTCGCGGCGACCCTCCTGGACCTCAAGGCGGCCCGGCTGCTGCCCACCGCGGAGGTGGAGGACGAGGGGGACCTGGCGTTGCTGGAGGCCAGGGACCTGCTCTTCGCGAGGCTGCTGCAGTACCGCGCGTACAAGCGTGTCGCCGAGATCTTCAGCGACCGCCTCGAATCGGAGGGCCGCCGCTTCCCCCGTACCGTCGGGCTGGAACCGCACCACGCGGAGCTGCTGCCCGACGTGGTGATCAGCATCGGGGCCGAGGGCTTCGCGAAGCTGGCCGTGAAGGCGATGCAGCCCAGGCCCCGGCCGCAGGTCTACGTCGACCACATCCACGCCCCGCTGGTCAGCGTGCGGGAGCAGGCCGGGATCGTGATGGCCCGGCTCCGGGAGTCGGGGGAGATGAGCTTCCGGGAGCTGGCCGGGGACGCCCCGGACACCCTCACCGTCGTCGCCCGGTTCCTCGCGCTGCTGGAGCTCTACCGGGAGAAGGCCGTCGTCCTGGACCAGAACGAGGCGCTGGGGGAGCTGATGGTGCGCTGGACCGGGGGGCGGGAGGCCGAGCCGGTCGTCACGGACGAGTTCGACCAGGAGGCACCGGACATGCGGGACGAGCGGCAGGACGTGAAGGCATGAGTGAGCAGGACGTCACCGGGTCGGCCGTGGCGGGCCTCGATCTGAAGCCCGCCCTGGAGGCCGTGCTGATGGTCGTCGACGAGCCCGCCACGGAGGAGCACCTGGCCAAGGTGCTGGAGCGGCCCCGCCGGGCGGTCGCGGGCGCGCTGCGGGAGCTGGCCGACGAGTACACCGCGCAGCGCCGCGGCTTCGATCTCAGGCTGGTCGCGGGAGGCTGGCGCTTCTATACCCGCCCCGAGTACGCGGCGGCGGTCGAGGGCTTCGTCCTGGATGGCCAGCACGCCCGTCTCACCCAGGCGGCGCTGGAGACCCTCGCGGTCGTCGCGTACCGGCAGCCGGTGAGCCGTTCCAGGGTCTCCGCGGTGCGCGGTGTGAACTGCGACGGGGTCATGCGGACCCTGCTCCAGAGGGGCCTGGTCGAGGAAGCGGGCGCGGAACCCGAAACAGGTGCGATCCTGTACAGGACGACGAACTACTTTCTGGAGCGAATGGGCCTGCGTGGCCTGGACGAGCTCCCGGAGCTCGCGCCCTTCCTCCCCGAGGCGGACGCGATCGAGGCTGAGACGCTAGAGGGTGTGCCGTCGTTCGATCCGGACGCACCGGACACCCCGGATACTCACGCAGACGACAAGACGGAATTTTGATGCGAAGCAGTGGCAGGAACAGCGGAAGCGGCAGCGGCGGCGGCAGGAGCGGCGGCGGAGCCAGCAGCGGCGGTAGGAGTGGCGGAGCCAGCGGCGGCGGCGGTAGGAGCGGCGGCGGAGCCAGGAGCGGCGGCAGCGGCGGCCGGAACAACATCGGCACCGGCAGGAACACCAACCCGAACCCCCGGGTCTCCGGCTCCGAGCGTGACGACAAGCAGGAGCAGCGCCCCCGCCGGCCCCGCCCCGAGGAGCGCCGCTACGACGTGGGCAACGACAAGCCGGGCGGCGACGGCGGCACCCGCAAGGGCCGCGGCGCGGCGGCCCGCGGCGGCGCCAAGGGCGGCCCGAAGGCGGCCTCGGGCGGCTCGAAGAGCAGCGGCCGGCGTGCCCCGTACGGCGCCCCCGCCCGCCCGCGCGAGCTCGACGCCAAGATCGAGCAGCGCAACCGTGACCGGTACGCGAACAAGCCCGAGATCTCGACGCCCAAGACCCACCCGGGCGCCGAGCAGGAGGGTGAGCGGCTGCAGAAGATCCTGGCCAGGGCCGGCATGGGCTCACGCCGGGCGTGCGAGGAGCTGATCGAGCAGTCCCGCGTCGAGGTGAACGGCGAGATCGTCGTCGAGCAGGGCATGCGCGTCGACGTGCACCAGGATGAGATCAAGGTCGACGGCCTGACGGTCGCCACCCAGTCGTACCTGTTCTTCGCGCTGAACAAGCCGGCCGGTGTCGTCTCCTCCATGGAGGACCCGGACGGGCGCCAGTGCCTCGGCGACTACGTCACCAACCGTGAGACGCGGCTCTTCCACGTCGGCCGGCTGGACACCGAGACCGAGGGCATCATCATGCTCACCAACCACGGCGAGCTGGCCCACCGTCTCACCCACCCCAAGTACGGCGTGAAGAAGACCTACCTGGCCGCCATCCAGGGCCCGCTCCCGCGCGACCTGGGCAAGCGGCTCAAGGACGGCATCCAGCTGGAGGACGGGTACGCCCGCGCCGACCACTTCCGCGTCGTCGAGAACACCGGCAAGAACTACCTGGTCGAGGTGACCCTCCACGAGGGTCGCAAGCACATCGTCCGCCGGATGCTGGACGAGGCCGGCTTCCCGGTCGAGCGACTCGTGCGGACGTCGTTCGGCCCGATCCCGCTGGGCGACCAGAAGTCGGGCTGGCTGCGCCGGCTCACCAACACCGAAGTGGGCATGCTGATGCGCGAGGTCGGCCTGTAGGGCGTGTTCTGAGAGTCCCGCCCCACCGCTCACGGCCCGCGGCCGGTTCCTGGAATTCGATTTTCGGACAGGAACCGGCCGCGGGTCTTCTGCTACCTGCGTCCGACCTTTATAGTCAGGATGACTATTAAGGAGGCGGGTGTGAGTCTCGCGGACGTCCTCGATCCCCTGCGGCAGCCCCTGGTGACCGTCCTGGGCACCCCGGTCAGCTGGACCGAGGTGCTGGGCTTCGGCAGCGGGGCGCTGTGCGTCTGGCTCGTGGCCCGCCAGCACCTCGCCAACTGGCCGGTCGGCATCGCCAACAACGTCTTCTTCATCCTGCTGTTCGCCCAGTCCGGCCTGTACGCCGACGCCGGGCTCCAGATCGTCTTCATCGCCCTTGCCGCGTACGGCTGGTGGACCTGGACCCACGGGGGTGGATCAGGGACGGACAGCCTGCCGGTGCGGAGCACCACCCGCGCCGAGTGGGTCCTGCTGCTCGCGGCGGGGGCGGTGGGGACCCTCGCGCTGACCGTCCTGCTGGACCGGGCCACCGACTCCACGGTGCCCTTCTGGGACGCCCTGACGACGGCGCTGTCGCTGGCGGCGACGTACGGGCAGTGCCGGAAGCTCGTCGAGTCGTGGTGGCTGTGGATCGCCGCCGACGTGGTGTACATCCCGCTCTACGCGTACAAGGAGCTCTACCTCACCTCGCTGCTGTACGTCGGCTTCCTGACCTTGTGTCTGGTCGGCCTGCGCAACTGGCGGCGCGGTCTCACCGCCCGGCAGCGGGAGTTCACGGAGGCCGCGGCATGAAACGCTTCGCGCACGGCCTGGTGCTCGGCAAGTTCTACCCGCCGCACGCCGGTCACCACCATCTCGTCCGCACCGCGCAGGACCGCTGCGAGCGGCTGACCGTGCTGGTCTGCGCCGCCTCGGTGGAATCCGTTCCGCTCGCCGACCGGGTCGCCTGGATGCGCGAGGTGCACCCGGACGCGACGGTGGTCGGCGCCGTCGACGACACCCGGATGGATCTCCACGACCCGGCGATCTGGGACGCCCACATGGCCGTCTTCACCACGGCCGTGCCCGAGCCGGTGGACGCCGTCTTCACCTCGGAGTCGTACGGGGACGAGCTCGCCCGCCGCTTCGGCGCCGAACCCGTCGGCGTCGACCCGGGCCGCACGGCCTTCCCGGTCTCCGGCACCGCGGTGCGCGCGGACCCGGCGGGCTACTGGGACTTCCTCGAACCGCCGGTCCGGGCCGCGCTGACCCGCCGGGTCGTCGTCCTGGGAGCCGAGTCCACCGGCACCACCACCCTGGCCCGCGCGCTGGCCGCCCAGTACCGCAGGCGCGGCGGCGTCTGGGCGGCCACCGGGTACGTCGCCGAGTACGGGCGCGAGTTCAGCGAACAGAAGCTGGCCGCGCTGCGTGCCCAATGGCCCCGCGCCCAGTGGGAGGACGTCGCCTTCACCACCGACGACTTCCCGCTGATAGCAAAGGCCCAGAACGCGCGGGAGGAGGCGGCCGCCCGCACCGGATCCCCGGTGCTCGTCTGCGACACCGACTCCTTCGCCACCACGGTCTGGCACGAGCGGTACGTCGGCGGCCGCAACCCGCTCGTCGAGCGCACGGCCGACCGGACAGCCCATCACCTGTGGCTGCTGACCGACCACGAGGGCGTCGCCTTCGAGGACGACGGGCTGCGTGACGGCGAGGAGCTGCGGCCCTGGATGACCGACCGTTTCCGAGCCGAACTCACCCGTACAGGAAGGAACTTCATCGAAGTCACCGGAAGCCGCCAGGAGCGCCTGGCCACGGCCGTCGAGGCGGTCGACGCGCTGCTGGCCAGGGGCTGGGACTTCACCGACCCCCTTCCGGAGCGGCGATGAGCGGCGCCGCACCCGAGGGCTACGACCCGCACGCCTTCGAACCGTTCGCCGTCACCGTGGACCTGGCCGTCTTCACGGTCCGCGACACCCAACTGCACGTCCTGCTCGTCGAGCGGGGCGAGGACCCGTACAAGGGCCGATGGGCGCTGCCCGGCGGCTTCGTCCTGCCCCGTGAGTCCGCCGGCGACGCGGCCCGCCGGGAACTGGCCGAGGAGACCGGGCTGAGCGAGAACACCGTCTCGGCCCTCCACCTGGAACAGCTCGCGACGTACAGCGACCCGGACCGCGACCCGAGGATGCGCGTGGTCTCCGTCGCCTACACCGCACTCGTACCCGATCTGCCCGAACCCCGCGGCGGCGGCGACGCGGCCAGCGCCGGATGGTGGGACGCCGGGGAGCTCGGCGCGCTCGCCTTCGACCACGACCGCATCCTCGCCGACGCACAGATCAGGATCGGTGCCAAACTCGAGTACACCTGCCTGGCCACCGCGTTCTGCCCGCCCGAATTCACCCTGGGAGAGCTCCAGCAGGTGTACGAGACGGTCTGGGACGTCGAGCTGGACCGGCCCAACTTCCGGCGCAAGGTCCTCACCACGCCCGGCTTCGTCCAGGCAGCCCAGGGGTCACCGCGCCGTACCGGCGGACGGGGAAAGCCGGCCGCCCTCTACCGGGCGGGCGCCGCGACCACCCTGCACCCCCCACTGCTGCGACCGGAAGGAAGAAGCACGTGATCGTGACCAGGACCATCACCAGACAGGCCGCCACCGGCGCGCTGACCGGGCTCGCGCTCGGCGACGCGCTGGGCTTCCCGACCGAGTTCGACAACGTCCCCTGGATCCTCGCCAAGTGCGGGCCGTGGCGCCAGATGCGACTGCCGAAGCCCGCGGTCGTCAGCGACGACACCCAGATGACCCTGGCCCTGGGGCGCGGCATCCGCGCCGCCATGGACCGAGGAGCGCTCACCCCGATGCGGCTGGTGCGCCCGGTGCGTGACGAGTTCGTCGACTGGTACCACTCGCCCGACAACAACCGCGCCCCCGGCCGCACCTGCATGACCGCCTCAGCTACGCGTACGAGAACAGCGGCACCTACCTCACCCGCTGGCTCGGGGACCTCTGGCGCTACGCCGGGGACCCCTCGCCCGAGCTCTACACCCAGCGCGGCTGGGAGGAGTGCCTCACCGCACTGGAGCGCGTCCAGGACGCGCTGCGGGACCCGTCCCCGGAGACCGATCCCTGCGAGGTGACCGGCGACAGCTGGATCGCCGAGGAGGCCCTGGCCACGGCGCTGCACTGATTCCTGCTCTTCCCCGGCGAACCCGTCACCGCCCTGCGCCGCGTCGCCTGCACCCGGGGCGACTCGGACTCGCTCGGCTGTCTGACCGGTGCGCTCGCCGGGGCGCACCTGGGCTCGGGTGCCTGGCCCAGGGAGTGGTCGGAACGGATCGAGTACCGGAGCGACCTGCTGTCCCTGGGGGCGCTCTGGGACTCTTGAGCCATGCGTACGGACATGACACGTCTCAGGGAAGCCGGGCTGCGGGTCACCGACCTCGGCCCGGTCGTCGCCGGGGAACGCCACCCGCTGCTGTTCGCCACGGTCTCCGGGGCGCATCTGTACGGGTTCCCCTCCAAGGACTCGGACGTGGACCTGCGGGGGGCCCACCTCCTGCCCGCGGCGGATCTCCTCGGCCTGCGCGAGCCCGAGGAGACCCGCTCGCGGATGTGGGACCAGGACGGTGTGGAGATGGATCTGGTCACCCATGACCTGCGTAAGTTCGTCCGGCTGATGCGGAAGCCGAACGGCTACGTACTGGAGCAGCTGCTCTCCCCGCTGGTCGTGCACACGAGCGCACCGCACGCGGAGCTGGTGGCTCTCGCCCCGGCCGTCCTCACCCGCAACCACGCCCACCACTACCGGGGATTCGCCAACACCCAGTGGCGGCTCTTCGAGCGGACCGGCGAACTGAAACCGCTGCTCTACACGTTCCGGGCGCTGCTCACCGGCATCCACCTGATGCGCAGCGGCGAGGTGCTGGCCCATCTGCCGACGCTGCTCGACCGGGTGGCCGCGCCGGCCTCGCTCCCCGGCCTGATCGCGGCCAAGGCCGAGGCCGAGCACGGGGCAGCGCGGGGCGTGGACCGGGCGGAGGCGGCGGGGGACGTCGAGTCGCTGCACCGGGTGCTCGACGCGGCGCAGGCGGACACGGCCCTGCCGGACGGGCCGGGCGGGTTCGACGCGCTGCACGAGCTGGTGGTGCGGGCACGGCTCGCCCCGGTGTCAGCCGCCTGAACCGCCTGAACCGTCCTCGGCCGGCCGTGCGGCCAGGGCGGACGCCTGCCGGGCGCGGATCAGGAAGTCCTCGATCCGCGCCCGGTCCGGCTCGGCGGGCAGCGGGGAGGCGGCGGCCGCCGCGTCGTTCTCCTCGGCCAGCCCGGTCATCCGCCGTTCCACCTCCGGCCACGGCACCTCGCCCCGCCTGACCGCGAGCAGCTCCTCGCGGGCCGCGCCCACACCGATCGTGAGCTCGCCCGTGCGCAGCAGGTCCCGGCCGCTCGCCAGCAGCCGCAGCAGATGCATGGCGTGCTTCCAGCGCGGCGTCCCGTGCAGGCGTACGTCCGCTTCCAGCTTCCTGCGCTGGCCCATCGCGTAACGGACGAAGGTTCCGTGGGCCTGCCGGGACAGAAACGCGCCGCGCAGCGAGAGCAGTTCGCGGCCGGTCGCGTCGGTGTGTTCGACCAGTGGCGAGTGCAGGCACTCCAGCACATTGGGGTTGGCCCGCAGTGCCAGTTCGCAGAAGCGTTCCAGCTCCCAGGAGAACTGCTCGTCGGCCGGTCCCTCGACATGGGCCGGCGGCTTGTCGAACCGCCAGAACAACGGGGTCGGCGCGAGGAAGACCCCCCGCCGGTCGGTGTCGCTGTCGTCCGTGGCCAGCCCGAAGGCGCGCGAGCCCATCACACAGGAGTAGACGGTGTGGTCGCGCACCAGCGCCTCGCCGGACGGAGTGATCATGCGGGGAGGGTACGTGAGAGCCCGGGACCGGCGCCCCCGGCCCCGACGCGTCTCACGGACAGGGCGGCCCGGCGCGGGACCGCACCGTCCCTCTACGCTGAAACAGCCGGAGCACAGGCAGCACGGAGCGGTACGGACAAGCAAGGAGCACGACGTGGCGGTACGAGCGGTCCGAGGAGCCGTCCAGCTGGAGCGGGACGAGGCCGGGCACATGGGCGAGCGGGTCGGCGCTCTCCTCGCAGCCGTCCTGGAGCGCAACAGTCTCGTCGCGGACGACCTGATCAGCATCTGGTTCACGGCCACCACCGACCTGCAGAGCGACTTCCCGGCCGCCGCGGCGCGCGGGATCGGTATCGTCGACGTACCGCTGATCTGCGCCCAGGAGCTGGACGTCGAGGGGGCGATGCCCCGGGTGGTCCGGATCCTCGCCCACATCGAGACCTATCTCCCCAAGTCCGAGATCGCCCACGTCTACCTCGGCGCCACCGCCGCCCTGCGCAAGGACATCGCCCAGTGAGAAACGCCGTTGTCATCGGAACAGGCCTCGTCGGCACCTCCGCGGCCCTCGCCCTCGCCGGACGGGGCATCACGGTGTACCTCGTCGACCACGACCCGGAGTCGGCCCGGACGGCGGCCGCGCTCGGCGCGGGCACCGACGAGGCGCCGGAGGGACCGGTCGACCTGGCGATCGTCGCCGTACCGCCGGCCCACACCGCGTCCGTGCTCGCCACCGCCATGCGCGAGGGTGTCGCCCGCGGCTACCTCGACGTGGCCAGCGTCAAGGGTGGCCCGCGCCGCGAGCTGGAGGCACTCGGCGTCGACCTCACCCCGTACATCGGCACGCACCCCATGGCCGGCAAGGAGCGCTCCGGTCCGCTCGCCGGCACCGCGGACCTCTTCGAGGGCCGCCCCTGGGTCCTCACACCGACCCGGGACACCGACACCGAGGTCCTCAACCTCGCCCTGGAACTGGTCGCGCTCTGCCGGGCCGTGCCGGTCGTCATGGACGCCGACGCCCACGACCGGGCCGTCGCGCTCGTCTCCCACACCCCGCAGCTGATCTCCTCGATGGTCGCCGCCCGGCTGGAGGAGGCAGACGAGACCGCGGTGCGCCTGTGCGGGCAGGGCATCAGGGACGTCACCAGGATCGCCGCGTCCGACCCCCGGATGTGGGTGGACATCCTCTCCGCCAACCCCGGACCGGTCGCCGACGTCCTCGCCGGGGTCGCGGCCGACTTGGACGAGACCGTCACCGCGCTGCGCGGGCTGCAGTCCGCCGACGAGGACAAGCGCCGCGCGGGCACAGCGGGCATCCAGGACGTGCTGCGCCGCGGCAACGCCGGCCGGGTCAGGGTGCCCGGCAAGCACGGGGCGGCCCCCGCCTCGTACGAGGTCGTGGCCGTCCTGATCAGCGACCGGCCGGGCGAGCTGGCCGGGATCTTCGCGGACGCCGGCCGGGCCGGGGTCAACGTCGAGGACGTACGCATCGAGCACGCCACCGGCCAGCAGGCGGGCCTCGTGCAGCTCATGGTCGAGCCGAGCGCCGCCCCCGGCCTCAGCGCAGCACTGCGCGAGCGCGGCTGGTCGATCCGCCAGTAACCCTTGGGGCACCGGGCCGGGAGGCAGTTGTCCACAGGGGTGGTCGGGACCGCGCCGACACTCGGTAACCTTGTGCGGGGCGGGTTCGCGCGTCCCGTCCCGCCCACCCCGTGTACCAGGAAGGTGTCCACCACCGTGGAAACCGTAAGCGCCGCCGCCCGGACCGCCCCGGCCGCAGTGATCGTCGCCATCGACGGGCCCTCCGGCACCGGCAAGTCCAGCACGTCCAAGGCCGTCGCCGCCCAGCTCGGCCTGAGCTATCTGGACACCGGTGCCCAGTACCGGGCGATCACCTGGTGGATGCTGAACAACGGCATCGACGTGCACGACGCGCTGGAGGTGGCCACCGCGGCCGCCAAGCCCGTCATCGTGTCCGGCACCGACCCCGCCGGCCCCACGATCACCGTCGACGGCGAGGACGCCTCCGGCCCGATCCGCACCCAGGAGGTCACCTCCAAGGTCAGCGCCGTCAGCGCCGTCCCCGAGGTGCGCGCGCTGATCACCGAGCTGCAGCGCACCATCGCCCGGGGCGCGGAGAAGGGCATCGTCGTCGAGGGCCGGGACATCGGCACGACCGTGCTGCCCGACGCCGACATCAAGATCTTCCTGACCGCTTCGCCGGAGGCGCGCGCCGCCCGCCGCAGCGGAGAGGTGCAGGGCTCCGATCTCGCCGCCACCAAGGAGGCGCTGATCAAGCGGGACGCCGCCGACTCCGGCCGCAAGACGTCTCCGCTCGCCAAGGCGGCCGACGCCGTGGAGGTGGACACCACCGAGCTGACCCTCAAGCAGGTCATCGAGTGCGTCGTCACCCTCGTCGGGGAGAAGCAGGCGGCGAAGTGAGCCCAGCCACGGGCGCGCCCACGCCGCGCGGAGCTGCGGTCGGACGTTCCATCGGGATCGGGCTGATGTACGGGCTGTTCAGGCCCCGTGTGCTCGGCGCGTGGCGGGTCCCCGCCTCGGGACCCGTCATACTCGCGGTGAACCACTCGCACAACGTCGACGGTCCGATGCTGATGGGCACCGCGCCCAGGCCCGTCCACTTCCTGATCAAGAAAGAGGCTTTCGTCGGCCCCCTGGACCCGTTCCTGCGCGGAATCGGTCAGCTGAAGGTGGACCGTACGACCGCCGATCGCACCGCCATCACCCACGCCCTCGGCGTACTGGGGGACGGCGGGGTGCTCGGGATCTTCCCCGAGGGCACCAGGGGCGAAGGAGACTTCGCCTCGCTGCGCGCCGGGCTCGCGTACTTCGCGGTACGCAGCGGGGCGCCGATCGTGCCCGTCGCCGTCCTGGGAAGCACGGAGCGCCGCGGACGCCTGATATCGGCGCTGCCGCCGCTGCGCAGCCGCGTCGATGTCGTCTTCGGCGAGGCCTTCGAGGCCGGTGAGGGCGGCGGGCGGCGGACGCGCAAGGCGCTCGACGAGGCGACCGTGCGGATCCAGGGGCGGCTGACCGGCCACCTGGAGCAGGCCAGGCGCCTTACCGGGCGCACTGAGTAAGACTTGAGTAGTGGACCGCGTGCTGCGTGGTCCATCGATGATGATGTAAAGAGGAACGGACTTCATGAACGACCAGATTCACTCCGGCGGCTCGGACCACGAGCACGGAGCGCTTGGCGATGCCGAGTACGCGGAGTTCATGGAGCTCGCCGCGCAGGAGGGGTTCGCCCCCGAGGACGTCGAGGGCGCGATCGGTGAGGCCGGTCACGGACCGCTTCCCGTGCTCGCCGTCGTCGGCCGCCCCAACGTCGGCAAGTCGACACTGGTGAACCGGATCATCGGCCGCCGTGAGGCTGTCGTCCAGGACAAGCCCGGCGTCACCCGTGACCGCGTCAGCTACGAGGCCGAATGGGCGGGCCGCCGCTTCAAGGTCGTCGACACCGGCGGCTGGGAGCAGGACGTGCTGGGGCTCGACGCCTCCGTCGCCGCCCAGGCCGAGTACGCCATCGAGACGGCCGACGCGGTCGTCTTCGTGGTCGACTCCACCGTCGGCGCCACCGACACCGACGAGGCCGTCGTCAGGCTGCTGCGCCGGGCCAAGAAGCCCGTCGTGCTCTGCGCCAACAAGGTCGACGGGCAGAGCGGCGAGGCGGACGCCACCGCGCTCTGGTCGCTCGGCCTCGGCCAGCCGCACCCGGTCTCCTCGCTGCACGGCCGCGGCACCGGCGACATGCTGGACGCCGTCCTGGACGCGCTCCCCGAGGCGCCCGCGCAGTCCTTCGGCACCGCGGTCGGCGGACCGCGCCGCATCGCGCTGATCGGCCGTCCGAACGTCGGCAAGTCCTCGCTGCTGAACAAGGTGGCCAATGAGGACCGGGTCGTCGTCAACGAACTGGCCGGTACCACCCGTGACCCGGTCGACGAGCTGATCACGCTCGGCGGCATCACCTGGAAGTTCATCGACACGGCCGGTATCCGGCGCCGGGTCCACCTCCAGGAGGGCGCGGACTACTACGCCTCGCTGCGTACCGCGGCAGCCGTGGAGAAGGCCGAGGTCGCCGTGATCCTGATCGACTCCAGCGAGTCGATCAGCGTCCAGGACCAGCGCATCGTGACCATGGCCGTCGAGGCCGGGCGCGCGATCGTCGTGGCCTTCAACAAGTGGGACACCCTCGACGAAGAGCGCCGCTACTACCTGGAGCGCGAGATCGAGACCGAGCTCGCGCAGGTCGCGTGGGCCCCGCGGGTCAACGTCTCGGCGCTCACCGGCCGCCACATGGAGAAGCTGGTCCCGGCGATCGAGACCGCGCTGGAGGGCTGGGAGACCCGCGTTCCGACGGGCCGGCTGAACGCGTTCCTCGGCGAGATCGTCGCCTCGCACCCGCACCCGATCCGTGGCGGCAAGCAGCCCCGTATCCTCTTCGGCACCCAGGCGGGCACCAAGCCGCCGCGCTTCGTGCTCTTCGCCTCCGGCTTCCTGGAGCACGGCTACCGGCGCTTCGTCGAGCGTCGGCTGCGCGAGGAGTTCGGCTTCGAGGGCACCCCGATCCACATCTCGGTGCGGGTCCGCGAGAAGCGCGGCCGTAACAAGTAAGCCGGCGATCGGCGCGGCCCCAGCGCGTGAGCGCCCCGGCCGCGCCGCTGAGCCGCCCGGACACGACTGAGCCCCGGACCACTCGGAGAACGAGTGGTCCGGGGCTCAGTCGTACGGTCAGGCTCCCAGGGAGCCCGGTGGCAGCGCGGCCTGTACCCGCCCCGCATGCCGTCCCACGCGCTGCCAGGAGCCCAGGCTCCCGGTGTGCGTGCCGGGGCTGCCGCCGCCGTGCCCGGCGGCTCCGCCCGAGCCACCGGACGCGCCCGCGCCGCCGTGACCCGAGTGGCCGCCCAGCGGTGCGCGGGAGCCGAAGAACCCGCTGCCGAAACTCGGGAGCCCCAGGCCCTCCTCCCCGCTCCGGTCACCCGGCAACGCCCTGAACGACCGGCGGTACTCGGAGTACAGCGCGTCGTAGATCGGGGTGCGGGACGGGCCACCCGATGGGTCCTGCGCGGGACGCATGGCAGGGATCGGGCTCGGACGCTGGTGGGAGGGGTCGTATGAGTGCACGTAGGTGCCAACGACCCCAACGCCCGTCGGATGCGGTCGCGCCGGAGAATTAGCTGTTCGCCGAGGGCTCCCGGAGTGCCCGGACACGGTCAGGTACCGGCCAGCGGCATCGCCGCGGCGACCAGGACCCCGCCCGCCGCGGCCTTCTCCAGGGCGTCGCGCAGCAGGTCCTCGCGGGGCTGCTGGCCGATCGAGCCGGCCGGGGCCGCGTACACGAGCACGGTCTGCGACTTGTTGGCCGCGGTCCGCCAGCCCTCGGTCACCTGGAGCGGCGCGTGCGCCTGCCACCAGGCCACCGGGGCACCACCGCCGGTGCCCGGCTGGAGCACCGCGTGCAGCTGTCCCATGGCGAGCAGGATCGACCAGCCGTGCAGTACCTCGGGGACCTGATCCATCTGCCGGGCCGGGTGGAAGCCCTGCTCCAGCAGCAGCTGCAGGAACTCGTCGCCGCCGCTGCCGTCCGTGCCGGGCCGGGCGATCGCCCCGGTCGGTTCGACGACCAGGGCCGGGTGGAGTTCGTCGTCGATCAGGACGAGGCCGCTGGTGATGCCCAGCACGGCCTGCTCGGGGTTCAGCCCGTCCTGGGCCTCCTGCTCGCTCCCGGTGATGCTGCGCACGGCGCCCTGCAGCTGTTCCTCGGCCACCTGGACGACCTGGGAGGGGATGCAGGTCGCGTGGGCGAAGGCGAGGACCGCGGTCTCGTCACCGACGAACAGCACTGTGCTGGTGCGTTCCTGCTCGGAGTCGCCGGGGGTGCGGCAGGAGGTGCAGTCGTAACTGCCAGGGGCGTTGTCGCCGACGAGCAGCCGGTCGGCTTCGGCGTCGCCGATCTCGGCGCGTACGTCCTCGCTGACGTCGAGCATGCGCGGCACGGGTGGCTCCTCGAACTCGGTACGTGCGCCGGGCGGTTCCCGGCTCATGAAGAAGACAACGGGTGAGCCGCTGCCGGGGTCACGCGAGAAAGCGAACGGAATCGAACCGGGGAGCCGACCGGTAGGTGATACGCCGAAAAGTCAGGAAATCGAGGCGCTCGATCGCGGCCGTGACCCGGGCCGGGCGGGGCCTGGGCCCTACGGGAACCTCGCCCGTCCCGCCCCGTCGTACCGGTGCCCGGAGCGGCCGCTCCAACGTCGGAAAGCGGGTGATTCGGGCCGCCTGCTATGCGGCCGGAACCACTCGGCCGGACCCGGTGCGATGGTGTGGATATTGTGAGCATGAGATAAGGGTGCGATAAGGAAGGATGAATTCCTGATGGGCCTCTCGCTTACGGGAGGATATTCAGGAGGGAAATCGAAGGCGTCCGGCGACGGAAATCCAGCCCGTTTCTCGGTCCTCTCCGCTGATCGTTTTCCGTCCTGTGTGATTACTGTGCGTCCAGTTCTGAATCGCGCGATCGGGTGCCGAAGTCCGGCGGGAACGTGTGTGGTGATCCTGTGACACAAGCGTGACCGGTGAGGGACGTGAGGATGCCGTGCGACCGGCCGGCGCCCCGGCTTCCGCCTCTGCCCTGGGCCGCCTACGGTGAGAGGTATGGCACCCATACCAACCCCTTCCGTCCAGCCCGACGACACACCCGGCGCGTATGTCGGCCTCGGCGCCGAGAGCGCCGAACGCAGGGCCAGGGAGCGTGGCTGGACCACGGTCAGAGCCCTGTCGCCGGGCACCGTCATCACCATGGAGTTCCTGGGCGGCCGCATCAACTTCGAGGTCGACGGCGGCGTCGTGAAGCGCTGCTGGGTCGGCTGAGCACCCCGTACGGCCCCCTGCGGCCCTGCGCGGGGCCACACACATGATGGGTGAAGGCCCCGACTCCGGTCGGGGCCTTCACCCATGTGTGCGCCTTCACCCGTGCGGGGGAGCGGCTGCCTGTGCCGATCAGCCGCCCGCCACCGGCCGGGCCGGGGCCGTGCCGCCGCGCGGTGTGCGGTCCGCGTGCGGCGGCCGGCGGCTGGCCGCCGGGGGGACCGGGGTGCGGGCCGAGCGGGCCGGGGGGGCCTGGAGCGCGGGG